>NZ_JABBWX010000051.1:0-1110 GCF_014161375.1 Microbispora sp. H10830
GGTTCGACCGCTTGAACTTCGCGACCCGATACGTCGTCCGCGTGCCGTCGTCGTTCATCACCGTGATGTAGTCGGCGGAGACCTCCTCCACCACACCGGCCTTCTCGGCCGTGATGACATCACCGGCATCGGTCGCGGCGCGGTACTCCATGCCCGTGCCGACCAGCGGAGCCTCGCTCTTCAGCAGAGGCACCGACTGACGCTGCATGTTCGAACCCATGAGCGCCCGGTTGGCGTCGTCGTGCTCCAGGAACGGGATCATCGCGGTCGCCACCGACACCATCTGGCGCGGCGACACATCGATGTAGTCGACCTCCTCGGCACGGGCGAGCTCGGTCTCACCGCCCTTGGTGCGCACCAGGACCCGAGCCTCGGCGAACGAGCCGTCGGGATTGAGGGCCGTGTTGGCCTGCGCCTTGACGTACCGGTCCTCCTCGTCCGCGGTCAGGTAGTCGATCTCGTCGGTCACCCTGCCGTCGACGACCTTCCTGTAGGGCGTCTCGACGAAGCCGAAGGCGTTGACCCGCCCGTAGGAGGCCAGCGAGCCGATCAGACCGATGTTCGGGCCTTCCGGCGACTCGATCGGGCACATGCGGCCGTAGTGCGAGGGGTGCACGTCGCGGACCTCGAAGCCGGCCCGCTCACGCGACAGACCACCCGGACCCAGCGCGTTCAGACGCCGTTTCTGCGTCAGGGCGGCCAGCGGGTTGATGTGGTCCATGAACTGCGACAGCTGCGAGGTGCCGAAGAACTCCTTGATCGACGCCACGACCGGGCGGATGTTGATCAGGGTCTGCGGCGTGATCGCCTCGACGTCCTGCGTCGTCATACGCTCGCGGACGACGCGCTCCATGCGGGCCAGGCCCAGGCGGACCTGGTTCTGGATCAGCTCGCCCACCGTGCGCAGACGGCGGTTGCCGAAGTGGTCGATGTCGTCGATCTCGACGATGACCTCGCTGTCGGCGACTCGCATCGACTCCTCGCCGGCGTGCAGCCGGACGATGTACTCGATGGTGGACACGATGTCCTCGTCGGTCAGCGTGCCCTGGGTGATGTCGGCCTGGACGCCCAGCTTCTTGTTGATCTTGTAACGGCCGACCTTGGCGAGGT
>NZ_JABBWX010000052.1:0-1107 GCF_014161375.1 Microbispora sp. H10830
ACCTCGCCAAGGTCGGCCGTTACAAGATCAACAAGAAGCTGGGCGTCCAGGCCGACATCACCCAGGGCACGCTGACCGACGAGGACATCGTGTCCACCATCGAGTACATCGTCCGGCTGCACGCCGGTGAGGAGACGATGGGCCCGGAGGGCTCGGTGGTCGTCGAGACCGACGACATCGACCACTTCGGCAACCGCCGTCTGCGCAGCGTCGGCGAGCTGATCCAGAACCAGGTCCGCCTGGGCCTGGCCCGCATGGAGCGCGTCGTCCGCGAGCGCATGACGACGCAGGACGTCGAGGCGATCACGCCGCAGACCCTGATCAACATCCGCCCGGTCGTGGCGTCGATCAAGGAGTTCTTCGGCACCTCGCAGCTGTCGCAGTTCATGGACCAGACGAACCCGCTGGCCGGCCTGACGCACAAGCGGCGTCTGTCCGCCCTCGGCCCGGGTGGTCTGTCGCGTGAGCGGGCCGGCTTCGAGGTCCGCGACGTGCACCCCTCGCACTACGGCCGCATGTGCCCGATCGAGACGCCGGAAGGCCCGAACATCGGTCTGATCGGCTCGCTGTCCTCCTACGGGCGGGTCAACTCGTTCGGCTTCGTCGAGACCCCGTACCGCCGCGTCGTCGACGGCCGGGTCACCGACGAGATCGACTACCTGACCGCGGACGAGGAGGACCGGCACGTCGTGGCGCAGGCCAACACGGCTCTGAACGCCGACGGCACCTTCGCCGAGACCCGCGTGCTCGCCCGCCGCAAGGGCGGCGAGTTCGAGGCCGTCCACCCGTCCGAGGTCAACTACATGGACGTCTCGCCGCGCCAGATGGTGTCGGTCGCGACCGCCATGATCCCGTTCCTCGAGCACGACGACGCCAACCGGGCGCTCATGGGTTCGAACATGCAGCGTCAGTCGGTGCCTCTGCTGAAGAGCGAGGCCCCGCTGGTCGGCACGGGCATGGAGTACCGCGCCGCGACCGACGCCGGTGATGTCATCACGGCCGAGAAGGCCGGTGTGGTGGAGGAGGTCTCCGCCGACTACATCACGGTGATGAACGACGACGGCACGCGGACGACGTATCGGGTCGCGAAGTTCAAGCGGTCGAACC
>NZ_JABBWX010000053.1:0-948 GCF_014161375.1 Microbispora sp. H10830
GCGAAGGTGAGAACTTAAGCGCCGGTAAACGGCGGTGGTAACTATAACCATCCTAAGGTAGCGAAATTCCTTGTCGGGTAAGTTCCGACCTGCACGAATGGCGTAACGACTTCCCCGCTGTCTCAACCACAGGCCCGGTGAAATTGCAGTACGAGTAAAGATGCTCGTTTCGCGCAGCAGGACGGAAAGACCCCGGGACCTTCACTACAGCTTGACATTGGCGTTTGGAGCGTCTTGTGTAGGATAGGTGGGAGACTGGGAAGCGGTAACGCTAGTTATCGTGGAGTCATTGGTGAAATACCACTCTGGTCGTTTTGGACGTCTAACCCGCGCCCGTGAATCCGGGTGGGGGACAGTGTCTGGTGGGTAGTTTAACTGGGGCGGTTGCCTCCTAAAAGGTAACGGAGGCGCCCAAAGGTTCCCTCAGCCTGGTTGGCAATCAGGTGTCGAGTGTAAGTGCACAAGGGAGCTTGACTGTGAGACTGACGGGTCGAGCAGGAGCGAAAGCTGGGACTAGTGATCCGGCATCGGCGTGTGGAAGCGGTGTCGCTCAACGGCTAAAAGGTACCCCGGGGATAACAGGCTGATCTTCCCCAAGAGTCCATATCGACGGGATGGTTTGGCACCTCGATGTCGGCTCGTCGCATCCTGGGGCTGGAGTAGGTCCCAAGGGTTGGGCTGTTCGCCCATTAAAGCGGTACGCGAGCTGGGTTTAGAACGTCGCGAGACAGTTCGGTCCCTATCCGCTGCGCGCGCAGGAGACTTGCGAGGGGCTGTCCCTAGTACGAGAGGACCGGGACGGACGAACCTCTGGTGTGCCAGTTGTTCCGCCAGGAGCACGGCTGGTTGGCTACGTTCGGTAGGGATAACCGCTGAAAGCATCTAAGCGGGAAGCTCGCCTCAAGATGAGGTCTCCCACCACCTTGTGTGGGTAAGGCCCCCTAGAGA
>NZ_JABBWX010000054.1:0-919 GCF_014161375.1 Microbispora sp. H10830
GAACATCACGCTGGCGAGCCTGAGCCGCTACACCAAGCCGCGGTGGCTGGGCTGGCTGGATCGGCGTGGTGAGTTCGCCGAGGCCAAGCGGTTGTCGGAGGCGTTGGACATTCGTCCGCCTGATCCGCGGCGGCCGATTCGGACGTTGTCGGGTGGTAACCAGCAAAAGGCGGTGCTGGGGCGGTGGCTGGCCGAGGACCGCAAGTTGTTGTTGCTGGATGAGCCGACGCGTGGTGTGGATGTCGGGGCCCGGGCGGAGTTGTATGCGCTGGTGCGCAAGCTGGCCGATGACGGTATCGGGGTACTGCTGGTGTCCAGCGAGGTGCCCGAGGTGCTGGGTCTGGCCGACCGGGTGCTGGTCGTGCGTGAGGGCCGGATCGTCCACGAGGCGCCGGCCGAGGACCTGGACGAGCACCGGGTGCTCGATCTGGTGATGGTCTCCGCGCGGGAGACACCCGCGCCCGCATCCGCATCCGATTCCGCGTCCACGTCCGATTCCGTGTCTGGTTCCGGGCCTGTGTCTGATTCCGGGTCCGCGTCCGATTCCGCATCCGATTCCGGGTCCGTGTCCGATTCCGGGTCCGGTGTAGCTAATCCCCCCTCTGAAGGAGCGTTCGATGACTGAGGTCGATCAGGCCGCGCCGGCCGGTCCGCGCGTGAAGGCGGCGGGTCCGGGCGGGCGGTTCGGCCGGCTGGGTGAGGTCCGGCATCTGGGGTTGGTCGCGGCGCTGGTGCTGCTGGCGATCGTGGGCCTGGTGACCAGGCCGGAGAACTTCGCGACGTCCTCCAATCTGGTGAGCATCCTGGCGCTGGCCTCGACGATCGGGGTGATCACGGTCGGGATGACGTTCGTGATCATCGGTGGTGGTATCGATCTGTCGGTCGGGGCGCTGATGGCGTTGGCGTCGGTGTGGGCGAC
>NZ_JABBWX010000055.1:0-828 GCF_014161375.1 Microbispora sp. H10830
ACCCTGTCGGGCACGTAGAGGTACATGTTCAGGTTCGTCGGGTTGGTGCCGAAATTGGTCACCCGGGTCAGCGACGCCGCCGCGGCGGGCCGGACCCCGAGGAACATTCCCGCCACCACCAGAGGCAGGGCGACGGCCGCCAGTATCGCTCTGAGTCGTTGTTTCACGCTGATTCCTCATAAGTTGGGTCTGGGAGTGAGCCGTCCGGCAGACTCCGTAATGGACGTGGCCGTGGTCGCCTTCGGCGAAGGCGACCACGGCGGGAACCGCACCGTCAGACGCGGGTCCACTTCTGGTTGTTCTGGCCGTTGCAGGTCCAGATTTGGAGCTTGACGCCGTTGGCCGTCGAGTAGTTGGGGACGTCCAGGCACTTGTTCGCGCCGACCGCCGTGATGGTGCCGTCGGAGTTGAAGCGCCACTGCTGGTTGTTCTGGCCGTTGCAGTCCCAGATGATCACGCTGGTGCCGTCGGCGGTGCCGCCGCCGTTCACATCGAGGCACTTGTTGCCGTAGACCCGCAGCTCACCGGCACTTGTCTGCGTCCACTGCTGGTTGCTCTGCCCGTTGCAGTCCCAGATCTGCACCTGGGTGCCGTTGACCTGCGAGACGTCGGTGACGTCCACGCACCGGCCCGACCCCACCCCCCGGATGGCGCTCGCGGAGGAGGTCGGCGTCGCGCTGGGGGTGCCGCCGCCGGACTGGCCGATGCTGCCGGGGACCGACTGGAGCGCCGCGTACCAGGCGGCGGCCATCTTGTCGTAGCCGTTCGCGGTGGGGTGGATGCCGTCGATCAGGTCGGCGGTGGTCAGCTTGCTGTGCATGTCGACCA
>NZ_JABBWX010000056.1:0-822 GCF_014161375.1 Microbispora sp. H10830
CGGATCAGGCGGACGAATGTCCAACGCCTCCGACAACCGCTTGGCCTCGGCGAACTCACCACGCCGATCCAGCCAGCCCAGCCACCGCGGCTTGGTGTAGCGGCTCAGGCTCGCCAGCGTGATGTTCTGCGCCACCGGATGATCCAGCAGCAACGCCTGCGCCTTACGCTCCTCCGGCGCCAGACCCATGCCCATCCGCACCGCCCGGGTCGTACTGCCCGGCCGCACCACCCGCCCATCCAGCACAACCCGGCCACTGGCCCGCCGCGCACCGTAGATCGCCTCGACGATCTCACTGCGGCCCGAACCGACCAGACCGGCCAGCCCGACGATCTCCCCGGCCCGGATACTGAACGACACCTCCGCGAACCGGCCCGGCAGCGTCAGGTTCTCCACCCGCAACACCTCCGGCCGCCCCTCATGAGCATCCCGGCCCGGCCGCGGCGGGAACACATACTCCACATTCCGGCCGGTCATCAACGCCACGATCTGCGAAGTCGGCGTGTCCTTGGCCGCCAGACCCACCGCGACCGTCCGCCCGTCCTTCAACACCGTGACCCGATCCCCGATCTCCCGGATCTCCTCCAAACGGTGGGAGATGTAGATCACCGCCACCCCCTGAGAGGTGAGATCACGGATCACCCGGAACAGGTTTTCCACCTCGTCATGCGCCAACGCCGCCGACGGCTCGTCCATGATGATCAACCGAGCCGAATGCGACAACGCCCGAGCCATGCTCACGATCTGCTTGTGCGCCGGAGACAACCGGCCCACCTCGGTACGAGGCCGGATCTCCCCATGCCCCAACCGCCCCAGCAACTC
>NZ_JABBWX010000057.1:0-789 GCF_014161375.1 Microbispora sp. H10830
GGGTGTGCTGGCGGCCTCGGTGCCGGTGGACGTGGTCTGCCAGCTGCTGTTCATGGTCAGGTTGTTGGTCGCGACCAGACGGGTCTGGCCGTTGTCGCGCCGGATCCCGATCCAGGCCGATGAGTCGCGCAGCATCGCCAGTCCGGCCCGGTCACCGTCGCGCATGGCCGAGTAGTCGAGCTGGATCGTCGCGGTCGAGGACGGGCCCAGGATGCGGTGGGTCAGGGTGTTGCGGGCCGAGTACAGGTCGTTGGTCACGGTGGCGGTCTGCAGTCGCAGCCCGTTGTCCACGCTGTACTTGGTGGTGTCGGGGTTGTGGTTCCATTCCCATTCGGGCCCGAGCTGGGTGCCGGCGAAGGTGTCGGTCCCGGTCGGGGACTTCACCTGTCGTGGCGGGCGGGGCACGTTGGGGTAGGGGTAGGAGCCGCCCCAGGCGCCGTTGACGGTCTGCACGGTGGGCCAGCCGTCGGAGGTCCAGGTGATGGGGGCCAGGACGGGGATGCGGCCGCCGGGGTAGGCGTCCTGGAAGGCCATGTAGTACCAGGCGCCGTTTTGGGTCTGGACCAGCCCGCCCTGGTGCGGCACTCCGCCGCCGGAGACCGGGCCGCCCATGTTCAGCAGCACCTGGCGCATCTCATAGGGGCCGAAGGGGCCGTTGGTGGACTTCAGCACGTACTGGCCGTTGGCCGGGCGGGTCAGGAAGATGTAGTAGGCGCCGCCTCGCTTGTACATCCGCGACCCTTCCAGGGTGCCCACGCTGGAGGGGGTGGAGAACACCTGCTGGCTGCG
>NZ_JABBWX010000058.1:0-714 GCF_014161375.1 Microbispora sp. H10830
CGGCAGCAGGATCGCCACGGCGTCGGCGTCGGCCATCTCGCGGGCGCGCCGGGCGATGAGCGTGAGGACCTCCTGCGGCTCGCCGCCGGACAGCAGCCGGGTGGTGATGTCCGAGGACGCCTGCAACCAGGTCTCGCGGCGGCGGCTCTCCTCATACAGACGGGCGTTCTCGACCGCCACTCCGGCGGCGGTGGCCAGGGCGACCACGATCGCCTCGTCGTCCTCGTCGAAGTTCCCGCCGCCGCGCTTCTCGGTGAGGTAGAGGTTGCCGAACACCTCCTCGCGCACCCGGACCGGCACCCCCAGGAAACTGCCCATGGGCGGATGGCCCGGCGGGAAGCCGTAGGACTCGGGATGCTGGGAGATGTCGGCCAGCCGCAGCGTCTGCGGCTCCTTGATCAGCAGGCCGAGCAGGCCCAGCCCGTGCGGCCAGTGCTCGATCCTGGCGATCTCCTCCTCGCTCAGCCCCACCGGCACGAACTGGATGAGCGTGTTCTCCTCCCCGATCACACCCATCGCGCCGTACGTCGCGTCCACCAGCGTCGTGGCGGTGGCCACGATGCGCCGCAGCACCACCTCCAGGTCGAGGTCGCTGCCGATCGACACGACCGCCTCCAACAGCGCGTGCACCCGATCCCTGGTGGCCAGCACGGCCTCCAGACGCGACTGCAACTCCGCCAGCAGATCGTCCAATCGCATGCTGGGAATCAGCGA
>NZ_JABBWX010000059.1:0-657 GCF_014161375.1 Microbispora sp. H10830
TCTCGGCGACCGACACCGAGTCGGGTGTCGACAAGGTCGAGTACGCGCTGGACGGCGCGGCGTTCGCGGCCTACACGGCCCCGGTCTCGGTGAACAAGACCGGGTCGCACACGGTGCAGTATCGGGCCACGGACAAGGCGGGCAACACCTCGCCGGTCGGGTCGGTGACCTTCAAGGTCGTCGCACCGGAGCAGAAGGACACGACCGCTCCGCAGGTGTCGGCGCAGGTGTCCGGTGACAAGGACGCCGACGGCAACTACGTCGGTCTCGCGACGGTGACCGTCTCGGCGACCGACACCGAGTCGGGCGTCGACACGGTCGAATACTCTCTCGACGGGCAGCCGTTCGGCCTGTACTCCGCGCCGGTGGCGGTCAAGCAGGCGGGCGCGCACACCGTGAGCTACCGGGCCACCGACAAGGCCGGGAACGCCTCCGACGTCGCGTCGGTGTCGTTCAAGGTCGTCGCGCCGGAGCAGAAGGACACCACGCCTCCGCTGGTGTCGGGGCAGGTGTCCGGTGACAAGGATGCCGACGGCAACTACGTCGGTTCCGCGACGGTGACGGTCTCGGCGAGTGACACCGAGTCGGGTGTGGACAGGGTGGAGTACGCGCTGGACAACGGGGCGTTCACCACGTACTCGGCTCCGGTGTCGGTGA
>NZ_JABBWX010000006.1:0-446293 GCF_014161375.1 Microbispora sp. H10830
AGCCATCGTGTGGTGTCCTCCGCGAGAACCTTTGGTCGGGAACTCGCTGACCGTCACACGATGGCTCGCCCCATGTCCGGGGCTTGCATCAACAGCTTGGAGTTACACCACTCGAGGGGACGTCACCCAGCTTCACGTCCCGCTCAGACAGCGCGGCCGAAGGCGGCGACGGTGCGCCGAGGTAGCCGGCCGGATATCCGAGTCCGATATCGGGATCGACGGCGTCGAGGACGGGAACCAGGGCCCGCGGCCCGTAGCGCTCCAGGAAGCGGCCATGCCAGGCGACCCAGCCGGGGCCGAGGTCCGAGCGAGGGGCGAGTCGTACGAGTACGCCGGCGGCCTTCGCCGCCTCGGCGGCCACCGACTGCGGCACCGCAAGGTCCAAGTCCATCCGCAGATCGACTGCGAGCGCGGACCCCGTTACGGGCGCGACGGCGGCCATGCCGGAGGCAAGGCGCGTGCGACGGCTACGCGCTATCGCTGAGGTGGGAGCGTCGTCGTGCTTGGCCAATTCCTGAGCGATCCGGCGTAGACGCCCGACAGTCTCGGCCACCTCAGCGAGCTCTCCGGCTGCCGTCTCCTCGAGTTCAGACAGGAGATGGCCGAGGGGATCGGCTGCGGTCATCGGGGGACGCAAGCTGGTGACGAGCAGGCGTTGTGCCACCAGGTCCACAAGCAGTCGGTCCACGACAGCGGCAGGGACGCCAGAAAAATCGGCCGCGAGCTTCTCCGCCAGCTCCCCCAGCCGGATCGGGCTCTGTGACAGGCTCATAGCCGTCCGGATCGGCGCGGTGGCTCGCACGCTCACATGCGTCGGCTGGTCGCGAGTCGCCCCGGCGGGGCGGTGCTCCAACACCAAATGGCCGTCACGCTCGAACACGAGGTTGTTGGCCATGACCTTCAGACGTGGTCGCAGCGCCGGTTCGGCCTCCAGACGCTCGATCACTCCCGCAAGCCACCCGGCGTCGACCTTGGCTACGGCGCGATGGGCGCCACCGACGTGGGCCATGGGTAAGGCGGCGATGTGAGCCGGGGCGATACCGGCGAACAGGCCGAACGGCGTCGCGCGTCCTGAGGCACGAAGCAGGTAGCGCATAACCGAGAGCACCGCCCGGCGCATGGCAGGCTCAGAGACGTCCCGCCCCTCACAGATCTCGGTCACTCGGTGCGTCAGAACGGGGCTGGCCTGCTCCAACGCGGACAGGAAACCGGGTATCCGCATGGTCTCTCGTAGCCACTGCCGCCAGGAGTCTGGTCCGGCTGCTGTTCCGTTCATGTCTGGCCATGAGCCGGGCGTGCGGTGCGCCGGCCAGACGGCGGCTCGCGCCACGACAGCGTCGAGATACTCGTACATGTGCCGCTCCCGGAGACGGAAGCGCCCGGTCGGTGCGGCGACCGGGCGCCCGGGGTTTCAGAGGGTCGGGGCGTCAGCGCCTACGGGCAGGTGGTCGAGCAGGCGGACTGGCAGGTCGTCCCGCAGCCGTCGTCGGTCATCCGGATGAGCTTGTCCGCGGCCGGGCCGGACTCGACGATCGAGACGTCCAGGTCCCACTCCCCGAAGTCCTCCTCTCCGGCCTGCGTAGCCGGTGCGTTCTCGATCTGGATGGACATGAGAACCTCCTTCGTGGTGGTGCAGGGTTCCCGGTTCTCCCTGTTGGAGCCGGGCGCTTCAGGGCCAGGAGACGACGACGGCTCCGTGCCGCTTGCTGATGAGCCCTCGGTAGGGGAGGCTCGTTCGGGCGGTCTTCGGGATGTACTGGATGCGCGCGGCACCGCGGCGGCGGTGGTCGCTCGCCCAGCGCCGTAGCAGTTCCACGTACTCCGCAGCGACGGCTTCGGCTTCGGGGCCGTGAGCGAAGACCCCGCTTTCGAAGCCGCCGGTCTCCTCGTTCGGCCGTTTCGTCCGGTAGGCGAAGCTGCCGCCGCTGATGAGGGCAGGAACGCCTCTGGTCACCGAGGGGGCGAAACGCCCCTGTGCGACGAATTCCTCGCTGGCGTGCAGAATGGCGACCTGCGGCGCGTTGGTGAGGAGGAACAGCTCCAGCTCGTCGGGCAGGTCGAAGGCCGCCCCTGACCAGCGTTCCAGCCTCGGGGAGTCGAGTGCCTGCCGCAGCGCCTCGACGTCGAACCGCTGTGGCTCTTCATCGACCTGCAGCACGACCCCTTCGGCGAGCTGCACGATGTGCTCGCTGAACGAACCGGACCCCTGCATCGGTACGAAGTCCGACAGGCAGTAGCTGCGGCTCACCAGGATGTCGTCGCTGCGGTCGAAGGCGATGGTGCGGGTCCGCCCTCTCACCCGCAGCGGGACAACGATCCTGCCGACTTTGGAGAGTTGGTCCACCCATGCCGGGGGAATGTCCCAGGCCCCCGCGGTGACGATGATCCGGTCGTACGGCGCTTGCTCCGGCACGCCGTTCTCAGCGTCGGCCAGCACCACCTCGACATGGTCGTAGCCGGCTGTCTTGAGGCAGGTGCGGGCGCGCTCGACGATGTCGGGGTCGATGTCGACCGAAACGACTTTTCCCTCGGCTCCAACGAGTTCCTGAATCAGAGCGGCGTTGTAACCACCCGAGCCGATCTCCAGAACCCGCATGCCGCGTTCGATCTCGGCCTGCTCCAACATCACCGCCTGGATGTGGGCGGCCGACAGAGAGCTCAGCGCCAGGCCGCTCGCGTCCCGCTTGACCACCAGGGCACTGTTCGCGGCGTACGCCGCCTCCAGCGGCTCGCCCAGGGCGAACAGGTGCCTGGGCACGGTGGCGAGGGCCGCGGCTACGGACTCGGATGTGACCGCGTCCATCTCGCGCAGCTCGCGCACCATGTCGGCCCGCAGCGAGGCTGCGATATCGGCCGCGTCCATGGGCGGTGTAGTCATCAGCGCTTCCTTCACAGGTTGACGGGGCGGCGGGCTCGCCGCCCCGGTGATCGTGGTCCCTCGGCACAGGCCATGTGGCCTTCTCACCAAACCTTGAGGCCGTACGCGGCCGGTCTTGCGGGGGCGCCGGTACGAGCTGGCGCCGCGTCGTCCACGGCCCGGCCCAGGCGTTGCATGCGGGTACGTTCTGGGCCGGGCCGGATGCTCGACGGTGCGGGAGACGGGGCCTGCCCCTGTGGGCGAGGGGCACTCGACCGCGCCGCCGAGGGCTATGGGGTGGCGATTCCGCTCGTCGGGGCTCGGCTGGATATCGACGCGATGTCGACGTTCACGCCGGCGAACTCCCAGCCAGTGTTGATGAGCTCCTGCACGCGCATGTCACACCACTGCATCGGGAGGTCGTCCATGAGGGCGGCTCCGTCATGCAGTACGTCGTCGCCCTGTGTCCAGCGTTCGCGTGCGCCGGTATCGGCGACACTCAGCCGGTACTCCTGCGGCTGGCCGTCGGCGCCCACCCGTCGGAACCGCAGCGTCGTGGTGGCACCCGCCCGAGGTGGCCAGATGCCCTTGAGGCACAGCACAAGCCAGAGCAGCGACACGTTCACCCGATCCGTACCGCATGAAGGCCCACGTGCCCGCGAAGTTCCCGGTAGCGCTGGGCGATCTTGCTGGCCGCCTGTGCGGTCTCGTGCAGGAGGAAGGCGGTCGCCTTAGGCTTGCCGTCCGCACCGAGCTCTCCGGTGCTCCAGGAGATCTTCCCCGCACGGAACCAGACGGACAGGTCGCCGAGGCGGAGGAGCGCGACCCCTCGGTACGTGTGGATCTGCCCGCCACGGATGTTGTGCGTGGCTGCGAGGTGGGTGTCCACCTGCCGAGCGGCGGACTCTTCACGCCCCGGTGGTCTCGAGGCAGTCAGGTATGCCATGTAGTTCTCCTGAACGGGTACGGGCGGACGAGGCGAGGCCTTCCGGGGCGTCGGCTCCTGGCCTGCCGCCGGTGTTTCGGCCGACCTCGGCGAGGACGTGTTCGATGCGATCGGCCGCGGCGGGGATGTCGTCGACAGCAGCGATGAGAGCCGGCCACGGGAACCAGTAGTGCCAGGCTCCGTCCGAATCGGGCTTGGCGAGAACCTGCTCCGTAAGCGCCGGAGCGGCGGGGTTTATCACCTGAAGCCGGGGGATGCGATTGAGCGGGACGACGATTCGGGCGGAGAAGTTCCGGCTTCGCAACTCCTCAGCCAGCGCCTCCAAGGGCTCCGCCGCGGGGTGGGATGTTGACATAGACGATCTCCGATGGACGTGTCAGACACCGGGGGAGGCTCTGCTTTCACCAGGCCGAGGGGTGCGGATGGCGACGGGCCGGCTGAGCCCGCCGCGTGAACGGCAGGGGCGGTGCCCCGCCGTTCTCGTTCAGCAGCGAGCTGCTGTGCGTGTTGTCCATGACCCACAGCCAACCGCGCGGGAACGGCGCCCGGGAGCGCTCAGCGGCTCTGCATCTGTGCAAACCGCTGTGCATTCGAGCTGCCCGCCACCAGGGCCTTACTGCAGGGACGGAGCCCCAACTACGCTGCGGCCTATGGATCGTCAGCCCGACACTCGGGCTCGCCGACGTCATCGAAATGGCTGGCGTCCCCACCTCGGCCTGGCCAGTCGCCGCGAGCAGTGCGTGCGGTGAGCGGAACGAAGGAAAGCATCTGATGGGTGGTCGCCCTGTTGTTCGCTGATATCGCTGTCGAGGCCGCGCGTGAGGCTGCCCGGCGCGCCGGTTTTGATGATCAAAATCAAAAACCAGAGGTTGTACGTATCGGGGATCGCGCCGTGTTGCGGCTGGCCGACGGGCACATCATCGCCCGCGTTGCCAGGAGCCTCGATCGCCTGGATTCGTCTCGCCGTGAGGTTGAGGTCGCTCGGTGGCTGACGGCTGAGGGGCTCACGGTCACTCGGCCCCTGGAGGGTGAGCAACCGTACATTGCAGCCGGAACGGTGGTGTCTCTGTGGCACGCGGTGGAGGGCGACTGGACTGTCCCGGCTGACCTCGCCGCGGTGTTGCGACGCTTACACGCCCTTCGGCCTCCGCCCGATCTCGCGTTGCCCGAGTTGGAACCGCTCGAGCGACTGGATGAGCGTATAGAGTCCGCACCTGCTCTCACGGCAGCCGATCGTCTGACCTTGCGGACGCTGACCCGAACTCTGCGCGAGGATCTCGCCGATGTGCCGTACGTGCTGCCGCGAGCGGTGATCCACGGCGACGCCAACATCGGCAACGTGCTGAAGACATCCTCCGGCGAGGTGGTGCTGTTCGACCTGGAAGGGCTGTGCTGGGGACCGCCTGAGTGGGACCTGGCGATCACGGCCGTTTACCGGGACCTGGGGTGGCACACCGACGCCGAGTACGAGCGGTTTTGTGAGGTGTATGGATTCGACGTGACGCGACTGCCTCGGTACCAGGTGCTGCGCGCTGTCCGAGAACTGCGGATGACATGCTGGCTGGCGCAGAAGGCCGGCGACAGCGAAGAGATCGCTGCTGAGGTACGCCGCAGGATCGCCGACCTGAAGGAGCCGGACAGGCCCCGGCACTGGCACCCTTACTGATCACCCTGGCCGGGATGAGTCTAGGAGTTAGGGGAGGCCCCGGTAATACAGCAGACGACCAACATACGAGGCCCGCGACATCTCGTTGTTCTCTTGCCCGGCGCGATTCTCCGTCCCGTCCTGCCAACCAAATCGGAAGCCCCGTCCGGCTTGCCGGACGGGGCTTAGTCTTCAAATATCAGAACGGTCGCCGCAGTGTGTTCACGATCAGAAGGCCAAGCGTCAAAGCCGCGAAGGATACTCCACAACCAGCAAGGGCCGCTGCTGCAGGATCCTGGCCGCTGATCCAGGAAAGGACTCCCGCATCAGTGCCGATGACCAGTGCGGTAACGCTCGCGACAGCGATCCAGATACATCTGAGACGACTGTCAATTTCTTCACGCAACTTCTTAAGAGCGGCAGAGTCGGGCTGTTCTGCTGGTGGAGAGGGCCTGAAACTAAAAATAGCGACCTCCTGGTCATTGTGTCGGCCACGACGGCAAGTTGCTGACGGGCTGTTGCTGACCAGATTGGTGTATTCCGGGTGTCTAATCCGTCCGTCGAAAGACCTGGACCTTAAATCGCGGGCAGTCGCATCCAAGGTCTACGCATGGACCCTTAGACGTCCAAACGTCGGGGATAATGTCGAGCTGGCCGGGATGGAAGGAGCACCATGAGAACGATCAAGTGGCACGACGACGCCGAGGGCCCCGATCCCTTCGCAGGTGATGACATTCGGTCGCAGCTTGTCCGGAGACTGCGGCGTACATTCGAGGAGCACATGGCAGTTGGAAACGGGACGATGTCCTGTCACGCTGCCTACTCGGCGTTGGAGAACAGTGGAGTCGGGTCGATCCTGCCCGCTAGGCAAAGCTTCTACAGCGCCTTCAGGCTGAAGACTGCGGGCAGGACTGTCGCTCGGTGCCTCGAAGCAGCCGGAGTCCCTCACGACGACGCTGTCGAACTTGGCCGTCAGGTTGATGATGTCCGACGTGGTGAGAAGCCCGGAGGCGCCGCTGACCTCTACACTCGGAAGAAGTTCGCCGATATTGCTCTCCGAGTTCGCGAAGCCAGGCTGACATGGGACAGCCCTGGATCTTCGGACCCTGGGTATCGCGATCCAGAACTTGCCCTGGACGCTGACGACCTCATCACGGCATACCAGGCAGCGTGTGCAGGTGACCTCAGTAGCGAGGACGTCGCCTACTGCCTCTATTCAGCCATCAAGCACGGCAAGCGAGAGCTCTATACCAAGCTGATACTTCTCTGCCCAGCCAGCGGAGCAGCTGCCGAGGCACTGCTTGATCTCATCATCATCCCGCCCGCCGGGCAGCAAGTCCGGCCAATCCACCGGGCGGCTTGGATCATGCAGCACCTTGATTCAGCTGTTCGTGATGCCGCCCTGGAAGTTGCTTATCGTCTGATCGCAGACCGACCCGATGGGGTGCTTGAGCTACTGAAAGCTGCGAAAGACCAGCGGGTCGAGGCGTTGCTGCGAAATAGGCTGGGAGGTGGCTATTACACGCTCACTGAAGCAGAAAAGGTTCGTGAGGTTCTTGAAAAAGAGTTGGCTCAGGCGCCGGCACGCCGAGGAGCACGTGGCCTTGTCCAGGCGCTACTGAGAAGTATCGAAAAAGCGGACCAGGAAGAAACAACCTCTGAGCCCTTGTCGTCCTGAGTGGTGGTTGTCTCCGAAGACCGCAGGACGAACGTCGGCTCTCACTCGAGCATCGATCAGATGGGCGGTCCGGGCTGCGATCAGGTCGTGCACCGCCCGAGGCGGAGCAGGAGAGGCGAGACCAGGCGGCCGGTGGGGTCGGCGAGGACCTGAACGTCTACTCCGCAGCGCTTGTGCTTCCTCGAGTAGTACGGCTTCTGCAACGAGACTCCCGATAGGGGCATCGGGCCTTGGTCGGCTGTGTCCTACCGGGAGTCTCACCCCATGGTCAACCCTGCTCTTCCACATCATCCTGACCCGCGTCATCCGGATAGAAATTGCTCAAGAAGCTGCGCGGAGCTGGCGACCTCGCAGCACAGGCCGAGCCTGCTCGGTGAATTCGATGACCGCTGGATGATCGCTGCGAACACTCATGCGGTTATGCAGGTCACGAAGGTAAGTAGTACAGCGGATCGACGCGGTCTCCTGGATCCGGGGCAGGACTCGTACGGCAACGTGGCATGCCTGCTCCACGTCGCCCTGATCGACGAGGCTCGTGGCGAGCACGATCCGCGAGAAGATCCGGCTACGTGCGTATCCTCCGGCGGCTGGACTGGTTTCGGAGACGGACAGGCAGTGGGTGGCATGACGGTATGACTCCCTGGCGTCCCCCATGTCCCGGAAGCAGTGCGCGAACTCGTCGGCCAGCTCGGACTCGTCGAAGTACGCGATCCACTCAGGCTCCTCGCCGGGCTTGTGCTCGTTGAACGCCCTGGCGGCAGTATCGAGAGCCGTGAGGCACTCCCCGGCCCCGTCGGGGAGATTGGCGGCGGCGCGGGCTTCCATCGCGGCGAACTGTGCTCTGAGCAGTGCGGGAGCTCGGCCTTTCACATCGTGCTGCGCAGCGCGAGCAAGATGGAGGGCCTCCCGGTATTCGCCGAGGTAAGTCGCCTGATGGGACATCGCGGACAGGATGCTGGCACCGAGCATCCGGTCGTCGGCGTGATGGGCCAGAGAAAGCGCCTGTAGGAAGTAGCGGCGGGCGAGGCCGTGCCAGCCGCTGTCGTAGGCCATCCACGCCACGGACAGGCAGAACTCGGCAACCGCGCTGAACAGCGACCGCCCGACGGCGGAGGTGTACGTGCCGTTCAGCAGCGGGACGATCTGGTCGAGCAGGTATTGAAGGGCGGCCGAGCGAGCGTGCGCACCGCCGAAACGGTTGTCCAGATCGGCGAACATGGTCGTGGCGGAGCGGATCGCTTCGACGTCGCTCATCCCCACCCTGCGACCCGCCGATCCACTCGGAGGCTGGGCCGGGGTGGACAGGAGCCATCCGAAGGCCGCCTGGGTGAGGGCCCCCACATTCACCGTGCTTCGCAGGAATTCTCGCCGCTGTGCGTCAGCGGTAGCTAGCTGAGCCAACGTGTTGACGAGGTCGGCGGGGACGTCAGAGAAGTTAAGTCCGATCTCCGGTGAGGTGGTGCTGCCCTCCAGCCCGATGTCCGCCAGGGTGACCCGGCGACCCAGCTTGCGGCTGAGTGCTTCAGCGATCAGAGCAGCGGTGACGCCTCGTGGCTTCTGGCCTTCGATCCATCGTGCGATCTGCGTATGGGAAGGCCGCACAGGCACGCGCCATTCCTTTGCGACGTGGCCGATACGGCTGGCCAGGCCGAGGTGGGAGACACCGGCCTGGTCGATGACGTCCGCGAGCCGGGTGTTGGGCTGACGCTCCATATAGCGCAGCGTAGTTGGGCGAGGTCTTTGCAGTAAGGCCATGACGGTGAGCAGGCGAAATGCACAGCGGTTTGCACAGATGCAGACCAAGTGAGCGCTCCCCGATGGCGTCGCCGCGCGGTTGGCTGTCATGGACGGCACGGGCAGTAGCACTGCTGGACAAGAACGGCAGGCTTGCCGACCCTGCCGTTCACGCCACGGCCCCACGCCATCAGCGCACAGGACCTGAGCGCCGAGGGTGACCTCGAACCCATTGTTTCTCGGGCAGAGAGGCAGATGCACGATAGTTGACGGCATCGGCCGATAAGGACATTTTCCCTGGTAGAGGTCGCTCGCTGCGGCTACCTCAATGTGTCCTACTGGTTAGTTGTCTCCTCTGGCCTCGCTGAAATTCGCCATCTAGCCTGTAGCTCTCCGCAATGATCTGATTGCTCTGAGTAAAGGGCGCTGGTGGTGGCGACAGTCTGTCGATATTCGAAACGGCTTGCGCTGGTTGTTCTCGCGCTGTCGGCTTCGGCTTGTGCGGCAGATGAGGGGGCAGTGCCGCAGCCGTCACCCACGGTTTCGACGACCGTCTCACCGCAGCCGGGTGCTACGCCTACCGGAAAGGCGGAGGAGGCGGTGCTTGCCGCCTACAAGGGCATTTACTCCGCGGGTCGGCGTGCCGAACATACCCCTGACGGGCAGCGCAAACCGATCATCGCCCCGTTCGCGACCGAACCCCTGCTGAGCAGAATGCTCCGCGGCATCGTCGCCCTTCGGGTCGGCGGAAGATTCACATGGGGGATGCCGGTATTCCACCCCTTCGACATCAAGATCGAGGGGCAGAAGGCCACACTGCACGACTGCCAGGACAACCGCAATAGCGGACAGATGGACGAGAAGACCTCGAAGCGGGTCCTTCACGGGAGTGAGAACACCCATCTCGTCGCGACGCTGCTCTTGGTTGAGGGGGCGTGGAAGGTCTCGACTCTTGAGCATGTGAGGGAAGCGTGCTCAGCCGGATCCTGATTGCGGGCGTGCTGCCCGCTGTGTCGATGCTCACGCCCTCGCCACCACTGGACAACAACGGGGTTCAGACGTCGCCTTTGGGCTATGTCCTGACGGCCGACAAAGATCCGCACTCAGGACAGCAGGTCACAAGCGCGAGTGCGGCTCATCGTGGGTCCGGTGTCACCTGTTCCTACACACCCTGGCACGCCGATGGCATGAAGAACGGCGGCCTGGAATGGGTCGACCCGGCGTCGAGCCCCGGAGGCGTACCGAAGGGCAAGGGCGCCTATTACCTGGTCGAGTGTTCCGACGGCTTCCGCGACGTCCGCTGGGTTCCCGATCGCGCGCCCGGAGCTCCTCGCGTGACGCCCGCTCAACTGGCTCGGAAGGCGTGGGCGATGATCCCGGTGCGCGAGCCGAAGGTCCTCACCGCTCCGCCGCGCGGCTCCACCGGCCTGGTCGGCCTGGACGAGTGGGTCTATCTGGCCAAGGGGGAGTGGAGCCCGAAGCACAAGCGGGTGGAGACGGCCGGCGTCTGGGCAGAGGCGGCAGCACGCCCCCAGAAGATGACCGTTGACCCGGGTGACGGTGGCAAACCCGTTACCTGCCAGGGGCCCGGCACGCCCTACAACCCGGAGCTCCCCGCGAGTCGCCAGAAGCCGACCTGCGCGGTGAGGTACCTCCAGCCGTCGCTCCGTCAGGGGCAGGGGAACGCCTATCGGGTCACGGTAACGGTCACGTGGAGCGGCACGTGGACCGGCTCGGGCGGGACCGGTGGCACGTTGCCGCCGATCACACGGTCGACCTCGTTCCCGCTCCGCGTCGCGGAAGCCCAGGCACTCATCACCAAGGACTGACGCATGCTCCAGCGATCTTTAGCGGCCACGAACAGCCCACCCACCGCGCGGCCCGTGCCAGGTAAGCGCCGCCCCGCGATGGCCGTCGTCGGCGTTCTCGCGGTCGTGTTGAGCGCGGTCACGGTGCTGCAGGTGTATCAACTGGCCGCGCATCGCACACAGGTCCTGGTCATGGCCCGTGACGTGCCGATCGGCCAGGTCATCGAGGCTCAGGACCTGACGAGCCTCGGGGTGGGCGTGGTGCCGGGGATGCAGTGGATCCGCACGCGGGACCGGGACGGCGTCATCGGCAAGCGAGCCACAGCCGACCTCAAGGCTGGGACGCTTCTCGCGCCCTCCCAGTTGGGCACGGCCCTCACCCCCGATGACGGCCAGCAGATCGTGCCGATCGCCCTCAAGGCGACTCAGCTCCCCGCACGCGGGCTCAAACCCGGCGACCGGGTCGTCGCGGCAGCCGTTCCAGAGGAAGGGCGGCAAGGCGTCGAGTACCGTGCGCTGGTCGACAAGGTCGGGCAGCCTGACGCCGATGGGACCGTGGTCGTGGACTTCCTGGTGCCGGCCACGACCGGTACGGCTCTGGCCCGCCTGGCGGCGGAGGGGAAGATCGCGATGGTGCTCGCGTCGAGAGCCGCTCAAACTCGCACGCCCGCCTGTCAGGCGGGGGCACCGTGCTGACCGTGATGTGCTCGGGCGGGCATGCCGCCGGTACGACCACCAGCGCGCTCGCGCTCTTCCTTGAGTGGCCGCGCCCTGCGCTGCTGGCCGAGGCGGATCCCGGAGGCGGCACCATCCTGTCCGGCTACCTGGCAGGCACGCCGCGCGATCGCGGCCTGGCCGAGTGGGGTGTGAAGATTCGCAGGGGAGTCGCCGCGGCCGAGGCGCTGTGGGACCAGCTCTACGCCACTCAGGACGGCAGGCTCATTCTCCCCGGCCTTGCCGAGCCCAAGCAGGCTATGGCCCTCCAACCACTCTGGCCGGAGATCGCGGGTTGCCTGGCCGCCCTGGATGAGGATGTGATCGTCGACCTGGGCCAGATGGGGCGGCCGGACACGCCGAATGACCTGCTGGCCCGGGCCGACCGGGTGTTCGTCGTCACCAGGCCCACGCTGGTCCATCTGCACGCCACAACCTCCGCCATCCGCGATGTGAAGGAGCTGCGCGGGCATCTGCCGGAGCCGGAGCTGATCGTGGTGGGGGACGGCCAGTACCAGCTCAAGGAAATCGGCAAGACGCTGGGTGCCAAGGTCGCGGCATGGTTGCCGTCCGACAAGTGGTCCGCGCCGGCGCTCGCGTACGGCGTTGGTCGCATCCGGCCGATGTCGCCCCTGATGCGCAGCGCACGGGCGTTCGCCGCCGCTCTCGTGGAGCAGAGCGATCAGGTGATGGCCTGATGGACGACCAGGACTTCCGCCGTGCCGTACGCGAACTGCAGCAGCAGGTCAACAAGGCGCTGGATGAGTCGGGCATCACGGGGGCGGAGGCGACTCTCCAGTACGGCAAGGCCGTCATTACGAACGTCGTCCGCACCTACGCGGACAACCTCGCCCTGCTCGGCCGGCCCGCCCCGACTTTGGACGAGGAGGAGAAGCTCAAGAAGGCCGTCGAGAACCGGATCTTCTATCTGGGTGACCTGCAGCCGCTGGTGGACGATCGCGAGGTCGAAAACATCGACGTCAACCGGTACGACCAGGTCTGGGTGACCTACACCGACGGACGCAAGGTGCCCGGGCCGCCGGCGGCCGACAGCGAGGACGAGCTGATCGAGAACGTCCGCCGCTGGGGCATCTACCAGGGGCAGAACGCCAGGGACTTCTCCACCGCCAGGCCGATCTTGCATAAGGCGCTGTCCAACACCGTACGGCTGGCCGCGGCGACCGGCATCACCCCGCACACGGCGTTCTCCATCCGTAAGCACGGCATGCTCGACGCCACGATGTCGGACCTGGCCGCCCGGGGAACCATGTCCTGGCCCGTCCGGCACTTCCTGCACGGAGTGATGAACGTCCCGATGAACGTGATCGTCGCGGGGGCGATGAACTCGGGCAAGTCCACCCTAGTCCGCGCTCTTGCTGGCGATATCGACCCGTTCGAGCGGCTCATCACCGTCGAGAACGAGCGCGAGCTGTTCCTGCACTTGATGCCTGAGCGGCACCACGACGTGCTCAGCTTCGAGGCGCGCGCCGCCAACTCCGAAGGCGAGGGCGCGGTCACCATGCGCCAGCTGATCGACGACGCGTTCCGCTTCAACGGCCGCCGCATCCTGGTCGGCGAGGTCCGCAGTGACGAGCTGGTCCCCATGCTGGTCGCGATGAACTCCGGCGGTCGTGGGTCGATCTGCACCATGCACGCCGACTCCGCGGAGGAGATCTTCCCCCGCATGGAGATCCTCGCCGGGACCATGCCCGCTGACGCGCTGTTCCGGCTGGTCGGCAAGGCCGTCGACTTCATCGTCTACCTCCGGCACGAGGTGAGCCACGATCCCGACGCGCCGATGAACGTCCGGTACATCTCGGAGATATTCGAGGTCCTGCCGCCGGCCGACTCGGTCGTCCCGGCAGTCAACCGGGTCTTCGTACCAGGGCCGGACGGGCGGGCCGTACCGAACGTCACTCCCCAGTGCATGGACAAGCTGGTCAAGGCGGGCTTCGACGCCACCATGTTCACCCCGGGAGCGGGTGGGCTGTGGAACTGATCGCAGCCCTCGCCGGAGGCGTGTTCGCCGCTGGGATCATCCTGGTGGTCGTGGGCCTGCGCCGGGTCCCGGTACGGCAGACCCGTCGCGCCCGGCCACGCGTGCCCAAGGTCGCCACCATTCCGCTCGCGCTGGCTCTTGGAGCCGCGGTCATCGTGTTCTGGCTGACGGGATGGCCAGTTGCCGCCTTCTCCGCCGGGGCCGCCGTGCTGCTCCTGCCTCGGGTTCTGTCCGGCCGGGAGGTGGCGCGCCGGATCGCCCGGCTGGAGGCGATCGAGACCTGGATCCGCCAGCTCGCCGACGCCCTGTCCGGGAGCGCGGGCATCGAAGAGGCCCTGGCCATCAGCGCCCGCAACGCACCCGAGCCGATCGCCGCCGAGGTCACGGCGCTCGCCCGCCGACTGGCCCTTCGTGTGCCGGCCGACAGCGCCCTGCGCGCCTTCGCCGACGAGCTGGACGACTTGGTCGGCGACATGGCCGCCGCCTCCCTGATCCTCGCCGCGGAGTCCCGGGGGCGCGGTCTGCGGGAGGTGCTCCTTGGACTCGCCCGGACCATCGGCATGGATGTGTCCGCTCAGCGTGAGGTCGAGGCCGAGCGGTCGCGGCACCGCACCACCGCCCGCTGGGTCATCGGCGCGCTGCTCGGCTACACCGGTTTCGCCCTGCTGAACCAGGAGTACGTGGCGCCGTTCGGCAGCTTCCTCGGACAGCTCGTCCTCGCCGGGGTCGCCGGGCTGTACGCCGTGACGTTCTGGTGGATCCACCGCCTCGGCAGCGCCCCGGAGACGGACCGTTTCCTGAACGAGGAGGCCACGGGATGACCTGGGCGGTGCTCGCCGCCGGAGGCACGATGGGCCTCGGCCTGTTCCTGATCCTGCTCGCCGTACGGCCCGGCCCGCCCGAGCTGGCCGCCTCGCTGGCGCGCCTCCAGCCCGGCGGTGGACCGGTTGAGGCGCACAGCGTGCCGGAGCGCGTCCGTCGTACGACCATCGGTGTGCTCGGCTCGTCCTGGCTGGGGAACCGCGCGAAGAATTCCGACCTGGCGATCGTCGGCAGGAGCCGGGAGACTCACCTTGGCCGTAAGGCGCTGCTCATGGCCACTGGCCTGTGCGGGCCGGCCCTCCTGTGGACGTATGGCTGGCTGCTCGGCGTCACCTTCCCCGCGATCATCTTGTGGGCGGCGTCGGTCGTCTTCGGCGCCGTGATGTTCACCGCGCCCGAGCTGTCGCTGCGGGTGGAGGCCGCCACCGCGCGGCGGCGCTTCCGCCGGGCGCTGGTCTGTTACCTGGACCTCGTCGCCCTGTGTCGGCTGGCCGGGCGCGGGCCGGCCGACGCGCTGGACTCCGCCGCCCGCGTCGGGAAAGGGCAGACGTTCAAGCGGCTGTCGTCCGCGCTCGATCCGGCCTTCCGCGGCACCGGCTCCGCCTGGGACGAGCTCACCCGCCTGTCACGGGAGCTGGCCGTGCCCGAGCTGGGCGAGGTCGCCGCGATCGCCAAGATGGCCGGCACCGAGGGCGCCAGCATCCTCGACACCCTCAAGGCCAAGGCGGCCAGCCTGCGCGAGAGCGAGATGGCCGCGCTGCTGGCGAGGGCGAAGAGCCGCACCGAGACCATGACCGTCCCCATGTCCCTGACCGTCGTCGGCTTCATGATCTTGCTGGGCTACCCGGCCCTGGCCCGGATGACCGGTGGTGGATGACCGTATGAGAGAAGGGTCCTTCGCATGCTGCACATCTACGGTCGCATGTTGGCGGTCGGCGCTTGGATCAACACCAAGGTCCCGCTCCTTCGGAGGCTTCGCCCCAAGGCCGGGGCGGACGCCGGCGAGGGCCCGCTGGGCTTCATCGTCCTCGCCGCGGCGATATTCCTGCTCGCCGTCGCGGTCGCAGCCAAGATCACGCAGGTTGTCAACGACTACATGGGGAAAATCAAGTGATCGCGGGTCGGCGCCGTTGGAGGCGGCCATCCTCTACCCGGTGGTCCTCACCCTGACCCTGCTCCTGGTCAACACGGCGCTGTGGTTCCACGCCCGCAACATCGCACTCGCCGCCGCCCAGGAGGGCGTACGGGTCGCCCGGGCGTACGGCTCCAACCTCTCGGCCAGCACTGTTGTCGCCGAGAGATTCGCTCAGAGGGTCGGCGGGTCCTTCCTGATCGCGCCGCACGCCAGCGCCGGCCGTACGGGCGGCACGGTATCGGTGACCGTGCAGGGAGAGGCACTCGCGTTGGTGCCGCTGCTCAAGCTAACGGTGACCCAGGTAGCCCACGCCCCGATCGAACGATGGTCGACTCCCACCTGATGCGCGTTAGAGATAGATCGCGAATGAGACCAGCCCGGCGCCGTGTCCATCGCGCCGAGCTGCAAGGCGCACGCCTGGGCCCCCGAGTCACCGCCGAGCGCGGGTCGATGACAGTAGAGCTGGCTGTTCTCGCGCCCGCGCTGGTCCTGGTGCTCGTGGCGATGGTCGCTGCTGGGCGGATCGTCATCGCGCATGGCTCGGTGGAGGCGGCGGCCCGCGATGCCGCCCGGCAGGCGTCCATCTCGCGTGACCCCTCCTCGGCGCGCACCGCGGCGCTGACGAGCGCGCGAGCGGCACTCGCTCGTGAAGGGCTTGAATGCGCGCCGACGGTCTCGGTGGACACGGGAGGGTTCTCCGCTCCTTTGGGACGGCAAGCCACGGTGTCCGCGACGGTGACCTGCGACGTGCGGTTCAGCGACCTCGCCCTGCCCGGCATCCCCGGTTCCAAGGTCCTGACCAGCCGGTTTACCAGCAGCCTTGATCCGTTCCGCGCCAGGGGAGACCGGTGATGCTCGACGGGGACAGAGGGTCGATCTCGGGGTTCGTCGTGGTCGTCATGCTGGCCGCCCTCGTATGCCTGGGCCTGGTTGTGGATGGCGGGCAGAAAATCCGCGCCTTTCGGGAGGCGTACGCGGTCGCGGAGGAGGCCGCACGTGCGGGGGCCGGCGTCGTCGACGTCGACCGCGCGTACGCCCAGGGCGGCCGGTTTGAGCTGGACACCGCCAACGCGCTGGCCGCGGCCCGCGCGTACCTCGCCTCGTCGGGGCACCGGGGGAGCGTCGCGATGGCGGGCGGACGGACGCTGCGGGTCACGGTGAACGTGTCCCGGCCGACCGTGCTGCTGTCACTGATCGGCGTCGCCGACGTGACGGCCACCGCGAGCGCCTCCGCCCGGATGCTGCAGGGAATCGAGCAGGGAGAGTAGATGCACAGCCACCGCCCGACCGCTGCCGCCATCTACTCGGCACTGGCTCTGGTGGTGCTGATCGCCGGGCCGCCCGTCGTCCTGCTCGGCTTCCTCGATCCACCGCACATCCCTACGCGGGCGGAGCTGGCCACGCCGGGCGATCCGGCATTCCTGGTGAACGCGCTGCTGGCCACGGCGTGGCTGTGCTGGCTGATGTTCACCTGGTCGGTGCTCGCCGAGCTGGTGCGCCGCCTGCGGAACGTGCATGAGCGTGCCGTGCTCCGGACGCCGTTCCAGCGGCTCGCCGCGCATCTCATCACGACGATCGCGATCTCGGCTGTCGCCCCGGCACCCCAGGCGGTCGCCGCCACGGTCACCGTCACCGCCACTCCCGTGGACGCTCCGACGGCCGCGCAGGAGGGCGTTGCCTCTGAGGCGGTTCAGCACACGACGTACCGAGTCAAGCCGCACGACACTCTGTGGGAGATCGCCAAGACACATCTGGGCGACCCCATGCGA
Organism: Microbispora sp. H10830; assembly: GCF_014161375.1. NCBI lineage: Bacteria > Bacillati > Actinomycetota > Actinomycetes > Streptosporangiales > Streptosporangiaceae > Microbispora > Microbispora sp. H10830. Next base: position 17,108 of record NZ_JABBWX010000006.1, read on the forward strand.
TACCAGGAAATCGTGAAGCTGAACGAAGGCCGGCAGATGACGGACGGAGCCACCTTCACCTCCGACGGCTGGATCCGCCCCGGCTGGGTCATCCGGATGCCGTCGGACGTCAAGGAGCCGGAGCCGCGGCACGCTCGGGTCCATGTCGTACGGGAAGGCGAAAGCCTGTGGGATATCGCCGAACGACATCTGGGGGACGGCAAGCGCTACAAGGAGATCTTCAAGCTCAACAAGGGCCGACCCCAGCATGACGGCGGGCAGCTCACCCATCCAGGGGAGATCGAGACTGGCTGGCGGCTGCGGCTGCCGGAGCAGGCCCCAGCGGACAGGGCTGCCGAGCGGACCATTGTCCGAGAGCCCGCTCCTGCACCTCAGGAGACGGTGACACCGCATGCCGTCGAAACCCCGGCGGCACTGCCGGCACACGCCGCACCGCGGGTGAGTATCGCCCTACCTGAGGGCGGCATGGTCGGCCTGTCGTTCGCAGCGGGCATCGCCGTCGCCCTGGCCGCCGTACGCGTACGGCAACGCGTCCGGCGACCGATCCCGGGGGCGTCGGAAGCCGTTCAGGTCGTGGCCCTGCCGAAGCCGGAGCCAGCGGTCCAGGCGGTTGACGAAGAGTTCCGGCAGGCCACCGACCCGGTTCCGGACGATTACGACCTGGTCAGGGATTCCTTCACTACCAAGCCCCCTGCCATGCTGGATGTCGGCATACGCGATGACCAGGTCGTCGCGGTGAACCTGCCGGGCCTGAACCTCTGCCTGAGCGGCGACGGAGCGGGAGACGTCGTGCGGGCGCTGTTCACGGCGCTCATCGCCCAGGCCGAAGCGCATCGCGTCGAACTCGTCATGCCCTCGGACGACGCGGCCGAGCTGTTCGGCGACGACTGGGACGCCCTCGCCATGCATCTGCCGGGCCTCACACTCACACCCACCTTCGACGACGCCGTGACGCACGTCGCCAGCGAGCACATCCACCGCACAGAACTGCTGCAGGACGCTGAGGTCAGCGACCTCGCCATGTTGCGAGCCAGCAGGCCGGATGAGCTGGTCCCGGAGCTGGTGTTGGTCGGCCGGCTGGCGGGGCGGGACTCGTCGTACCTCGAGTCGTTCATGGAATACGCCCCGCGCCTCGGAATCGGCGCCATCCTGCTCGAAGCCCGGCTCGGGGAGGACGGATGCGAGGTCGGGACCGACTTCCGAGCCGTTAGCGGCGACCTGGACGGCGCGGACCTGTTTCACCTCTCGCAGCAGGAGGCGATCGTCTTCCTACGGCGAATCGCTATGCAGCACGGTTACGAGGAGCCTGCCGAAGACGAGCCCGCGGCCGAGATTCCCGTCGTGGAGAACGCCCCGGCTACGACCCGCGTCCGCCTGCTCGTGCTGGGAGAGGTACGCGTGGAGATCGACGGAGAACCGGTCGACATCCCAACCGCCAAAGGCATGGAGATGCTCGTGCCCCTCGCGGTTCATCCCAACGGCCGGACCCGGGAGGAGATCTGCGCGGAACTATGGCCCGATGTCGGCGAACCCCAGGCCGGGTACCGCTTCCACGCCGCACTTAGTGATCTGCGCAAGCGGCTCTGGGCAGCCACGGGCACGACCCGCAAGGAGATGAACTTCATCGAAGCGGAAAGCGGAACGTACCGGATCGACCGCGAGCATGTCTGGATCGACCTCTGGGAGCTCCACCGTGCTCTCGCCGAGGCGCGGAAAGCTACAGATTCTGAAGGCAAGGCCGCCGCTCTGGACAGAGCCGCCGAGGTCTGCCGAGGTCACCTCGCCAACGGGGCGCCGTATCTCTGGATCGACCTCGACCACAGAGACCCGCTCACCCTCGCCTCCGTACGGGCGCTCCTCCAGCTTGGAGGCATCCACGAGAAGGCCGGCAGACCCAAGCGGGCTCTGGAAGTCATGGAACAGGCGCTGACGCTCGACCCCATCAACGAGGCCGCGGCGGCGACCGTTATCCGCCTGCTTATCGGACTCGGCCGCCGAGACGAGGCACGCCTACGCGCCCAGCACCTCAACGCCCACCTCGCCAGCCTCGACCTCGAGCCAACCCCGGAGACCCAGGCCGTCGTCCGGCAACTCCACACCCGCCGTAGATCCTGAGTGGGCCGACGGCAAAGGCTCCACGGCACCTTCTCGTCATGCCACACGTGTTGACTACCACCGTCGGTCCCTAGCAAAACTAGACTGTGGTCGTTCAGCAGCCCTCCAGAAAGAACTCCTACGTGTGATGACTTACACCACGCTGGACAGGACGAAGCGCGTGTGCTCCCTGTCAAGCCACTGGTCGGTCAGACGGACGTGGCTCAGGCGGGAGGCGAGGGTGAAGGCGGCGACCTTCCACTGTTCGTCAGGGAGCATGGTGAATGGCAGGTCCCAGGCGTAAGGCAGCAGGCGGTCGCGGGCGGCGGCGGGCCACTCGGCGACCGGGGATTTCGGGATGGTGGCGATCAGTCGCCCGTGGGCCGCGTAGTTCAACTCGACTTTGACGGGGCCGTCCCAATAGAGGCTGAGTGCCTCGCCGCCCTTGGAAAGAGCGGCGATGGTGCCGGGGGAGCGTCCCTCGCCGCCGTTCGGCTCGATGGCCAGGGACCAGTCGCCGAGCGAGCCGATGAGGACGGTCTGTAGGGCTTCGTCATAGTGCTCCATCTCGGTGTCCATGAAGGTCATGGGAATGCCGCTCGCGGGATCCGCGCCGAAACTGCGGGCCACCTCAGGAACATCCATTCCCTGACACCAAGTGACGCAGGCAGGGTCGCTCATCCAGTTGCTGACCAGCGCGCTGTAATGGGAAAGATCCTCGTCTGACATCCGGTCACCCTGGCACGATTGGATTTGGTCGTCAAGAAGGGTGCGCCGGCCCGTGGCCGCTGGTGCGGTCCGTGGCCGGCGCAAGGAATCGTCAGGTCAGTCGCTTGGATCGGTGCCGGAATACCATTCGTCGGGGACGGTCCTCGAATGCACGACTCTCACTTTGAACGGATCCTTCTCCAGAACGCGATATCGGCGCCATAGGATGTTCTGCCGGGCACCGCCCGAGGTGTTCGCGCTCTTTGTTATCGGCCGGACCGAGAAGTCCCACTGTGGGCTGGCTGCCCCTTCATGACTTTTGGCGAACGGGTACTCGTCACACTCCTTTCCTTCGCGTTGCTCCTCTGTCCAGTATTGTGCGCAGGCGGCGCCCATGACATCTCTGTTCGCCGTTTCAACCGCAGGGTCCATTGCACGGGTGAGCGGGGGTTCCCAACCGCCATACTGACTGATCTCGCCATTGCCTGGGAACTTCTTGTTGGTGCCTGGAGGCTTGGTATTGTTCGGATACCTGAATACGTATCCGATGTGCTTTGCGAATTCCTGGGCCTTGTTCGGCTCGCCGTTCACCTGGGCCGTGGTGCTTACCACCATCGTGGGCATCGCCCTGACCAGCACGCAGCCGCCGTAGTACATCACATTGGTGGGGGAGGTGTCGCAGTCGATGACGGGGGGATAGAGCCGCTCGGCTCCCCGTATCCGTGTCGGCCTGGTGTCATGGAAGCCGAGGATGCCGACGTACGGTCGCAGCGTGCAGGTCGCTAGCCGGTGTTCGTTGTTCGCCTGGCTCTCGTCCGAATGGAAGGTGAACTCCTCCGTCGGCGTGGTGTCCGCGTTCCACTGAGTGATGGACTTGTTGTTTATCTCGTTGCCGCTGGTCTGCACGCAGCCGCCGCTCACGCTCCAACTCGGCCGCAAGTAGACTGTGGCGTTCTTGTGGCTCATCGTTTTGCTGAACGGCCAGAAGTTGTTCAGCCGAATCCACGCGCTGATCTGCCGGGCCTCGTAGACGGAGGGCGGCCACACAATCGGCGAGCCGTCATCCGATTTCGGTTTCTTGATGCCTTTGCCGACGTAGGTGTTGATCAGAGCGGTGAACACCCAGGTCGCATCGTCGATCTCCTGACGGATCCAGCCGTCGGTCACGCCCCGCCAGATCGTCTTGTAGTAGTAGATCTTGTGGGTGTACTTGGTGCACCATCCAAAGGAGTTCTTGGTCCACCCCTCGTAGAAGGCGGCGCTCCACACCGCGTGGTTCTCGTCCTTGTCACACTCCTGGAAGGTCGCGTGCTTGTAGAAACTCCGGTTGGGCAGTGTGCCGGGCGCAGCGGCGGCCGACGTCTTCGACGGTTCCTCCGCGGTCTTCGCCGCGGGCGGCGTCGCTTCAGCGATGCGCAGGGACGACCATGGTGACCACGGGCCGCTGACGTCGCCCGCCACCGCACGCGCTCGCCAGCGCACAGTCCACCCTGGCTTCAGCTTGCCCGGCGGCACCTGAACGCTTGTGATCGTCTTGGCTGGGGCGTCGTGAACGGTCCCGCTCCAGATCACCCCCTTGCCCTGGGACGACCCGGCGGTGTGGGCGACCTCGACCTCGACACTCGAGCGGCGGTTAAGCCGATCCTTCACGTCGACCAGCAGGTACGGTTCAGCGGTGGCGCTGCCCCCTCCCTCGGTCCTGCCGGAACCACGGACCCGCAGATCGTCGGCTACCGGCCGTATCTGCGACACTGCGGAGGAGGCCGCCCAACCCGTGGTGAGGAAGTACCAGGAGTAGACGCCCGCCATCGTGTTGCCGGCCGTGTCCCGGGCCCCATCCACCTCGGCGTAGTAGACGCCGTCCAGTGGCTGCGATGGGGTGAAGGTCAGCACGGTGCCATTGGAGCCCATGGAGGTGGCTCCCGTGACCTCCTCCTCGGTGAAGATGTCCCACAGCGTCAGCCGGGCGTTCGTCACTGGCTCGCTGAAGGTGACCATGACCCGTGCGTTGGAGGGCACATCCTCAGCTCCGTCGGTCGGGTTCACCGCGACCACCTCAGGCGCCGTGGTGTCCTGGCCAGGCGGGGGCGTGCCGCCGCCGGTGTAGGTCACGGTCAGCGTCGGCGGGTGGTAACCGGTGTCCCGAGAAGAGGCGAATCCGCGGTCGTAGAGCGGTGCGCTGCCGGACTCGGTCGCCCCCCGCAGCACCAGCCCGTGGTCAGCCTGCCCGGACGCCCACGCCTGCACGATGCCGGTCACCGTCCACGACCACTCCACGTCGCTCGGCGGCGATCCGGAACAGCCGCCCGGGTCGCGGGCAACCGCCTCGTCGCCGCTGGCGGCGGAGGGCTGGTTGCTCCAGCCGAGCGTGTCGGCATCCCAAGAGCCGGTGATCCGGAGGGCTTTGATACCCGACGTGCTGTCGCCGCATCCGTAGGAGTCGACGTTCCATAGTTTCAGCCGTGCATCGGTAATCGTCTTGCCGGCCAATGCGGTCGTATCGAATTTGAGGTACGTGCGCTCCGCGGTGCCCGGAGCGCCGTAAAGACCGGCCCACAACGTGTCGCCGAACCGGTCAGTGTAGTCGTCGCTGTCCAGCCACAGGTCTGTCTCCAATGGCAGTGTGATCGTCTGCTCCCCGCCCGGTGGCACGGTCGGTGTCGGTGTCGGGCTGGGCGTCGTGCCCCCCACCGTGAACGACCAGCTGTACGGCTCGGCCATGACGTTCCCCGCCTCGTCACGGGCACCGGTCACCTTGCCGGTATAGACCGACGCCAGCAATGCGGCGGACGGTGCGAAGGTGAGAACCATGCCTTCCTGGTCCATGGCGGCGGCGCCCTGGATCGCCGTACCCGCCTGGTCGGTCAGTGAGAGCACAGCGCCGGTCACAGGTTCGTCGAAGACCACCCGCACTTGCGTTTGGGGAGGAGCGGTCCCCGTCTCCGCGTCGGGGCTGGTCTCGTAGACCTGCGGAGGCGTCGTGTCTGGTGTGGGGCCCGGGAAGCAATCTTGAGCCGACTCCCCGCACTCGGGAATCGTTTCCGACCAGTCCTCGTCCGGCAACGGTTTGGCGTCCTCCTCGCTCGGTGTGAACCCCTGCCGGGACTGCACCGCGATGGCCGTTGACTGCTCGCTGGTCGTGAGAGGGGCGTCCGACTCCAGTTCCGGCGAGCTCACCTGGTGCGCCAGCATTTCCTCGTACGAGGGGTCTCCCGTGACCTCGTCAGGGAAGACGGCGGCGATCTCCTCGGCGACCGCGGGCTCGTATCCGATAACCAGGCGCGGGCCGTGGGCGGGGTCGGGGTCGGTCGTCTCCTTGCTTCGGTAGCGGCGCCAGTTCGTGAGATCGGACTCGTTGCCCGCGGTGAGCTGGAACCCATAGTTGGCGCCGCCGTCGGCCCAGTTCTGCACGATCGGGTTCACGCTGTGGACGAGGTCCCATGGGTAGTCCATGTACCCCCGGCCGCAGTCGGGGCTGTAAGCGCCGTACTCGGTGTCCTGACCCGTTGTGGTAACTGCCGGCTGGTTCGACCAGGTCAGGGTGGTGACATCCCAGCGTTGGGTGACCCGGCGGGCGGTGATACCGGAGCCGACGTGCTCGCCGCAGTCATTGGACAGATAGTTCCACAGGATGAGGTCGGCGTTGGTCACCCGGCCGCCTCGCAGCGGAGAGTCCTCCGGAATGTCCTCGAAACGGATGTAGCCGCGCCATCGGACTGATCCGCTGTTCGACTTGCCGACGAGTATGCGGTCAAGCCCACTGTTGGCGTAGCCGTCCGGGTAGTCGGCGTTGTTGACGAAGGTGTCGTTGCCCACCGCACTGCTCGTCCAGTCCGTGGCGTTCACGGACAAGGTCACCGGGTAGGTCACCCCCGGGTCGGCGAGGAAGGCGGTGTCCGGCTTGATTACCAGTGTGGAGTCGCCCTCGACAGTGGTGACGGCCCGACCTACGCGCCCCTGCTCCGGATCGGTGTCGGTGGCGGCGTCGAGCATGAGGGTCGTGGAGACGTCCGCGATCTTCTCGGCCTTCGTGCCTGAGGTCGTGAGCATGGACAGGTTTCCGGAGAGGTTCTTTCCGTACCGGACACTGGCGGGAAGGCTGACCGGCACACGAAACTGTAGATCCTGCTGCGGTCGCTGCCGGATGACGATGTCCTGCCGGAAGCCGGTGGGGGTAGCGGTGACCACCAGGTCGATACCGGGTCCGTAGACCGACTTGTATTCGGCCCGGTTCCCCGATAACCGGGGAGCCGGCAGCTTGCCCGGCGCGTATACCTTGACCGTGCCTTTTCCAGCCTTGGGTAACTCTCCATCAACGGAGAGCAATTCTGTGTCGCCTCCGCTGGAGAGGCGCATTTCGGCTTTGGTCATGCGTGGCCGGATAGAACCGCCCTCCGACACCAAAGTAGTGTCGATGTCATGCCACTCGCCGTTCCGCTTGGTGCGGACAGGCGCGCCGTACATCACCGTCTGCAGCGTCTTGCCGTCGCTGTTGGCGTACGTGGTCGACGACTCGGTGCGGAGAGAGGGGATTTCTACCTGGGTCTTCCGCTGTGCCGCCTGTTGCCTGGCGATCTGCATGGGATCGTCCGCGGCGGGAGTCGGTGGCGTGAACTTCGCTTGTGAGGTGGCGGGGGTCGGGGCTGCGGTAGCGGCGGGAACGCCGACCATCAGCGATGCGACTAACCCGCTCACCATTAACAGAGAGGAACGACGGTAGGGGCGGCATAAAATGCCTCGATTCTCCACCTGGCTTGCCAACTCCAAGCATTACGCGGATCGATAACGTCAGTTGATCTTCTCATGGAACTACTGATCAAGAAATATCTTTACAAATGTGTTGAAGTCTGGTTAGATCCCGATCCTGGCGTGGCGAATGCAGTCAGTCATGACTGGAAAGCGGAACGTATTTATTGTGGGATACATGGGTCAGGTCCACATTGAGCCTTTCCGCGTGAGCGATCACGACGCAGTGTGATGCGTGCGGTGGGGGCGGCCGTGGCTCCAGTCGTAGGAGGACGTGGGTGACTTTGACGATGGCGCCGATCCGCCCAGGTTGAGGTGCCCGCTCCCTGATGCCCTCGCCTCGTCCAGGGTGGTGGCCAGGTCGGGCGCTTCGACTGTCAGGACATCGATGCCATCGTGCAGGTCGTAGGCAGTGCTGTGGCCGATGGCGTTGTCGGTGGCGAGTTGCCGCACGCGGGTCCCATCTGCGGCCAGTGCAGGACCTAAATGGCCTGCTGGACGGGTCGAGCGTGGGGGGTGCCTGCCCGCGTACCGATGGGTATTTTCCGTTCACGCCGTAGCCATAAGCGTGCTCATAGGGCGGCCAATCGAATGGCCAATGCTCGGCCAATGGTTCGCCACTTATGATTGGTCATGATCCCCATGGCGTTTCCCCTGGTCGGCGGCTTGTGGTGCGGCCTCTTGCCGACCCGACTGTATAGACGATCCCTATGATCGAAGGGTTGGGAGGGGCGCCGTGCTGGTTGATTTGACATGGCGATATCTTTCCGCATTTGCTGGGCGTCATTTCTCTGATTGGCTTTATCGCCCCTTGTCGCTTCGGTGTGAGTGATTGTCTCCTTTTAGTATTCTCCTTGTCGCTCGCTCGCTCGCTCGTTCCTCTTTGTGCTTTCTCAAAGACCCACTCCCTCCTCTTGGCCAGGGAAAACATGGTAAAGGCGCGCGGGATTTCATTGCGCCGGTCTCCGTCTCATGTTTCAATTGAATTGCCAAAAGAGAAGGGCGGCGCAAATGATGCGTCGCGGAGGTCGGAGGAAACATGTCGAACGGAGTTCCCGGTAAGTGCGTCCCTTCCAACGTTCCGGGGGAGAAGCTCACGCCGGAAGACATGGCGCGCGTGACGCCGGACGATTGGGCGGAGATTCAGCGGCTCGCACGCGGCTACTGCCGTACGGTCGACGCCACCCGTTCCCGTAAGCGCATGGACGGAAGCGCGACCATCGTTAAGCAGGGGCACGCGCCGTACGGGACGGACGACGTGTCGGACGACGTCACGCAGGACGCGGTACTTCTGTTCGCTCAGCGTCTGCGCGATGTCCTCGCGTCCTGTGCTCCTACCCCTGACAGTGGCCCTACCCGGGACACTCAGGCGTGGGTATACGTCCGCAGGGACGGCGGAGAGTTGACCATCACGCGGACGACCCTGCAGCGGTGGGCGGTTCGCGATGCCGCCGCACGCAACGGCTACCGGATCGATGTTCCGGCCGATGAGATCGACGCCACGCCGGGGGCTCAGCTCATGCGCGGTGTCCCGCGTACGGAGACGGTCACGGGGGCCGCCGTCGCGTTCTGTGTGTCTCAGCACAGCGCGGAGATGTTCCGTCAGGCGTTCGGGGACGGTCGGGACTTCCCGACCATCGGGCGCATGATCGATGTCGCGTCCAATGCTCAGGACCTCGGGCGGGCGGGCATCTTCAGCAGCCTTGCTCAGGCACGTTACGGGGGTGCGTACGGGTCGCGCCGGGCCGTGATCCGGGTGCGTGAGGCGGCACGCGCGGAGTGGCGGGAACTGTCGGAGCGTCTTGACGACGTCAGGAGCACGATGGTCCACAGCGGCATATGCAGCGAAGAGGACTAAGGAAAGCTCGCGAGAGGGCCCCAGAGGGTGTTCTGGGGCCCTTTCTTATTGCCGTGAGAACACGTCATCGCACACCTGAGACGACAAAAATCTTGAGAGGAGTGGACGCCTGGACCGATGTGCGCCCCGTATTTAAGTGAGAACGGAATCCGCCGGTGCGTCTCTGACGCGTTCGGTGTGATGTTCGCTCTCACCTCTGTTCTGCGTTGTGCGCTGTCACATCCCAGAACGGTTGCGGGCCGGAGCCTGCTGACTGTCCGCACAGTACGCGGTGACGTTGATAAAACGTCGCCGGGCGCGGACGGTCGGGCCGTTCCGGTCGCCGTATTTAGGTGAGAGCGAAATCCGCCGGTGCGTCTCTGACGCGTTCGGTGCGATGTTCGTTCTCGCAAAATCGTTCTGTGGCTCACGTAGCCGTGTCACAGGACGGCAAGGGGGCCGGAACGGTCGGCCGTCGGTGCGGCGCGCGCGGCAATGCTGCGGATATGTTGCCGCGTGCGGACGGTCGGGCCGTTCCGGCCACCGTATTTAAGTGAGAGCAATTCGCGCCGCGAGAGCGCCGGACACGGCGGAATCCGCCATACGCGAAAGCGCGTCCTGATTCCCGCATCCGCCGGACCGTACGAAGGCCGCCGGACAGGCGCCGCGAAAAGGGAGGCAACCGTATGGAGGTGAATTCTGCCGTCCGGGCCGGCTGGTCCGTGGGAGACCTGACGGTCTGCGGCGGGGGCCGCGTGATGCGCGTGGCCGCGTTGGGTGAGGTTCGCCCGGACACCGCGACTTTGGTGCCCGCCGCTGATCCCGGCGGCGCGCGTGAGTACGTGGTGACGGTGGCGCTCACGCCGATGCCCAAGGCTGCCGAGGTGATCACCTGTCTGGGCTGCCTGGCCAAGACCCATCTGTGGATCGACGCCACGCACACCAACCGGACTTCCGGGGTGCGTGTGCGGTTGATCCGGTGCTCACGCTGCTTCGCCGATGCCCTGGATTTCCGGGACTGCGAGATCCACGCGGTCAGCGCGGCCGCACGACCGCATCACCTGGCCCGCCGTCGCCGGTACTGACGGCCGCCATTCCACCTTTCTGAACCTTTGGAGTCGCCATGGCGATGACTCATGCCCTGACCCTGCCACCCGGATGGATCATCAGCTCCCGGCTGGTGCCCGCATGGCAGATCGACACCGATCACCTGTTGGAAGTGGAGGCCGCCGGGCGGACCGATGAAGGCCGGATCCGCTGGCGATACCGGCTGTCTCGGCGCCGCCGCACGATCTTCGCCGGGTCCGACATCTGCTCGGGTGTCGGCGCGGTTCTGACGCCCGGTGAGCTGATCAGCGCGGCGCGGACGGTCCTGCACTACCTGACACTGCGACCGGGCGATACCGACGCCGACTATTTCGACTCCTACACCAGGGGTCAGGTGGAGTGGCGCGACCGGTACGCCGAGGAACTGTCGATCTACGCGATGGACGAGTGGTGCGGCTACTGCGGCGGTGACCACGCCTCGCCCGGCTGCCCGTCCCGCAACTGAAAGGGGGGCACGATCATGGGACGGTGGTTCGGGCTCTGGCACGGCGGCAACGGGTACGGCCCGCCGCAGCCGGATGACCTGGAGGAGTTCTCTTCTCTGGTCGATGCCTGTCGCAAGCTGGCCGCTCGGCACCGGTACGGCTACTGGCAGCGCTCGCGCTTCGCCTTCACCCGCCGCGAGGCCGCCGACGTGCTCACCCCGTGCGTGGGGGACGACTGCGAGATCACGCTGTACAGCTCCGCTGACGGGCTCGACTACCCCGATCGGCGGATCTTCCTTGGACCGCGGGGCGGCGTGCGCATCGAGCGCTGCTGACTGCGCCCCTTTCTCATTCCATCGCCCTCGGCTGATCGCGCCGGGGGTTTCTTCATGTTCAGGAGGATGCTCATGACCTCTGGTCTGGATCACACGGTACGGCTGAGCCGTCCTGCGGACTTCCTCGCGATCGTGCCCTACATGCTGGGGTTCTATCCGGATCGAAGCATCGTCGCGATGGCGTTCGAACCCGCCGCCCCTGACAGCACGGCGCGGGGGTTGCGGTTCAGCGTGCGGTTCGACCTGCCGGACCGTTCGGAGGACACGCCCGACCTGGCCCGGCACTTCGCCGATCTGCTCACTCGTAACGGGACCGAGCGGGCGATGCTGATCGGTTACGGGCCGGGGTGGCACGTCACCCCCGTCATCGATGCGGTACGCGGCGCACTGTCCGAGGCGGGCATCGACACGATCGACGCGCTACGGGTTGAGGACGGCCGCTACTGGTCGTACATGTGCCCCGATCCCGACTGCTGCTCACCCGACGGCGTCCCGTACGACGCGGGAACCAATCCGGCCGCTGCTGCGGCGGTGTTCGCCGGGTACGTCGCCCGGCCCGACCGCGCGGCGCTCACGGCCATGCTCGCCCCGGCCGGCGGGCAGGACCGGGAACAGGTGCGCGCCGCCACCCGGGAAGCCTGCGGTCAGGCACGCGCCCTTCTGGCCGCTGGGGGCGATCACGACTGGTATCACGAGGGCCTCGACCACGTGACCACCGCGCTGGACCGCACCCAGGCGGGGCAGGAGCTTTCCGCCGATGAGGTCGCCTGGCTCAGTGTGCGGCTCAGTGCGATCTTCGTCCGTGACGCGGCCATGACTTTGATCGGCCGATACGACGACGACACGCACATCAGGCTGTGGACCCAACTCACCCGCAGGGTGGAACCGGACTTTGCCGCCCCTCCGGCCGCGCTGCTGGCGTTCCTTGCGCTGCGTACCGGAGACGGGCCGCTGGCGCGCGTCGCCGTGGAGCGGGCGCTGTCGGTCGATCCCCGCTACAGCCTGGCGCACCTGATCCGCACCGCCCTGGACTGCGGTCTACCGCCAGAGACCGTCTGCGGCATGGACTTCGCGGGAATGGCCGACGAGATCGCGGATAAGGCTGCGCAGTGCCCGGACGGGGCCCGCCCGGTGCTGCCGGTGGGGTGGTGAGGCATGGGCTACGCCTCCACCCGGTCGCTCGCCCTGATCGGCCTGTCCGCCCACATCGTTGACATCGAGGCCGATGCGGCACCAGGGGACTCGGAGTTGCATCTGGTCGGCCTGCCGGAGTTGTCGGTCTGGCCTGCCCGGGCACGGATCCGGGCCGCGATCCTCAACAGCGGAACAGCCTGGCCGGACGCGAGGATCACGGTGAGCGTGACACCGATGATCCCGCCGGTCTACGACGCGGCGGCCGATCTCGCGCTGGCCATAGCGCTGCTGGCCGCCGCCGGTGTCATCCCGCCCGAACGGATCAACGGGCGGGTGTTCCTCGGCGAACTGGCTCTGGACGGCCAGATACGTCCCATCAGAGGCGTCCTGCCAATCGTGGCTGCCGCTGTCCGGGCCGGAATCAGCAGAGTCGTCGTCCCCGCCGAATGCGCGCGGGAGGCGGCGCAGGTGCCCGGCGCCGTGGTGATGCCCGTCACCCGGCTCGCCGACGTGGTCGATCAACTCCGCCACGGGGCCCTCCGCGATCACCACGACCAGCAGTCGGAGCCTGCGCCGTCATCGTCACTCGCCGTCGACCTGGCCGACGTGCCCGGCAACCAGGCTGCCCGCCGCGCCCTCGAGGTCTGCGCGGCGGGCGGGCACCACCTGTTCCTGTCCGGCGACGGCCCGGCCACGATGCTCGCCGAACGCCTTCCCAGCATCCTGCCACCGCTGACGGATGAGGCCGCCCGGGAGGTCGCCGAAATCTACTCGCTGGCCGGACGCTCCCACAGGGCGCCGGGGCTCATGCCTCCGCTGTCCGCGCCGCACCATTCGGAGACTCCCGCGGCGCTCTTCGGCAGTGTGGCGGGCAATCGCCCCGGTGCGATCTCGCTCGCCCATCACGGCGTGCTGCATCTGGCCGACGCGCCGGAGTTCGCCCGCCCGGTCCTCGACGGCCTGTGCCGGCCAATGGACAGCGGACAGATCCACCTCGCAGGCCTGGGCCGGAGTGTCCACTACCCGGCGCGGTTCACCCTGATTCTCGACGCCTGCCCCTGCCCATGCCTCGAACAGCGGGAGTGTGCCTGCACACCGGAGGTCAGGCGCCGCTACCGGGCGCGCCTGGCCCTGCTCCTGTCCCGCGTCGCCGTACGCGCGCCTGTCAAGCAGGAGGACCGCGCGGTCGGGACGGGAGAACCGAGTGCCACGGTGGCCGCGCGGGTGCTCGCAGCGAGAGTGCGGGCGGCTCACCGGCTGGCCGACACACCATGGCGGACTAACGCCGAGATACCCGCGCCAGACCTGCGCACGCGCTTTCCCGTCGCACCGGAGGCCACCGAGCTGCTCCGATCCGCGGTCAACACCGGGCTCCTCACCGCCGACGGAATGCCCCGGCTACTGCGGGTGGCCTGGACACTGGCGGACCTGCGTGGTGTCGACCGCCCGCAGCTCGACGATGCGGCGGGTGCCCTGGAGCTGTGGAAGGGGGCGAACGGCGATGGAGCCAGGTGACCGCGTCCTGGTCCGGCCCTCCTTCCACATCCCGGTGCGGCCGTGGTGGACGGAGTCTTATCAGTCTCCGTTCTACTACCCGGGCAGGGTGACCAAGGTCAACGAGCAGCGCGGACGCGTTCACGTGGAATTGGACGAGTCGCTCTATCCCACACCGTGGCAGGCCCGCGTCCAGGTTTTTCACATCAGTGACATCCACAGGTACGGCTGTCGCTGCCAGGAATGCGCCAAGCCAGGCCGAGACATCTACCGATTCCGCGCTGAGCAAGAACGTTTGCGCAACGAAGAGCAGCCATAAAGCCAACTCCGGACCGGCGGGCGCTGTCCCGTTTCAAAGCGCCCGCCGAATCCGTTACATCCGTACCGTCGCTGCAGACCAGCGCAGGTGACGGTCTCGGTGGGCGGACGTTCGGGCCGTACCGTCGCCCGTATTTAGATGTGAGCTTCGATCGAAGCGATAAAGCTCGGTCGGCAATCTCAAATGCTTCCTGCAGTGCCAGATTGCCCGCTTTCAACTCGTCAATCAATTATTTGAAAGGAGTCCGGGGTGAACGAATGGGAAGTCGAGGAATTGGTGATCGAGGTCGCCGAGCATCTGGAGGGCTACAGCCCTCTGGTGCGGCCGGGCCATCCGGCCTACCTTATGGGACCCGCCAGTGCCCGGCTCGTCGTGCATCCGATCTGGAACCAGCGGGGACGGATCAGGGTGCTCGGTGTCTACCCCGACGGCAGCAGGGGCGCATACCCTGACCTGCGACGGCATGAGATCACGGTGACAGCGGCGCGAGGGGCGAAGTTCGTCGCGAAGAGGATCGAGCGCCGCCTACTGCCCGACTATCGACGGGACCTGATCACCTGCTTCGAGCGCTTGGCGAAGAGGGCGACCGAGAACGGCACACGGGCCGAGATCGTCGAAACCCTGGTGGAACTGCTGCCGGAGGCCTCGCTCACCGAGAAAGAGCGAGAGACCGTCGTCCGGTGGCAACTGGAGGCCGCGTCCGGCTCGTTCACCGTCCACGGCGACAGCACGAGCACGATCGAAATTCGCGTAGCCGACCGTGAACTGACCGAACGCGTGGCCTACGCCGTACAGCAACGCTCCACATGAGCTCGCCCGAACTCCGGCACTCTCGCTGGAGGATGCGGCAGATCCGGTAAGTCTCCTTACCAACATCACGCACGACATCGACGGCACCGGCCACGGCCGGTGCCTTTCTCATTTCCATCGAGGGGGAGAAGGAACATGTCCAGGGAGTCTCTGGAGTGGCTGAACGCCAACACCTTGATCGGCTTCACCGAGAAGCGCGGTACGGCCTGGCACTACCGCGCGAGCATGCAGGCCGAGGAGCCGAACCACTATCCCGGCCCGATCCCTGTGGACGACGTCAAGCGGCGGCTGTTCGGCTGGGAGGCGCTGAGCAGCCCGGTCTACGTGGAAGACCCCCGGGGCGGGCTGGCCCAGGTGCCCGGACGACAGGCCATCGTCCGTAGTGACAACGGCCATGTCATGGGCATCTTCTCCGACGGGTACGAGCCACATCCCTACGTGGAGTGGCTGATCAACACCGTCTCCCGGCTTCTGGACGCCGACCTGTCGATCGGCTCCGCCGGGCTGCTCAAGGGGGGAGCGGTCGCCTGGGTGTCGGTCGAGGTGCCCGAGAACGTCATCACGCCGGAAGGCGTCGAGTTCCGGCCCCACCTGTTCGGGGCGACGTCCTTTGACGGCTCGCTGGCCACAACATTCAAGAGAGCAGTGACCAACATCGTCTGCGACAACACGATGGCCGCCGGCCTTGCCGAGCGCGGGCAGCAGGTCAAAATCAAGCACTCGCGGCACTCGAAGTTCCGGCTCGCCGAGGCCCGCGAAGCGCTGCGCATCGTCTACGCGCTGGCTGACGAGTTCTCGACGGCGGTACGGGAACTGTGCCGAATCGAGGTCACCGAGCGGCAGTGGCAGGCGTTCCTGGACGCCCACGCACCGATGCCCGGCGAGCGAGGCCGCAGCCGCACGATGGCGGAAAACAAGCGAGACATCCTGGCCAAGCTCTGGAACCACGACCTACGAGTAGCCCCCTGGCGTGGCACGGCCTGGGGCGTGCTCCAGGCGGTGAACACCTTCACCCACCACGAGCAGAACGTACGCGGCGCCGAGCGAGCCGAACGCAACATGCTCCGCGCGGTGACCAGCGGCATCGACGAACTCGACCAGGGAACCCTGCTCACCCTGTCCAAGGTGCTTGGCCGGGCGACGGAATTCGTGGCAGGGTGACCTCGAGGCCGATCAATCGCAGAGGTATTCGAGGTATTTACGGCCTTAAGGAAGGCAGGGCGTCGTGTGCGACCGCTATCGTGACTCCTGAACCGGCAACTAGATCTAAGGAGCAAGCGATGACACAACACGACCGCGAGATCAAGATCGTTCAGCCTGGCGATTTGGAGGAGAAGGGGCACGCTTGGTCCACAGACAAGGAGGGGCCGCGTATCTACGATGGGGAGCCAGGGTTCATCCCACCCCCCGCCGGTTCGTCTACCGACACCTCTGTGGAGTTGGACGATTGAAGGGCTGAAGGGCGCGCTGCCGAAGCTCGACGGAGCAGTTTGATGTTCTTCCATCGCTCTTGAGAGCGAACGCGTAGAGAGGGCGGGCGCTTCACCCGATAGTGCCGAACCGTCATGAGAACAATCCGACGGCCTGGAATGGAGACTGCTCCACAGTCGAGCTCTTCTAGCTCTGACTTGTTGTCAGGTCGGAACTGGACCGGCCCGCGAATGATCAAATCGCGGTCCTGTGAATCGTCTGCGAGAGTGTTGAAAGTCTCCAGCTTGCCGGAGACGTAAGAGCCGTCATCGAGATGGCAGCCTACAGAGACCTTCGTTCCGGGTGCCCACTGACGGAAGAGGATCCACCACGCGGAGACGGTGGACTCGTGAGGGTAGGCGCCAAAGAGTCGCCTGACGACGACACTGTTACGTAGTCGGGGCCATGTTGCGGCTCTTGCAAGCGCCACGGCGGCCAGGAGCAGGCCAACTCCCCAGCCAATCAGTTCCTCGTAATGTACAGGCGCGTATGTCTCCGGGTGCTGGATCAACTGCCCGACATTAGGTGTGAGGTCGGGGCGGACAGCCCGCACGACTGCGAACAATCCGAAGACCGCGAGTTCAGATGTGACGCTGGCAGCCGCGATCGCCACAGTCTCGCGAAAAGGGGATGTCCGCCTCTCTGTCCCGACGCGCTCTTTCCCTACCAGGTAGGCGAAGCCTGGCAGCATTAGCACGACAAACAGGATGACGCCGACCAACGTTGTGGGCACCCATACCTCCCTGTAACTGAATGGGTGCGGGTGAGCCTACCAAGCTACATCGGCGACGGTTGGTCCAGGCGCTGCCGCTCGTCCCTCGTGCCGACTGTCTGGATGCCGTCACTGTTGACTGTCACGTCGCCTCTCTGGCAACGCCGAAACGGCGCTTCCTTCGAGGACCGTCTTTGACCATTTGGTGAACTTGTCTATCAGCTCGAGAATGAACGCCCGGCCGTCGCGGGTGAACGGCAAAATGAGCCATACTGGGAAGCTGAGCACCACGATAACCAGCAAGATCACTGCGTAGAGGGCAACCAGGGCGACCCTCTGCAACCGAATCCACAACATCAGCTAAGTCGCAATCCACTTAAGGACGTGCGCTTATCGGGTTAGATTAGCTGACGGATTCGGGCGGGGAAGTCGCCCTACGGCATGCGCCGATTCATCCCTGATCTCGGTAACCGAGATCCGTGTTATCCCCGACTCCGTGCACCCCGTTCGGCACGGATTCAGCAGTGCGGACACCGGGCCAGGTGGCCTTGTTGAGCCGGTGCCTCGCTAACTTGGATGACGCCAGTGTAACTGCCTACGACGGAAGTGTGCCAGGTTTCACCGTTCCACAGATGGAATCGCAGCAACGGGCCGCAAGCGGGGATGCTTGTCCCTCTACCTGCGGGCGATCAGGGCAGAAGGACCTCGCTAGGGGGAGATTATGGGCCGAGGTGCTGGCTGCGACAATCGCGGCGGGGCAGGCTGGCGAAGGTGAGGGCTGTATGAATGAGGAGACGGCGAACCTGCTCTTCGACGTGGTTGAGCGCCTGGAGAAGAGCATCGTCGCTCGTGACTGCCCCGCAGTCGTCGTGCTGGATGGAGAGCGCCGTCTCGTCCTCAGTGACTACGACTACCTGCGCGATCGAGAGACCGCCGTTGCCTTTGAGCGTAGAGCCGCCGCGAAGGCCGGTGAGATCGGCGTGAGGCGCTGGGTCCTCGCGGTGCCGCAGGTGTGGATCTTCGAGCCACCGAGCACCGTGGCCACGCGCGCGGTCTCGAACCATGCACTACGCGAAGGCGAGCAAGAGGCGATCACCTGGATGAGTTTCGACCGTGATGACGGCGTCGACTACGGCCGCGTGGCCTATGTGCGCCGCCCCAGCGGGGATCCGGTCTTCGAAGAGCCGGAGATGTTCGAGGTCGGCGTACGGCCGAGGGAGATCATGCCGGGGTTCACGCTGCTGCGGGAACTCCTCAACGAGTAGCGGGGCCGCCCCCGAAAGGGAACGGCCCCTGACCGGTTTCACTTCCTTCGCCAAAAGAGAAGGTGAGATCGGCCATGTCCAGCCTACGGCCCCAGTGTCGGCGGTGGAGAGCATTCGGCGGTCACGTCGCGAGGACAGCCACAAGGAAGCCGGCGAACATGAACGGTCCATACGGTATGAGGGTGGATGCGGAGCCCTTCCGACTGATCAGCATGGTCACCGCGTATAGCGCCGCCAGTATGAGCCCCGCGCCGATGCCGACGACCCAGGCGTGTACGCCGATGGTCCCGAGGATCCCGCCGACAAGACCGGACGCCTTGACGTCTCCCGGCCCAAGGGCGGCGTTCATCCGACGGAAGCACCAGTAGAGCGAGAAGGCGCCCAGCGCACCGAGGATCAGGCCCACGGCGAGTGTTCCGTCCCTGCTCACCATCCCGCCGACGGCCACGAGCGCCAGGAGGACGACGTACGAGGGCAGCGTCAGCGCGTCCGGCAGTCGTCGCGTCCGCGAATCAATCAGGCTGAGCGCCAGTGCAGCAGCGGCCATATAGAGGTATGCGGGGAGAAGCGGAGCAAGACCGATCCGCCAGCCGAGCAGCCCGAAGACCGTCGCAGTGATGACCTCGGTTGAGTACGGTATGCCCTTTCGCGGAGCGAAGTGGTTGGCGATGCTCCGGGTGACCCGCCCGATAGGGAGGCCGAAGGTGGCAGTTCCCAGGGCAACGCCGATCGTCGACACGATGTCCCCCGCTCAACAGGTGCTCTCGTATGAACCGCAGCGAGAGCAAATAATAGCCGTGAGTGATCGACCATGTTCAAGCTGTTGCGCCTGTGCCGGCCGCGAGGAACTACACGACCTGCCCGCTGAGGGGAGGATCGGAACGACCAGTAGTGAGAGCGGTCAGCTGGTGAAAGGTGAACAGCGGCGGTTGATGAATGGGAGGCTGGGGCGACGTCGTGTCACCGTCCCCCTGACCCGAGAGGGAGCCCGATGTCCCCGACCCGCACCCTGCTGCTGCCCCTCGTGCAGGACGCCCTGGCCGGCCTGTACCAACTGGACACGCTGCTCCTGAGGCTCCGAAACGTTCTGGTCCTGGACCATGAGGAGGGGCCGATCCTGGTTCCGGACGCTGAGGGGGTGCGGATCCCCAGCGCGCCCATCGAGGACGTCTCCGAGGCGTACTGGCGGGTGCTCGACGCACTGCCCGAAGGAACGGAGGAGCTGGTGGACGGGACGGAGGAGTACCCGCCCAACATGCTGCTGTTGCTGAGTTCCGACGGTGGGGCGGTGGTGCATTTGACCGCCATTGAGGTGGCTGAATCGGACCTCGCGCTACTCGCCGCGTTCGCCGACGCACTCGACCGCGCGGCAGGCCCGCGCCCCGGCATGGAGTTCGAAGCCCTGACGGAGGCGCTGGGCGAACTCGGGCGGGAACCCTACTACCAGTGGATGCCCGAGGGGGACAAGCCCACCGTCGCCCGCTGGGTGCGGCGGGCACTGTCGCCGATCCTGCGCTCGCCCTTCGAGGGCCTGCACGGCGCCGCCGACCACGAGACGCTGTCCAAGCTGCTGCGGCACGCCGAGGGCTGTGACAGCGTCATCGTGGACCAAGACGAGGAGGAGGCGGCCGAGCGCGCGATGCTGAGCATGTTGCGCGCTGCGCTGCCGATCTGACGGGTCGCCGGGGCGGGAGCGGCCTTGAAGTCTCCCCACGGATAACACCCTGAATGTCTGCGGCGTCGGTCACGCGAGCTGCGGCTGAGGCGGGGCGGCAAGGGGCTCCTGTCCCGCGAGTCCTTAAGCTTTGTCAGCAGGCTCTTAAGACGGCCGTACGGCTCCGGCGTAGTCGCTTCGCGACATTGGGGCGACCTGCACGTGGCTGCCTGTGTGCGGGGCGTGGACCATCTTTCCCTTGCCGATGTAGAGGCCCACATGGTGGATCGTGTCGGGATTTCGGGGGTTGGTCGCGAAGAAGACCAGGTCTCCTGGTTGGAGCTGGGAGCGGTCGACGTGCTTGCCCGAGTACCACTGGGGGCCGGTGGAAGAGCCGATGCTGACTCCTGCCTTGCTCCATGCGTACTCGGTGAGGCCGCTGCAGTCGAAGCCCTTGGTCCCGGCCCCGCGGCCGGTGCCGAAGCTCGGCCCGCCCGGCCCGCCGCCACCCCAGGAGTAGGGCACGCCGATCATGCGTAGCGCGGCTCCGACAGCGATCGCACCTCGCCCAACGGGGCCCTCGATCAGCGCGTTTCCGTCAGAGGTCGTCTCGTCGGCAGGGTTGTTCGCCCTGAGTTTCAGTTCCTTGCAGAGCTGGCCCGCGACCGTGGTCACGATGTCGTCGGCGCGCTTCCTAATCTCGTTAGGGTCGAATTGCTCGCCTGAGTTCTCGCTGGCCAGGTCCGCCGCGATGTCGGCCACTAGTGCGTCACGCGGTACGCCGAGCCCGGCGGCGGCTTGAATGCTGACCCGCATGTCGTCGGTCGTGGCCGTGTCCACGGCCGCTCGCTTGGGCGATCCGCCCTTCCATAGCAGGGCGACCAGTGCCTTGGCGCGTGGTTCGTGTTTGGCGTAGGCGTCGCGCAGATCCTCGCGGGGGCGCTGGACGAGCGCTGCGGCCTGGGTGAGCGGCATGTGCTCCCAGCCGGGGATCTCGACCAGACGCGTGTAGAAGGAACGAGCCGCGTGGGACGGGTCGGTGACCTGCTGCTTGGTCCCCCAGCCTTGCGACGGTTGCTGCTGGAACAGCCCGTACGACCCCGTGCCGGTCCTTAAATTGGTGAGACTGCTTTCCTGAATCGCGGTACCGAGGGCGATCTCGGCGGCTCGCCTGGGCAGCCCCAGCTTGGCGGCGACGTTCACGATCTGCCGGGCGTTCGCGATCTGCTGGGAGGAGAGCCCGAAGCGGGTAGCGGCCAGCGGCCGTATCGCGTCAGGTGGGGCGGCGTAGGCGCAGATCGCAGTTCGGAGCTTGGCCGTGTCGCGGGCGGTGAAGGCGTACTTGGCTCCGCCGCCGATTCCGGCGATGACGACGACGCCGCATACCAGGCAACCGCCGGCCGCGATGAACTTGCCGACCCCGAGCTCTACGATCAAGGGCGCGCCTCCTGGCCGAAGTGGCGCGCGAGTTCGGCGAGGCGGAGCCGTCCTTCCGTCCGGTTGCCCGGTAGCCATATCGCCTCGTGCGGTTCCTGGCCCTCGATGGCGGTCGCGACGGGTACCGACACGAGAGCGCCTCGGAGGCGTAGCCGGTCATGCAGGTTGGCATCGCGCCGCGAGGTGCTGGTCAGGAACAGTACGGGGGTGTCGATCCCGCTGGCGGCGGCCAGCGAGGCGTACCCGCCGAGTTTCGCGGCGACCCGGTCGAGTGTTTCGGTGCCGGTGTCGTATTCGAGGAAGAAGTCCAGGGTGAGGCCGTTGTCGGTCCAGCGGCCGTAGGCGTCGGGCCGTACGTGCTTGCCCCACATGGCCTTGCACTGGGCCTCGGTCCACCAGGTATCCAGGCGGCAGCCGCCGGTGCGGCGGGCGTGACCGGACAGGGCGGCGAAGACGCCGTTCACGCCGATGGTGTGCGCGAGGCGCTGGCCGTACGCGATGGACAGGGCCTGGCCGCGCCGGTATCCGAACTCCGACAGGGTGACGCCGTCTTCCAGGGCCAGTACGGCGGCGCCGGCCTCTCCCAGGACGTAGTGCCAGGGGGCGGAGCCGAGAGGGGGCCGGGGGCGGAAGCGGTCGAGCGCGCCGAGGCGGTTCAGCTTGACCAGGCGGTGGCGGCCGGTGTGGTCGTTGTCGAACGCAGCCCGGAGGAGCTGGTGGGTGGTCAGGACCTCGTGGGTCCAGACCATGCGGAGCAGACGCCGGTCGTGGCTCGTGAGCCGCATGACGAGCGAGTCGAGGACGCGAGGCGTGTAGTGCTGGTTCATTCGTCTCCTTTTGGTTGGGTGCGGGGGTCTCCCTCCGGAAGGGGGTCACTCGCTGCGGGGTGCCGGCCGTGGGCTCGGGCGGCAGCGAGCCGTACGCGTGCGGCGAGGTCGGAATCGGGCTCGGGCAGCGGCCGGGTGCGCAGGGTGAAGGGCGGGGTCTCCGCGGAGCGCACCACGAGCCGGGCTGCGGCCTGGAAGGCGCCGAGATTGGCGAGGTCGTGCCGGGTCAGGTAGGGGCTGAAGTGGTGCTCGACCTCGCGGGCGTCCTCGGGTGAGAGCGAGAAGTAGACCTTGTTGCGGGCGTCGGAGCTGATGGCCTGGCACAGGTCGCGGGGGAGTTGGGCCAGGTGCTGGTGGGCGAGCACCATCGATAGCCGGTACGCGCGGGCCTCGGCGAGCATGTCCGCCAGCGCGTGCGGGAGGTTCAGGAAGTTCTGCGTCTCGTCCACGTACAAGGCGGAGGGCGAGCGCGCGTGTCCGAGCCGGGCGCGGTGGGAGGCGGCCTGCCAGACCTGGGCCAACAGAAGCGAGCCGAGCAGGCGGGCGGTGTCGTCGCCGAGGACGCCTTTGGGCAGCCGGGCGAGCAGGATCTTGCCGTCCAGGACGTCGCCGACGTCGAAGGTGGACCGGGCCGAGCCGAGGATGTCCCGGACGAACGGGCGAAGCAGGAACGCCCGCAGCTTGTTCATGATGGGCGCGGTGACGTGTGCCTGGGCCTGCTCGGACAGGTGCTCGTACCAGTTCCAGAACCCGAGCAGGAAGGGGTCGTCGAGCCGTTCGATGAGGTCTTTTCGGTAGAGGGGATCGCTGAGCAGGGCCGGGATGTCGGCCAGGGTTCCGCCGTTGCGGGACAGGGTGAGGGCGCAACCGCGCAGGATGTCGTCGCTGCGCGGGCCCCAGGAGTCGGCGTAGATCTTGTGAAAAATGCCGACGATGTTGTCCGCGAGGGTTTCCCGATCTGGGCCGCTCAGCACGTTGAGCGCCGGCCGGGGATGGCGGTCGTCCGGGTCGATCAGAGCCAGGCGCTCGCCCGCTTCTTCGGGAATGAGGCCGAGCAGGTCGGTGACCAGGTCTCCCTTGGCGTCGACGACGGCGACGCCGTGGCCGGCCTCGATGTCGGAGAGGATCATCTGGGCCAGCAGCGTGCTTTTGCCGGTGCCGTTCGGGCCGAGGACGTGCACGTGGTGGAAGGAGTCGGCCACGCGCAGCGCGACCGGCCGCACGTGCCCGGCGTCGCAGAAGCCGAGCACCTTGCCCTTCGCGGCGACCTGCGGCGCGGGCGGCACCGACCTGGCCCCGGCACGGCTCAGACCCGGTACGGCGGCGTCCAAGGGAAGGTGCGCCAGGGCGGCGATTTCGGGCACCGACAGCAGGAACCCGCGCCGGAGCATCCGCGACGCCAGTCGCTCGGCGGGCAAAGCGAGCCGGTGCCGTTCCAACCGGTTGTGTCCGGCGAACAGGGCGAACGACGAGGCGATCGCGTGCGCCCGGCCTCGGATGGCGCTGCGCCGGGCATCGCGGGCCTGCTTGCGGTCGCGCTCGTCCCCCGATGTGGGGTCGTCTGCCTGTACGGCGTAGCGGATCGCGACCTCGTACCGGGGACGCTGAGCCTTGTCGCGGATGGCCCGTGCTTCGGCCGATTCCTCCAGCCGGGCGGCACGATTGGTGGGGTTGAGATGCGCTGGATGGAGCCGGGGGTGCATCGGGCCGGGGGTGACGAAGTCCAGAAAGGCGCGCACCAGCCCGAGCGGTACGGCCAGCCCGCCCCTGGTGGTCGCTCCGGTGGGGCCTCCGCTGATCAGCTGGGCGAGGCGGCGGCCGGTCGCGGAGCGGGCGAGGATCTGCACCGCTGCGTGCTGCCAGGCGGGCATGCCCACGGCGGCTCCGAGCAGGGCGCGGAGCGGGTCGTGGTCATGGGAGTGGCGGATCGGCAGCAGCTCGCTTCGGGCGATCACCAGGTGCCCGCCGGTCGCCTGCCCGGTCAGCGGGACCGGCGGGGCCGCCTCCACGACCGCCGTGCGCGCCGACGGCCAGGCCGACTCGATCGCGTGCTCCACCAGGTGCTGCGGGACGGTGCCCGGAACCCACAGCCGGATCCGTACGCCGCCGACGCCGAAGACGTACTCGAAGGCCAGGTGCGGCTGACCGAACAGGGCGCGCTTCCAGGCCGGGCGAAGCAGCCCCATCAGGTTGGTCCACAGCGCCTCCGACCCCGCCATGTCCGCCACCGGAGGCGCGAGGATCTCCACGCACCGCGCCCCCTTCGTCGCGGCGCGGTGACGCAGCCGTACGACCAGGGCGCTGAGCAGTTCAAGCACGATCGCAGTGGCGGAAACCCCGAAGGTGAGCCACCAGACATGGGTGCTCACCCAGGTCAGGAGCATCTGGATGAAGGCATCGGGGCCATAGGGAAGGTTCTGGAGCATCAGAACTCGTCCTCCTCGTCTGCCATGCGGTCTCCATAGGCGGCCAGCTCGGAGGGTGATGACGTGGCCAGGCGGTGTTCCTGCTCACTGGCCAACACCTGGAAGGCGACTCGGGAGGCGCCCGAGTCGGCGGCCAGGAGTCCGAAACCGCGCTCGGCCGACAGCAGGAGCTGGCGTTCGCCATCGGACAGGCGGAAGGCGTCGGCGACTCGGTCGATCGCCTGGGGTGCCTGGCGGAGCAGGATCTGGGTGGCGGAGTTGGCGATGATCGCCTGCCCGATGTCGGAGCCGAGCAGGTCGGCGGCGTCCTGGGTGACCACCGACAGCCCGGCCCAATGCTTGCGGGCGCTCTTGGCCATCCGCAGCAGGAACTTCGCACCCTCCGGGTCACGCATGAGCAGCCACGCCTCATCGACCACAACGAGACGAGGGCGGCGATTGCCCGGGTCGGAGACGCGCCGCCACACCGCATCCAGGGTCAGCAGCGTGCCGACCGCCTTGAGCTCGTCCGGCAGATCTCGCAAGGAGAACACGATGAGGTGGGAGTCGGGCCGCGTGGTGGTGTGGCCGTCGAAGAGCCGGCGGTGGCTTCCGCTGACGTACGGTGCGAGCCCGGCGGCCAGATCCCTGGCCTTGGGGTCGTCGTCGATGGCCAGCGCGTCGGCGAGGTCACGCATCAGCGGCGGCTGGCGTTTCCAGGTACGCCGGTCGAAGGTGATCCCCGCACTCTTGTAGGCGGCGATGATGGCCCGGTCGAGCGCCGCCTTGCTGGCCTTGTCGAGCGGCTCGCCGAGCATGACCGCGACCAGGGTGTGCAGGAACAGCGAGCGCCGGGTGAGCGCGTCGCCCTCCCGCTGATCCGGAGGCGGCAGGTCGAAGGGGTTGAGCCGGACCTTCGCCGCACCGAGCTGCAGGTACGCGCCGCCAACGGCCGCGCACAGGCGGGCGTATTCGTCTTCGGGGTCGATAACGGCGACCTCAACCCCGGTGTAGAGCGAGCGCAGTGCCTCAAGCTTGGCCAGGTAGGACTTCCCGCCGCCGGAACAGCCCAGGATTGTCGAGTTGTGGTTGGGCTGGGCGAACCGGTCCCAGGCCACGAGAGAGGAGCTGGCCGCGTTCGCGCCGTACAGAACCGTAGTTGGGCCGAGGTCGGCGGTCAGGTCAGGAGAGGTGAAAGGGAAGGCCGCCGCGAGCGCCGGGGTGTCGAAGGTGCGCCGCATCTGCAGGTTGTCGTACGCCATAGGCAGCGCCGACACCCAGCCCTGGAGTTGCCGGAAGGTCACCACACGCGCGTCCAGCAGGAGCGACCCGGCCAGGGCCCGGACCTGGGCGCAGGCGTCCTCCAACTCCTCGGCTGTCGTGGCGTGAACGGTGAGGTAGATCGAGGTGCGGAACAGCTTGGCCTGGCCGCGAGCGATGCGGGAGGCCAGCTCCTGGGCGTCCTCGGCGGCGACCTCCGCGCTGGGGTCGATGAGCCGGCCGTGCTGCTGGTCGCTGCGCAGCCCGGATTCCAGGCGGGCGAGCTGCTTGCGGAGGCGGTCGGAGGCGACCAGGGACGGCACCGGGTCGACGTGGAAGGACACATCCAGCCGCCCGGGGTAGGTGAGCAGGGGTTCCAGCCAGCCGGGTGTGACCTCGCGCGGGTAGCCGGTGACGGCGAGCGTCGCGCAGTGGTTGTCGCCGACCTGCAGTTGCCGGGGCCGGACTTCGACCGCGTCGGGGCCGAATCCATGCCCAAGTCGTGAGTTACGGCGCGAACTGAGTTTCACCAATTTTCTCCCCTCGTGATGACCTGATCCCGGGCCGCCATCTGGGCGGCGGGCAGCGGCGGCGCCGCAGGGTCGAAGCAGGCGGTCAGCAGGCGGGAGGCTGCCGCCTCGTCCAGGAGCCGTACGGTCAGCCCGCATGCGGACAGCAGCCGGGATGCCTCTTCCAGTCGCCGCAGGGCACGGGCCGCCGCGGCCTCCCGCGCCTTACCTGCCGCGGACTCGCGCACGATCAGGAGGACCTGGCGGCGCAGCAGGTCATGCCGCTCGGCGAGGCCGGCGAGGAAGTAGGCGTGCTGGAGCGCGGCAGCCGACAGTGCCGGGTGTGAGAGTTGGCGGGCGTTGTGCTCGAGGGAGGTGATCGTCTCGGCGAGGTCGACCCGTTCGGCGCGTACGAGGATCTGGACTGGGCCCGACAGCGAGTTGAGCCAGCGCCCGAACACCGCGACCAGCGCGTCCTGCTCTTCGGGGGCTCGCAGGGCGAAGCTGACCGTGGACACCTCCGCGATGGCCGCCATGCCGTCCGGGCCGAGGTCGAGTAGCCCGTCCCCAGCCATCCCCTGAACGGGAAGGCGTAGCTGCGCGGGAGCGGGGCCGGGCCTGGCGCCGATCCAGGTGGGAAGCGGTGGCACCTCCTGGGAAGCAGAGACGAGGCGTTTGGGTGCGCGCAGGTGGCGGACGACGGCGAGCAGGTAGCGGTCGAGCGACAAACCGTCGTGCCGGGCGGTCGCGAGCAGGATCCCGGCCACCGCGATCGGCAGCGCCACCGCGGCGCAGACCACGAGCGGCACCCGGTCACCGACGAGCACGTACGCGGCGTAGAGCAGAGCGCCGGTGCCGACGAGGATGACCACCTGGCGGGCGGTGAATCCCGCGACGATCTTGTCTTCCTGGTCCACATCGGCGGGGATGCGAACCGGCTGCACCCAGCTCATCGGCCCTCACCTCCTGTGGGGTTGGGGGGCGGAGTACGGCGATTCGCTGCGTCGTGCGCGCCTCCGGCGACGCCCTGCGAGGGGTAGACGGGAGGCCGGAACATGACCGGCGGGACCGGTGGGCGGGCAGGCCGTGAAGGGCTGTTCTGGGTACGGAGCCGGTACATCTGGGCCAGCCCGGCCGGGCCGTTGGCGTAGTAGGTTTCGCGCGGGTGGCCGTACACCGGCGTCGTCGGGGGAACCGGACCGGACGGCCGCGGCGGCCTCCGGTACTTGCCCTGGACGGCAGGAGCGGACGGAGCGTGCTTGACCGGGGCGGCCTCCCAATCCGCCGGGTTCACCGGGCGGCGGGCGGCCACGGGCGCGTGCTTGGCAGGGCCGGGCCCACCTCGGGCCGCGGAGGCGGCGGTCCCGGTCAGGGCAGTCGCGCCGGTAGCGGCAGCCGTACCAGCAGGACCGGCGGCGAGCGCCGGAAGCGCTCGGCTGGCCATCGTTCTCCCGGCCATGGCGTGGGCGGCGGCCACGTGCCCGGCGACCCGAGGCGTGCTGCTCCGGCGTCCACCCGGGCGGAGGTGCAGGGCGGCCAGGACGGGCGAGGTGAGCTTGTAGGCCAAGGCGTACTTGACCATCCGGCCGATCGTCGAGTGGCCGCCGACCCCGGCGAAGATCCGACGGGAGATCCAGCCAGGAATGCGGATCAAGATGATCAGCAGGCACAGGGCGAGCACCAGGTTGACGAGCTGACCAGTCGGGACGATGCCGAGCAGCAGCCGGCCGTCCTGGTTGAAGAAGATCCGCACCGCCAGGACGAGCGTGAGCGACTGGGTGACCTGGATGAGCAGGAGCCCGGTGAAGGCCCGCCACCAGAACCGGGCCAACCCCTCGGTGTACGGCAGGGCCAGGCAGGCCAGCGCGAGCGGCGAGGCGACCGTCAGCAGCAGCACCAGCGCCGCCCGCATGACGAACGTGATCAGCAACAGCAGCAGCAAGACGACCGCGACCAGGGCGAGCAGGACGTAGAAGATTTGCTGTGAGGCGCCCGGAGCGATGATCAGCGTCTGGAGGGTGGTGGCGGCGCGCTGGCCGTCGAAGTCCTGCCCGAGTAGGGCCTTGGACAGGGCATTGGCGATCTCGATGACTTTGCCGCACGACAGGAAGCTGGTGTTGGCGGCCAGGATGGCGATGAACAGCCGGGGCAGGACCTCCTTGACCGCGTAGCGGGTCTGCATGGTCTGGTGGCCCATGGCGCTGATCGCGCCGATGGTGGCCAGCAGGACGAACCCGGTGTTGGCGATCGCAGCGGTCGCCTTCCACAGGTCGAAGACCCGGCCGCTGCCGGACACGTCCGGGGTGGCCAGCAGCGTCACCGCCAGCAGGTCCAGCAGCGGCTTGATCGCCAGGTACACCAGGCCGGCGAACCAGGAGTTGATCTGACCGGTGATCCAGTCCCCGATGCCGAAGCTGATCCCCGTCCCCTCCGGCACCGGGAGATCACCGGGAGCGGATGGGGACGTCCCAGGAACGGGGGAGGGCAGAGGCGTCGGCGTCGCCTGAGCCGAGGCCGCGGTAACGATCACGACGGCGCATACGCCGACGACCACGCTGGCAGCGGCAATGACACACATTGCCACCCGGGAATGAGTCCCAACCGGTCGTCTTACCGCGCTGTCGGCCGAGGCGGCGTTCCGCGCAGGCGCGGCTGCCGTGTGCGTTCGGTCTCCGTCAGCTACGGCGAGCTGTTCGTGACTCGGGGTCATGCGGTTCACCCCACGATGCGCTTGAGGATGCTCACGAACAGCGGGGCCAGGACGGCCAGCGCGTAGCCGAAGGCGGCGGCCTTCAACGCCGCCTTGGCCTTCTGGACCTCGCCGGGGTCGCCGCCCGCTACCAGGTAGCGGAGCCCGCCGAGGGTCAGCATCAGCGTGGCCAGCGTCGCCAGCAGGCCGATCAGCCAGTTCCGCAGGTTGGTGAAGACCGTGTTCAGGTCCGACGGAGCGGCGATGACCGACGAGGCCAGGGCGCTGGTCGCCGTGGCGGCAACGAACGGCACCGCGCCGGCCAGCATCGGCAGGACGCGCAAACCGATCACTCGTGCCGTCCGCTGCCGCAGCCTGCCGAACGGCAGCACATTCCAGCGGCGAGTGGCCGGGGCGGTGCCGCGAGTGGCAGAAGGCTGGGGACAGGAGGAAATCCGCGCGGAGCCAGGGGTAGTGTCCCTGCCTCCCTTCGGGTCGGTTGCGGTTGCTGCATCCGGAGTTCCCTGGCTCCGCGCGGAAGCCGTTGGTGCTTCCTCATCGGCTGAGGAAGCAGGGGGAGGGGGAGTCGCGGGGGACGGTTGCCGCAGTGGCATGCCGCCCAGCCGGGTCAGGAGGATCAGTTCGGCGTCGTGCTCGCTGAGCACGCCGAGGGCCACCGAGTCGGCCAGCACCAGCTCAGGGCAGGGCAGGGGACGTTGGCGGGGAGGCGACTCCTCCGGTAGTTGCCGCCGCTCGGCCGTCGAGACGATGTGCCGTACGGCGCGCTCTCCCGCGCACCGGGCCGCCTGGCACAGGCGGGCGTGTACGTCCGTGGTGTCCAGGTCTAGGCGGCGCAGGGCACGCAGGTAGCCGCCCAGGATCTCGGAGTCGACGTCGGCCGGGTCCCCGTAGGGAAGGTCCCGGGTGAGCGTCGCGGCGATCGTGCGCAGGGCGGGCATCGCCATGCCGACGGCGGCGACCGTCCACGCTCCCTTACGCACCCGTGCCCGCGTGACCAGCTCCCGCCAGACGGCGTCACGCGTCTCGTCGCTGACATGCCGGCTGGTGAGCAGCATCCGCAGCTCCGCGAGGTTCACTTCGCCTCTGGGGAGTGCGGGGGCGAGCGTGGTGCAGTTCAGGGACAGCGCGCCCGGTCCTGTGGTCAGCAGCCGGAACGAGGTCTCCGCGGTGTCCAGCGGGGAACCGGTGGCGGGATCGGTGCTCATGTCTTGCTCCAGTTCGAGAGGAACCGTTGGTCTCGGAAACTGGTCTACGCACCGCCTCAGAATCTGCTCACAGCTGATTCAGAGTTTCGCCGCAGAGTTTTCGCATAATCCGCAGCCCGGGACCTCTGAGTTGTTCAGAGTCGGCGTCTCCCGGCTCAGATCCGGCTCTGAGGGCTCGCTCTCTGAGGGCTCTCTGAGCCACTGGTTATCCCTGGTCATGCGCCTCGGGCCGCCCGGCGGGCCGAGGGCGCACACATCCGGAGAAACGTGTCCCGACTACACGATGGAGAGCAGGAATGACAAGAAGACAATCGCAAACGAGCGCGAGGGCCTGAACAGCCCGGAGCGTCTGGAGAATCGTCGGCTCATGATTTCGCCGGTGCCGATTCAGACCGCGCGGGCATTCATCACCTGGACCCAGCCCCATCTCGCTTCGCCGTCCGGTGCCGCGTTCGTTCTCGGTGCCCAGAGCGGTGACGGCACGCTCGTTGGTGTCGTGCTCATCGGCTGGCCCACCGCGTGGGCCTTCGACGACGGCGACACCGCCGAGGTCCTCGCCCTGGCCACCGACGGCACATCCGATGCCAGTCGAGCGCTGCTCGGTGCCGTCTGGCCTCTGGTCCGCGAGATGGGTTACCGGCGCCTGATCGCCTACACCCGTATCGAGGAGTCCGGCACCGACCTGTGGGACGCCGGGTTCCGCGTCGTTCCCAGGCCCTTCGGGTGGTGGGACACCGCCGGTCGAGCTGGTGACGTCGCCCGCGTCCTGTGGGCGATCCGGGTCGTCGGGGGACGCCGATGAGCGGGCTACGTGAGCCGTACTGGAGCGACGGGCACGCGGCGCTCTACCACGGGGACGCGCGCGAGGTGCTGGCCGAGATGGACGAGGGCTCGGTGGACTGCATCGTCACCAGCCCCCCGTACTGGGGGCTCCGGCACTACTGCGAGGGCCAGTACGGGCAGGAGGCCACGCCGGAGGCGTACGTGGAGAACCTGCGGGTCACCTTCGCCGAGGCCCGGAGGGTTCTCGCCGACGACGGCACCTGCTGGCTGAACCTCGGGGACTGCTATGCGGCCAACTCCGACGGCTGGGCGCGGGGCAGGGACTACAACCCGCGCCAGCCGGAGGTGCGGCCCAAGGCCCGGCTGGCCGTGCCGCCGAAGAATCTGCTCGGCATGCCGTGGCGGGTCGCCTTCGCTCTGCAGGAGGACGGCTGGATCCTCCGCAACGCCATCGTGTGGAGCAAGCCCAATGCGATGCCGCAGTCCGTCCGCGACCGGATGTCCAACCGGTACGAGCTGATCTTCCTGCTCGTCAAACAGCAGCGGTACTGGTTCGACCTCGACCCGGTCCGTCAGCCCTACACCGGTGACCGTCCCATCAGCAGACGGGCACGCTCTGGGGGCAACAAGGCGAACAGCATCACGACGGCCTGGCCCCCGAGCGGCAAGTACAGGGAGGACTCGGCCGGGCCGCGGCATGGGACGGCGATGCGGCCCACGGGTGCGCGGCATGCCGCCGCGCACCCCGACGGCAGGAACCCCGGGGACGTCTGGTCGATCCCCACCCGGCCACTGCGGGCGGCGCACTTCGCGGCATTCCCGATCGACATCCCGCTCAGGGCCATTGCCGCCGGCTGCCGCCCCGGCGGCACCGTTCTGGACCCGTTCACCGGCAGCGGCACCGCCGGCATCGCCGCCCGGCAACTCGGCCGGAAGTTCGCCGGCATCGAGCTCAACGCGGACTACTGCGAACTCGCTCGAAGCCGCCTCCTCGCCGCCGGAGGCCGGGGTGACTGAAGAGCCACAAAGGGCCTGCTCAGGGCCTCCCGAATCGGCCTCACCGGCGTACCCTGCAGGGCCTGGTCATGGCAGGAAGTGCAGGCCGGGGGTGCAGGTCGAGATCGTCACCGTTGGCGGATGCGAAGGGGACGAACTCGACGCGCGCCAGCACACCGTCATCTGGGAGATCCTTCGATGTCTGTTCGAACGGCAGGACCTGTGAAGTACCCATGGGATGCGCCCGATGCCGAGGCCGCCATCGAAGCCAGCGGGATTCCGCTGGCGGTGGCATGGCTCGGGCGCACCTCCACCGACGATCAGCAAGATCCCACTCTGTCATTGCCGCGTCAGTTGCGTAGCTGCCGGGACGCGCTACCGGACGGGTGCCTTATCGTCGCTCACTTCTATGACGTCGAGTCCGGGCGGATGGATCTTGCCGCCCGGGGTCGTGGGCGAGCGCACGAGGCCTTCGATATTCCGATCGCGCGCGACGGCGGGATTCAGGATCTGCTGGCTGAGGCGAAGCGGCCTGATCGCCGCTTCGCCGCCGTCATCTGCGAGTCCGTTGAGCGGGTCGCCCGGCGTACGTACTTCGGCACGAAGATCGAGTACGAGCTGGAGCAGGCCGGGGTGATGCTGCTCGCGGCCGACGAGCCCTTGCCGCAGCTCGACCGCCCGCGCGGCGGACGCGCACGCAAGCGGGCGACGCCCGTGCTCACACGTCGAGTTAAGCAAGCCGTGGCCGAGTGGTACGTGCTGCAGATGCTGGAGCTGTCGTGGGACGCCTTCTGCGAGCACACCGAGCAGGGCTGGAATGTCGGCAAGCCCTGTTACGGCTATCGCGCCAAGAAGATTCCACATCCGGTCGCGGCCAAGCGCGCCGAAGGCAGGAGCAAGACCAGGCTCGTACCCCACCCGGTTGAGGGCTCAACTGTCACTCACATCTTCACGCTGCGGTCGGTGTACCGGCTCGGGTACGACGCCATTGCCGACAAGCTCAACCTCGAACCCGAAAAGTATCCGCCGCCGATACCTGTGGACCCTCGTCGTGCGCTGGGCCGGTGGAGCGGCTCGGCAGTGCGGGAGATCCTGTGCAATCCGAAATACACGGGCTACATGGTGTGGAATCGTCGGGCCACGAAGAAGGGCGGCAAGAACAATCCGCCGAGCGAGTGGATCTGGTCGCCTCGCCCCACTCACGAACCGTTGGTGACCAAGGAGCTGTTCCAGTCGGTCACCCCCATCGGGAAGGTCCGGCAGGGGTCTCGGACCACGCCCGGGGCCAGCTCACACCCTCAGACTCACAGGAGTTACCCGCTTCGCTCATACGTGTCCTGTGAGATCTGCGATCGCCGGATGTATGGCAAAACCAAGAAGGATGTGCCGTACTACGCGTGCGAGCCGGACATGCGGCACCACAAGGATCGCCGCGAGTGGTATGCGGGCCACCCGAAGAGCCTGTGGATTCGGGAGGACGACCTGTTGGATCTCGTCCACGAGTTCTTCGCCGAGCGCGTTTTCGGCCCACACCGCCTGGCCGCTACAGGCGCCAGGCTGGCAGAGAACATCCCGAGGGACGACACGGCGCTTAAGCGTCTGAAGAAGGAAATCCTCGACCTCGACAAGCGGCAGAACAATGTGCTCGCCCAGATCGAGGACCAGGTGCCGACGGGTGACGACGACATTGACCGCGACTTCCGTGAACGGCTTCAGCGGCGGTACGCAGACCTGGCGCGTGCCCGCAAGGCCAAGGCCGAGGAGCTCAAGGCGCTGACCGAGCAGAAGCCACAGGCCCGCGAGGATCACAGCATTCTCGGCGAACTCCCCACCCTGGCCACGAATCTCGCCGCGGTCCCGGAAGATCTCCAGCGCAAGCTCTTCGATGCCTTCAACCTTGAGCTGCGCTACCGCCCCGCCACCCACGAAGTGCTGATCAGGATCACCGTCAAGGAGGACAACTTGCCCGCGATCAACGCCGCCGCAAAAGAGATCGCCGACCCTCCCGAAGGAGGACCGGCGTCCAGAGAAGTTTCCCTTGTTCTGGGTGCCCCCGGCAGGATTCGAACCTGCGGCACCCGCTTTAGGAGAGCGGTGCTCTATCCCCTGAGCTACGGAGGCGCACGATGTGCACCAGTAAGCCTAGCGAAAGGTTGGGCCCGCTCGCGCCTCCCCTGGGGGTGTCGTTTCGAGGTCGCCGGTCATCAGCGGGCTGACCTGCGGTAAAGGCATGGCAAGTGGTTGTACGCCGACCACGGGAGGGTGGTTACCGTCGCTGGCCGTGACCGTAACGCGACGTGGATCCGCGCGCGGGCTGCGATCGGTGGTGCTCGTCGCGGCGCTGCTCGTGCCGGCGATCCTTGCCTCGGGCATGCTCATGGCCCACTTCGCCGGCTATGGGGAACGGGTGCGGAGCGACTTCTCACGCACTGCGGCCGTACGTGCGACACCGGCGGGGACGGCGGACGAGAAAGGCGCCGGAGCAGCCGGCAGGACCGCGGGAGACAGGGCTCCCGCCGGAACGTCCGGTACGCGGCCGGCCGTGCTGCCGAATCTCGCGGATGGCCAGGAGGCCCGGAGGGCCGACGTGGTTCCGATGGCGGGGACGGCGCGGAAGCCCCTGCTGAACCCGACCCCGGTGCCCGAGCCGTCCGGTCCCGCGCGTCTCTACGAGGGGCTCGTACGGATCCTGCCGATCGCCCAACCCGTCCATGAGGTCGTCCACGGGGACGCACCTAAGGTGAGCCGGCCGGTGGAGAGGCCGGAACCTCGCGAGAAGACGACCTTCACGTGCGCGCCGGAGTGGCGGGACACGTGGCTGTGGGAGCTCTGCCGCGAGCGTGAGGGCCAACCCGAAGGCGGGAGATGAGCTGGAAGCGCGCAAATGCGACGTGACCGGTCGATAGCACTTATGCGAACCGGGGCTCGGGCACAGAGGGCGCTGTAGTAACGTGCGTCCCTGACCCAGGTCACGAGTTCGCAAACGGGGGAGTCGATCGTGCCATCTCCTCGATCAGCCAGGCTGATCGCGGTCGTCACGGTGATGACTTCGCTGGCCGTCTCCGCGCCGTACGGCACGGCCGCGGCGGCCTTGGCCGACACCACGAGCGCGGAGGGCTCCGCGAACGCTCGCACGGAGGCCGCCGGGGGAAGCGCCCGGGCCGGCGTGCTCGACAAGGAGCCCACCACGCTGACCGAGCTGCGGCGAGAGGCCCAGAAGGCGTACAAGTCCATCGAGGACGCGAACAGGGTGCTGGTGGCGCGCCAGAAGAAGTTCGGCGCCGTCGAGAAGGAGCTGGCGACCAAGCTGCAGGGTCTCCAGCAGGCCACGGCGGAGCTCAACAAACTGCGCAAGCCGCTCTCCGACCTCGCCTCGTCGCTGTACCAGGACCCCTCGCTCGACGGACTCAGCCCGTTCTTCAGGGCGGGAAACGGCACGGAGACGCTCAGGAGGATCGCCGACCTCGATCACCTTGTCGCCGGGCGGAACAACGTGCTCGGCGACGCGGTGAAGCTGCTGGAACGGCAGCAGCAGCTCGCGCAGGAGGCGCAGGAGCTCCGGGCGGCCAGTCTCCTGCAGGAGGCGCAGCTGAGCGCGCAGGTCACCGCGCTGCGCAAACGCTCCACCACGCTGGTCCGGTCGCTGACCAAGGCGCTGATCAAGCTCGGCGTGAAGATCGGCGATGGAAGGGCGGGCGGCTGTGACCCGACCAGGATCGGTCAGGCGGAGCAGTACCCGAACGGCCTGCTGCCCAAGAGCATCCTGTGCCCCCTGCCGCAGGCCGGAGAGGAGCTGCGGGCGGACGCGGCGATCGCCTTCGCCGATCTCAACATCGCCTACAAGAAGCGCTTCGGCGCCTCGATGTGCATCTCCGACAGCTATCGCAACCTGGGTGAGCAGCAGTCGATCTACTATCGGCGGCCCGGTTTCGCGGCCACTCCGGGCAAGAGCAACCACGGTCTGGGGCTCGCCGTCGATCTGTGCGGCGGAGTGCAGAGCTTCCGTTCTGTGCAGTTCAACTGGCTGGAGGCCAACAGCAAGCGGTATGGCTGGATCCACCCCGACTGGTCGTATCACAGCCCCTTCGAACCCTGGCACTGGGAGTACGACCCCAAGCTCGGCGCACAGCTCTGACAGGTGCGCTCCGCCGGGTTCACGGAGATGCGCCGGCAGGTCACGCGTGACCAGCGGGCCTGGCGGCAGGCCGGGGCGAGCACCGCCTGATCGGCGTCATCCGCCGCCGGACAAGGCCGATCAGTGAGGGTGAATGGTCACCGAGAGCCTGCCCTGTGCCTGGGCCTGGGCGAGCTGGGCCGCCTGCCCGAGGGTCGTGGCCAGCACGAGCAGCGCGCCGCCGTCCGTACGGCCCGGTGGCCGGGCGATCACCCGCACCTCCTGGGCGACGGTCCGGGCCTGGAACGGGCCGTCCTCGAAGGCCGCCAGGATGTCGATCACGTCTCCCGGCGACAGCAGACGGGCGGCGTCGGGGTCGGCGATCCTGACCGGCGTCGCGACCATCCCCGGCTCCGCGGCCGAAGCCCCCGCTTGCGCGGTCGAAGCCCCTGGCGCCGCTGCCGGACCACCGCCGGCCGACCCGTCGGGCACCTGACCGTCGGAGCCCTCCCCACTCGGCTCATGCCAGCCGGACGCCTGCCCGGCCAGGGACTGGCGGAACAGGCCCGGACCGAGCAGCCGTGCGTCGGTGAGGAGTTCGCCTCGGCGCAACGGACCGGCGAGCACGCGGCCCGAGACCGGGGCGCCGGGCGCGTACGCCCCGGCGGGCACCGTGTCGGGCGGAAGCCGTACGACCACCACGTCGGAGGCGGCCAGCCGGCCTCCGGCGAGGTCGTGGGCGGCGGCGAGGACCTCCACCCCGTCAGGGGAACGGACGGCAAGCAGCACGCAGGCCACCGCCAGACCGGCGAGGACGGCGGCGATCGGACGGCGACGGCGCGCCGTCAGCCGTCTCAGATCACGCATGACCATCTCGTGTCAGGGGAGCTCGATCGGCAGCTTGATCCCGTCGAGGGCGTTGCCGCAGGGGCAGGAGCGCTCTTCCGGAAGGGCCTCGACGACCTGTGCGACCAAAGTGCGCATCCGCTCCACGTTGGCGGCGAAGAATGCCAGGACCTCTTCGTGGGTGACCCCCTCACCGGCCTCCACGCCGGCGTCG
The DNA here is from genome assembly GCF_014161375.1 of Microbispora sp. H10830. Taxonomy (NCBI): domain Bacteria; kingdom Bacillati; phylum Actinomycetota; class Actinomycetes; order Streptosporangiales; family Streptosporangiaceae; genus Microbispora; species Microbispora sp. H10830. The sequence goes on from NZ_JABBWX010000006.1 coordinate 54,524, forward strand.
TGGTCGGTCACGAGGGCGAGCGTCGTGTAGCAGAGGGCGAGTTCGCGGGCGAGCACGGCCTCGGGGTGCCCGGTCATGCCGATGATCGACCAGCCCGCGTCCGCGAACCACTTCGACTCGGCCCGGGTGGAGAAGCGGGGCCCTTCGACCACGACCAGAGTGCCGCCGTCGACCGTGTCCCAGCCCGTCTCGCGCGCCGTGGCCACGGAGGCCGCCCGGCCGGAGGGGCAGTAGGGGTCGGAGAACGACACGTGAACAGCCCCGCCCGTGTCGTAGTAGGTCTGCTCGCGGCTCTGTGTGCGGTCCACGAGCTGGTCGGGGATCACGAGGGCGCCAGGCCCGATCTCCGGGCGCAGGGACCCGACCGCACTGGGCGCGAGCACCTGACGGACGCCGAGGGACCGCAGGGCCCACATGTTCGCCCGGTAGGGGATGCGGTGGGGAGGAAAGGTGTGGCCGCGGCCGTGCCGTGGGACGAACGCGACGGTCCGCTCGCCGATGCGGCCCACGGTGATCGAGTCACTCGGCGGGCCGTACGGCGTCGTCACGTCGATCTCTTCGGCGTCCTCCAGCAGCGAGTAGAACCCCGAGCCGCCGATGACCCCGATATCTGCGCGATTGACCATGGGCCGACACTAGCGAACGGCGCCGCACACCCGCCGTGTCCCGTCGGCCCCTGTGGATAACCTCAGGCGGCGGCGGTGGAGCCGGACGACGACGTGCTCGACGACGTGCTCGACGAGGAGGTGCTCGACGAGCTCGTGGAGGTCGCGGGCTCCTTCTTGCCCGAGTCGCCGGACGACTTCGAGGACGACGTCGTCGTGGTGGACGTGGTCGTCGACGAGCTCGACGAACGGCTGTCGGTCCGGTAGAAGCCGGAGCCCTTGAACACGATGCCAACGGCGGAGAAGACCTTGCGCAGCTTGCCCTGGCAGACCGGGCACTCCGTGAGCGGGTCGTCAGAGAACTTCTGGACGGCCTCCAGCTGCTCACCGCAAGCGGTACAGGCGTACTGGTAGGTAGGCACTCGCTCCTCCTGAGACTGGCACTCGACCGGGTCGATTGCTAATGGTAAGCAGTCAACAAGCCCAAACGCCACTCCAGCCCGGTTTATTGCCCCGCGCCGTCCCATTCGCTCACCCCGCGATCCGCCCGCGAACCGCCCGCGATCCGCTCGCGAACCGCCCGTGATCCGCTCGCGAACCGCCCGTGATCCGCTCGCGAACCGCCCGTGATTCGCCCGCGAAGCGCCCGTGATTCCCCGCGAAACCTCCGGACAACCCCGGGCGACGGCGGTCAGCCGCCGCGTTCGCCGTACCAGCCGGCGAGCTTGCCGCGGCGGCTGACGGCGCGCAGGCGGCGTTCGACGGTCTCCCGCTGGGCGGCCGTGGTGACCACGAGAAGCTGGTCGCCCGCCAGCAGCCGGGTCGTCTGCGTGGGGACGAACGACTGCCCCTTCCGCACGACGAGCGTGACCATGGTGTTCGCGGGCAGCCGGAGCTCGAAGATCTCCACGCCGTGCATGAGCGAGCCGGGCGGAATGCGGACCTGCAGCAGGTCGGCGTTCAACTCCCCCAGCGGCGCGGCCTCCACGTCGAGGTCGCGGGCCTCGCCCTCGGCGGCCAGGCCGAGCAGCCGGGCGAGGTACGGCAAAGTGGGCCCCTGCACGACCGTGAACACGATGACGATGATGAAGACGTCGTTGAACAGGCCCTTCGCCCCCGGCAGGCCGGCGGCCCAGGGGATCGCCGCCAGCACGATGGGCACCGCGCCGCGCAGCCCGGCCCACGACAGGAACACCTGCTCGCGCCACGACAGCGAGCCGAGCCGCAGGAGCCGCACCACCGCGCCGGACACCAGGACCGACGCCGGGCGGGCGAGCAGGACGAGCAGCAGGCCCGACACCAGGGCCGGGACGATCACGCCGGGCAGTTCGCGCGGATCGGCCAGCATGCCGAGCATGACGAACAGCCCGATCTGGGCGAGCCAGGCGGCGCCCTCCGCGAAGCCGCGCGTGGCGGCGCGGTGGGGGAGCCGGGCGTTGCCCAGGATCAGCGTCGTCAGGTACACCGCGAGGAACCCGCTGCCGTGCAGCAGCGTCGCCCCGCTGTAGGTCACGAACGCCAGCGCCAGCACCGCGATCGGGTAGAGGCCGGAGGCGGGAAGCGCGACCCGGCGCAGCGCGTACACCCCCGCCGGGCCCACGGCGAGGCCGACGGCCGCGCCGATGACCAGTTCGACGGCGGTGTCCAGCAGGACGTGCGGCAGCGAGAGGGTCAGTGACGAGCCCGCGCTCAGCATTATCACGAGGATGACGGTCGGGGCGTCGTTGAAGCCCGACTCCGCCTCCAGGATCCCGGCGAGCCGGGGCGGCAGCGGCAGCCGTCTCAGCACGGAGAACACGGCCGCCGCGTCGGTCGACGCCAGGAACGCGCCGAGCAGCAGCGCCATCCGCCACTCCATGCCGAGCAGGGCGGCGACGGTCACCGCGAGCACGACGACGCTGACCGCGATCCCGACCGTGGCGAGCACGAGCGCGGTCGGCACGGCGTCGCGTACGTGGTTCCAGTTGGTGGTGAGACCGCCCTCGGCGAGGATCACGGCGAGGGCGATCATGCCGAGCTGCTGGGCCGTCTGGGCGTTGTCGAAGTTGATGCCGACGATGCCGCCCTCACCGAGCAGCAGGCCGATGCCGAGGAAGATGAGCAGCGTGGGAAGGCCGGTGCGGTGCGCGATCCGTACGGACGCGATGGCCGCGATGACGACGGCGGCGGACAGCAGCAGCCAGACGTTCAGACCCACCCGCTCCCTTCGCCGTCCCTTAGGTCAATCTTGTCACATCTGTACCAATCGGGCGATTCCGCTCGGGAGGGCGGCGAAGCGTACGCGCTGGTCGTGGGGCTCGGTGGGAACCCCTTCGATCAGCTCGCCCTCGTGCAGGAGCGCCACCGTCGGCACGTTCGGCCCCACGCGGGCGAGCGCCCGGTCGTAGAAGCCGCCGCCGCGGCCGAGCCGTACGCCGGTGACCCGGTCCACGGCCAGGGCCGGCACGATGACCAGCGCGGCGGTGCGGATCGCGTCGACGCCGCGCCGGACGTCCACCGGCTCCATGATCCCGTTCGGGCCGGGCGCCAGCGAGTCGGGACCGTCGTACACCGCCCAGTCGAGGTCGCCGTCCGCGCGCTGCACCGGCAGCATCACCGTGGCGCCGTGTTTCCACAGGGCCAGGATCAGCCCCTGGGTGGACGGCTCGGCGCCGGTCGACCAGTAGCAGGCCACCAGCCCCGCCATCTGCACCCACGGCTGGTCGAGGAGTAACTCCCTGATGGCCGCCGACGACTCGCGCAGCGTCCCGGGATCGAGTTCCGACCGGCCGCGCAGGATACGCCGACGCAGGTTCATCTTGTCCAAAGACTGCTCCGTTAGTGTCTACTCATGGCTGACTTCGATCCCGTGACCAAAGCCGTCGTGCCCGCCGCGGGTCTCGGCACCCGCTTCCTTCCCGCGACGAAGGCGACTCCCAAGGAGATGCTGCCCATCGTCGACAAGCCGGCCATCCAGTACGTGGTGGAGGAGGCCGTCTCCGCCGGGCTGCTCGACGTCCTCATGGTGACCGGCCGCAACAAGCGCTCGATCGAGGACCACTTCGACGTAGCGTACGAGTTGGAGGACGCTCTTCGCGCCAAGGGCGACGAGGAGCGGCTCAACCAGGTGAAGGAGCCTGTCGACCTCGCCACCATGCACTACGTGCGGCAGGGTGAGCCCAAGGGCCTCGGCCACGCCGTCCTGTGCGCCAAGCAGCACGTCGGCCACGAGCCGTTCGCCTGCCTGCTCGGCGACGACATCATCGACCCCCGCGACCCGCTGCTCAAGCGCATGATCGAGGTGCGCGCGACCTACGGCGGCAGCGTCGTCGCGCTGATGGAGGTGCCACGCGAGCATGTCTCCCTGTACGGCGCCGCCGCCATTCTGCCGACCGACGAGGACGACGTCGTCCGCGTCACCGACCTCGTGGAGAAGCCCCCGGCCGACGAGGCGCCCTCGAACTGGGCCATCATCGGGCGGTATGTGATCGATCCCGCCGTGTTCGACGTGCTGGAGCGCACCCCGCCCGGGCGCGGCGGCGAGATCCAGCTCACCGACGCCCTGCGCACCCTGGCCTCGATGGGCCCGGAGGAGGGCGGCCCGGTGCACGGCGTGCTGTTCCGCGGCCGTCGCTACGACACCGGCAACAAGCTGGAGTATCTGCAGACCGTGGTGCAGTTCGCCGCGAACCGGGACGACCTCGCCCCCGAGTTCCTGCCGTGGCTGCGGGAGTTCCTGAACAAGTCCGGACAGTGAGCCGATGAAGTCCGTCGACCGCCATCTCGCCGGCATCCTCGCGACGGTGCGCCCGCTCGCACCGCTCGAGGTCGAGATCGAGGCCGCCCTCGGCGCCGTGCTGGCCGAGGACGTCGCCTCGCCCGTCGCGCTGCCGCCGTTCGACAACTCGGCGATGGACGGCTACGCCGTACGGGCCGAGGACGTGGCCGCCACGCCCGTCACACTGCCCGTGATCGGGGACGTGGCGGCGGGGGACGGCGGGCTGAACGCCCTCGGCCCCGGCCTGGTCACCCGCATCATGACCGGGGCGCCGATGCCCGCAGGCGCCGACGCCGTCGTGCCGGTGGAGTGGACCGACGGGGGCACCGCCCGCGTACGGATCGACAGGCCGGCGCCGGTCGGCAACGCGATCCGGCGGGCGGGTGAGGACGTGCGGGCGGGCGACGTGGTGCTCCGCGAGGGCGCCAGGATCGGGCCCGCCCAGATCGGCATCCTCGCCGGGGTCGGCCGCCGCCGGGTGCGGGTGCGGCCCCGGCCGAGGGTCGTCGTGCTGTCCACGGGTGCCGAGCTCGCCGAGCCCGGCACCCCGCTGGGCGCGGGGCGCATCTGGGAGTCCAACAGCTTCATGCTCGCCGCGGCCGTACGCGAGGCCGGGGCGGAGGGGTTCCGGGCCGGTTCGGTGACCGACGACCCCAAGGAGTTCATGGACACGCTGGACGCCCAGCTCCTGCGGGCCGACGCCGTGATCACCAGCGGCGGCGTCTCGATGGGGGCGTACGAACCGGTCAAGGAGGCCCTGTCACCGCTGGGCACGGTGACCTTCGAGAAGGTCGCCATGCAGCCGGGCATGCCGCAGGGCTTCGGCGTCGTGGGGCCCGACCGCGTGCCGATCTTCACGCTGCCGGGCAACCCGGTCTCGTCGTTCGTGTCGTTCGTGCTCTTCGTCAAGCCCGCTCTGCGGGCGATGCAGGGTCTCCCGGCAGGGCCGCCCCCGACCGTACGGGCAACGGTGACCGCGCCGCTGCGGTCTCCCGAGGGGAAGCGGTCATACCTGCGGGCCGTGCTGAGCAGAGATACCGGGGAGACGGGGGAGACCGTGGCGCCGGTGACCCGGCAGGGCTCGCACCAGCTCGCGGCGCTGGCCGGGGCGAACGCGCTGATCGTGGTGCCGGAGGACGTGACCTCGCTGCCCGAGGGCGCCGAGGTGGAGGTGATACCGCTATGAAGCTGACGCACGTGGACGAGTCGGGCGCCGCCCGGATGGTGGACGTCTCCGAGAAGGACGTCAGCGCGCGTACCTCCGTCGCGACGGGCCGGGTGCTGCTGTCGCCGGAGGCGGTGGCCGTGCTCCGCGCGGGAGACGTGCCCAAGGGCGACGCGCTCGGCGTCGCGCGCATCGCCGGGATCATGGGCGCCAAGCGCACCCCCGACCTCGTGCCGCTGTGCCACCCGATCGCCCTGACCGGCGTGAAGGTCGACCTGGCCGTCGTGGACGAGGGGGTGGAGATCACCGCCCGGGTCCGTACGACCGACAGGACGGGCGTCGAGATGGAGGCGCTCACCGCCGTCACCGTCGCGGCGCTCGCGCTGGTGGACATGGTCAAGGCGGTGGACCCGGCGGCGGTGATCACCGATGTCCGGGTCGAGGAGAAGACGGGCGGCAAGACGGGCCACTGGACCCGGTCCGGACAGGAGTGAGGGCGTGCGCGCGTTGGTGGTGACGGTGTCCAACAGGGCGTCCGCGGGCGTCTACGAGGACCGCTCCGGGCCGCTGCTGGCCTCCCTCCTCAAGGAGGCGGGCTGCGACCGGGTGGACGGGCCCCGCGTGGTCCCCGACGGGGACGCGGTCGAGGCCGCGCTGCGCGAGGGCGTCGCCGAAGGCTACGACGTGATCGTCACCACGGGCGGCACCGGGGTGACGCCCCTCGACCTCACCCCGGAGATGACCCGCCGGGTGCTGGACCGGGAGATCCCCGGCATCGCCGAGGCCATACGCCAGGTCAACCGGGAGAAGGTGCCGACGTCGATCCTGTCCCGTGGTCTCGCCGGGCAGGCCGGCAGGACGCTGGTGGTCAACCTGCCCGGGTCCTCCGGCGGCGTACGGGACGGCATGGCCGTGCTGACCCCGATCCTGGGTCACGTGGTCGACCAGATCCACGGCGGCGACCATGCCCGCTGAGGAGCCCGCCGAGACCGGGGCGCGTCCCGCGTGGCGCGTTGACCGTGTTCCGGTGGATGATTGACGAATGGATCGACTTCGCGGCTGGCCGGCGTCCATGGCCGAGGGGCCCGTCGGGCTGCGGCCGCTGCGCCTGCGTGACGTGCGGGACTGGCGCGACACCCGGTTGCGCAACGCCGAATGGCTCCGGCCCTGGGAGCCGAGCAACCCGGAGACCCCGCTGTTCCGCACCGGTCTCGGGCCGTACGTCTCCATGGTCGGCACGCTGCGCCGCGAGGCCCGCCAAGGGCTCGCCATGCCCTGGGTCGTGACGTACGAGGGACGCTTCGCGGGGCAGCTCACCGTGGGGGCGATCGTGTGGGGGTCGGCCCGCTCCGCGCAGGTGGGCTACTGGGTCGACGGCGCGCTCGCCGGGCGGGGCATCATCCCGACCGCGCTCGCCATGGCGGTGGACCACTGCTTTTTCACGACCGGTTTACACCGACTTGAGGCCAACATCCGGCCGGAGAACCACGCCAGCCGCAGAGTCGTGGAGAAGCTCGGGTTCCGCGAGGAGGGCATCCGCCGGCGTCAACTGCACATCGACGGTGCCTGGCGTGACCACATCTGCTACGCGCTGACCGTCGAGGACGTGCCGCGCGGACTGCTCGTCCAGTGGCGCCGCACCATGAACTCGGCCGCCCGCCGCAGCGAGTCCAGCCCCGGTTAGGAGACGGCGCCCGGCCGGCTGCAATCGAAGGGCAAACCGATCACTAGCGGGCGCTGTGATGCTCCGTGGCGGTAACCGAAACCGCGTCACGGGAGGCACCCACATGAGGAAGCGGACTCCGTCCATCGCACCCCGGCCGCCGCTGGCCCACCGGTAGCAGGTCTTCATCGCGAGCGACGGGCGTGGCCTGTGGGAACCACGCGCTCGCACGGGATCGAATTACATGAAGAGCTTTGACGATCTCGCGACACACCGGACTGAATGCTCGTCATTCAGTGACACACAGTCCTACGGTGCGTGACGTGAACACCTCTCCGCCGACACAGGGCCACGGACGTGTTCACCATGCCCATAGCCGGAGGGCGTGGGGGTGGGCGCATGGGTAGCGCCCTGCTCTACCTCGCCATCGTCGTCATGTGGCTCAGCGTCCTGCTGCCCATGTGGCTGCGCCGGGACCGGCACACCGACGACGAGCTGTTCGAGGAGCAGCCGGAGGCCTTCACGCTGTCCGAGTTGCCCGCCGACGACTCCTCGGAGGCCGCCGGTTCCAACGACGCTTCCGACGAGGCCTCCGGCGACTCCGACGGCACCGGTGACGCGGACGGCGGCGACGCCGACACGGTCGTCACCCCGCCGGCCGTGTCCGCGGGCTCCGCCGATCCCGCCGCGTCCTCCGCTGCGGCGCCGGGCGCCGAGACCGTCACCCCGGACCAGATCGCGGCGGAGCGGCACGCACGGGCCCGTCGTGTCGCCGCCCACCGGCGCGCCCGGATCCTCGCCCGGCGCCGGCGGCGGCTTCTGTGGAGCATCCTGCTCGTGCTGGCCTCCGTGGTCACCGCGGCCGTCCGCGTGATGCCCTGGTGGGCCGTCGCGCCCTCGGGCGTGCTCCTCGTCGGCTATTTCGCCGTGCTGCGCGTGGCCGTACGCGCGGACAGGGAGCAGCGGGAGAAGGCCGCCCGGGCGCGGGCCGAGCACCTGCGCCGCCGGCGGGAACGCCGCCGCGCCCTGGCGGCGGCGGCCCGCGAGGCGGAGATCATCAAGTTCGAGGCGCGCAAGCGCGTCCAGGTCTTCGACCAGTACGCCGACGGGCGCCGCGCGGCCGGAGACTGAGTCGGTGGCGCGAACACCCCGGAGAGTTTGCTAATCTAGTCGAGGTCGTTGGGGCTATAGCGCAGTCCGGTAGCGCACTTCGTTCGCATCGAAGGGGTCTGGGGTTCAAATCCCCATAGCTCCACCACGACGAAGGCCCGTCAGGTGATCCACCTGGCGGGCCTTTTCGCTGCTCGGAGCCGGGTGCCACCTGCGGCACGCCTACCGCCACGTCAAGGCCCCTGAAGGTGAGTGGGAAGCCTCGGTTTCCCGCGCCTTGGTCGGCCCGCGCCGGCCGTTACAGGTCCTTTTGGCGGCCTGATGGAAGCCGAGGAGGGCAGGACCCGCGGTCGGCGGCTGTCTCCCGTGGGGTCACGTGGAGGAGACGTGGAAGAACCCCTGGCGTTCCACAGGAGATGCGGGCAGGGTCTTGACGCTCCGTGGAGATTGCGGGATCGCCTCTTTCCCGGCCCTTTCCGCCCCGTGTGGTCCACTGGCCGGAGGGGACAGGATGAACCTGCAGGGCCGTTTCTCCATCACCAGCCGCATCACCCTGTTCACCGGGGTGGTGGCCACCCTGCTGTGCGCGCTGCTGGCCCTGCTCCTCATGACGGCCGTGCACCACTACGCCAGCGACACCGTCACCAGGGAGGTCGCGGCGGCGGGCGGCCGCGTGGCCGTCCAGATGGAGCGGGGACAGCTGGCCTATCCCCTTGCCGGGCGCGAGTTCCGCCACCTTCAGGTGGTCGACCCATCCGGCCGCGTGGTCGCCTCGACCCCCGATGTGCGGGGCATGCCGAGGATGGCGCGCTTCGTCCCGCGGGACAGCAGGAACAGCGCGACCTGCGTCGTGTGCGGCGGCATCTTCCCGGCTGCCGACTGCGACATCGTCGTGGCGCAGTGGGCGCACCGCGCGGGCGAGAGGTGGATGGTCTACAGCGCTTCCCCTGAGGTGCCCCCGTGGGTCGACCCCCGCCTGGCCGCGCTGGTGGGAGTGGGCGCGGCGGCGCTGGCCGCGGCCATCACCTACCTCGGCTACCGGAACGTACGGGCATCGCTCAGGCCGGTGAACGCCATCCGGGCGGAGCTCGACGAGATCAACGGGGACTGTCCCGGTCGCCGTGTGCCGGTGCCGGCCACGGACGACGAGATCCAGGGGATGGCCGAGAGCGTGAACCACACGCTCGGCCGGTTGGACACCGCGCTGCGGCAGGTGCAGAGCGCGCTGCGGCAACAGCGTGAGTTCGTCTCCAACGCCTCCCACGACCTGCGCACTCCGATAGCGGCCATGCGCGCGGAGGTGGAGGACGGGCTTCTCGCGCCGCAGGAGACCAGCGTGCCGGAGCTGGGTTCGGTCCTCCTGCCCAGCCTCGACCGGCTACAGGCGATCGTGCACGACCTGCTCACCCTCGAACGACTCGACCACGGCATGCGCGGCGAGCAGCACCGGCTCGATCTGGCCGAGGTCGTGGCCGCCGAGCTGCGCAACCGCCGTCACCCGGCCAAGCGGATCGATTCCGCCCTCCAGCCCGGGGCGCTCGTGCTCGGCGACAGGGTGGGTCTGGCCCGCCTGCTGACCAACCTCCTCGACAACGCCGAACGGCACGCCTCCTCGACGATCACCGTGTCCGTACGGCACGAGCCCGGCGGCGACTGCGGCGATCGGCGCTTTCCGCAGGGTGCGGCGGTGCTGGAAGTCGTCGACGACGGGCCGGGGATCGAACGGGACAAGCGCGAGATGGTGTTCGACCGGTTCACCCGGTTGGACGCGGCTCGAAGCAGGGACGCCGGAGGCGCGGGGCTGGGGCTGCCGATCGCCAGGCAGATCGCGCAGACCCACGGCGGCAGCCTGACGATCGAGGACAGCCCCGTCGGCGCCCGCTTCGTCCTGTGCCTCCCGTTCGCTCCCGCCGAGGTGACGACGGCACCGGCCGACGACAGCCTGTCTTCCTGAACCCCCCGCTCCGCGAGGATCACCTTCGGCGGTTCGCCTCGTACAGACCGAAGATCCTGGCGGCGTTGTCGTGACAGACCGCGCGCAGCCACCCGTCCCCGAGGTCCAGGCCGGCCAGGGCCGACAGCGCCTCCGCGTACGGGTAGGGGATGTTGGGGAAGTCGGTGCCGAGCAGGACGCGGTCCTGAAGCTCCAGCAGCAGCGGGACGGCATCCCGGGGGAAGGGCGCGGTCTCCTCGGTGAAGCCGGTGAAGGCCATCGTCGTGTCCAGGCAGACCGCCGGATGACGCAGGGCCAGGGCGAGGAACTCGGCGTACTCGGGAGTGCCCATGTGGGCGATCACGAGCGGCAGCCGGGGATGCCGGGCGAGCAGGGCCGCGATCGGCTCCGGCCCGGTGTGCGGGCCGGGGGCCGGGCCTGATCCGCAGTGGGTCACCACCGGGATGCCGTGATCCTCCAGCAGCCCCCAGACCTCGTCGAGCAGCGGGTCGTTCGGGTCGTACCCGCCGACCTGGAGGTGCGCCTTGAACACCCGGGCACCCGCCTCGACCGCCCGCGCGACATACCGCGCGGCGCCGGGTTCGGGGAAGAACGTCGCCGTGTGCAGGCAGCCGGGCACTCGGGCGGCGAAGCCGGCGGCCCAGTCGTTCAGCCACTCCGCCATGCCGGGCTTGTGGGGGTAGAGCATGGAGGTGAACGCCCGCACGCCGAAGGCCCTGAGCCGTCCGAGGCGGTCGTCCTCGGGCAGCCGGTAGGTGATCGGCCAGGTCCTGCCGACGAGCGGCCCGGCGGAGTCGAAGTACGCCCACACCTTGGCCAGGACGCGTTCCGGCATGAAATGGGTGTGGACGTCGATCAGGCCGGGCAGGCCCAGCGTCCGCCAGAACGCGTTCACGTGTCGGATGTCGTCGTCCGCGGCAAGTGTCTCGTCCGGCATGACCTCACACGCTACCCGCCCCCCGCCGCCCGGTAGCGCTCGGCGAGCGCGCGCAGGTGGGCGCGCAGCTCGGGCGGGTCGAGCACGGTGAAGGGCACGTCGAGCGCGGTGAGGAAGGCCGTCAGATTGTGGAGTGAGTCGCCGCCGGTCTCCAGCACGCAGGCGTCCGCGCCGTCGGCGCGCAGCAGGCCGGCCGCGGCGGTGAGCCTCGCGCCCATGACCTCGACAGGCGCGTGCAGCCTCACGACGGCCGGGTGCCTCCAGGCGGCCGAGCCCGCCCCGCGTACGACGTGGGCGGCGGCGTCGCCCTCGGGTGGTTCGCGCGGGGTGAAGCGGGGGCCGTTGGGGGTGCGGAGCCGCACGCGGTCGGCGCGGAAGGTCCGCCAGTCGCGCCGGTCGACGTCCCAGGCCAGCAGATACCAGCGCCGCCCGGTGAACACGAGCCGGTGCGGCTCGGCCGTGCGGCGCCCCTCGTTGCCCCGGTGGTCGAGGTAGTCGAAGCGCAGGGTCTCGCGGTCGCGGACGGCCGCCGCGATCGATGTCAGCGTCTCGGGATCCACGGTGGGGCCGTGGCCCGGCACCGCGACCGTGGCGGCGCGAACGGCCTCGATCCGGTGCCGCAGCCGCGACGGCAGCATGCGCTGGAGCTTGGTGAGCGCGCGCAGCGAGGTCTCCTCGATGCCGGTCACGGTGCTGCCCGCGGCGGCCTGCAGGCTGACGACCACGGCGACGACCTCCTCGTCGTCCAGCAGCAGCGGGGGCAGGGCGGACCCCGCGCCCAGCCGGTAACCGCCGGCCGTGCCGGTCGTCGACTGGATCTCGTAGCCCATGACGCGCAGCCGCTCGACGTCGTTGCGCACGGTCCTGGTGGTCACCGCGAGCCGGTCCGCCAGCTCGGCGCCGGACCAGCCGGGCCGCGCCTGGAGCAGCGCCAGCAACCGCAGCAGCCGTACGGAGGTTTCCAGCATGGCCACAGTCTCCCGCGCATTGCGGAACCGCACGTTCCTCAAGGCCTCCTAGCGTTCATCTCCAACGAAGGGAGCACGAATGTTGCGCGGAATGACGACCGTGAGTTTCTGGGCGGACGACGTCGAGCAGGCGAAGAGGTGGTACGCGGAGCTGCTCGGCGTGGAGGCGTACTTCGAGCGCCGGGGACCGGACGGGCGGCTCGCCTACGCCGAGTTCCGCCTCGGTGATTACCAGCACGAACTGGGACTGATCGACCGCCGCTACGCGCCGCACGACGCGGGCGGGCCGGGCGGGGCCGTCGTCTACTGGCACGTCGACGACGTGACGGCGAGCCTGGCCAGGCTGCTGTCGATGGGCGCCGCCGAGCACGAGGCGCCGACGGAGCGCGGCCCGGGGTTCGTCACCGCCTCGGTCGCCGACCCGTTCGGCAACATCGTGGGGATCATGTACAACGCCCACTACCTGGAGGTCCTCGACGGCCGCGCCTGAAAGTTGCAGCACCGTGCGCCGCCCACCAGGCGCGTACGGCCGTGCGAGCCGCCGCCCGTTGACCGGCCGCCGCCCGGCGCTCACGATCGCCGTCACCGAGCCGTTGACCACACGAGGAGTGCGGACGATGAGATCGAAGACGGGGATGGGCGCCTGGGTGACGGCGGTGCTCCTGGCGGCCGCCGCGCTCGTCGCACCGGCGGCGGTGGAGACCGAGGCGGGGGCCACGGCCTACGCCCTCACGACGGCGCCGCCGCCGCCCACGCCCATCCCCTGCGAGTCGGGCACGCCGTCGGCGGGCACGCCGCCGACCGCTCCGGGGACGCCGGAGATCGTCCATGTGCTCCTGAACGCGGTCAGCCTGCGCTGGGCGCCCGCCACCGACGAGGACGGCATCGCCTGTTACCGGGTGCAGGAGACGCGCGACGGCGTCACGTCCGTCAAGGCGACCTTCGGGCCCAACGCCACCGGTGGCGAGCTCACCCTGCGCTGGCCGCCCAGCGGTGTCGCTTTCGAGGACCACGAGCTGCACGTCGTGGCCGTGGACACAGAGGGAGCCGTCTCGCCCGCGTCGGGGTCCGTGACCGTGAGGATCTACAACGACGTCATCACCACGCCGTCGCCGTCCCCACGGCCGATCACCTGCCGGGTGACCTACCGATCGTTCGGCTTCAACGGCACCATGAGCTCGAACATCTCGATCACCAACACCGGCGCCGCACCCGTACACGACTGGCGGCTCACGTTCCTCTTCACCGACTCGGGGCAGATGGTGTTGTCGGGGTGGTCGGCCACCTGGTCCCAGACCGGCTCCGAGGTGACGGCGGCGGCCCCGTCCTGGGGCAGCGACATCGCTCCCGGTCAGACGGTGTACATCGGCTTCAACGGGTACTACTCCGGGGTCAACTCCAACCCCGTGCAGTGGCGTCTCAACGGCGCGCCCTGCACCCCCGCCTGAGGTCGCCCTGACCCGCTTCGCGGGCACCCCGTGGAGCCCGCGGCGAGCCCGCGGCGAGCCCGCGGCGAGCGCGCGGCGAGCGCGCGGGGAGCCCGCGAGGTGCATGCGGAGTGCACGCGGGTGCCCGCCGGGTTCAGCCGAGGCCGGCGTACTGGCGGGGGCGCAGGGCCTGCGCGCGCAGCGCGGCGAGCGCGGCGCGCCGCCCGGCATCCGTGAGCCGCCACGGCACGGCGTCCGCCGCACGCCTCGCGCTCTCGGACGCTCGGCCCGCCGCCGTCTCCGGCGCTGGGCCCGTCGCCTCCGGTGTGTGGGCCGCGGTCTCCAGCCCGAGGGCGTCGAGGCGGTGCCGGAGCCGGGCGAGCGGGCCGGTGAGGTCGGCGCCGCCGACCCGGCCGCCGTCCGTGGCGCGCCAGCCCTCGCCGTTGACCACCTCGGCGACCCGGTCGCGCAGCTCGCCGTCCCGCACCACGTCGCGGTCCACCAGGATCATCAGCGCCGACTCGCGGATGGAGACCTCGAAGTCGTGCTCCCCGGGGGCGGGGACGAGCAGCGTGGGCGCGGCCGCCTCCCACATCGCGGCGCGGTCGTCCAGCAGGTTCCTGCCCGTGGTCGTGAGCACCAGCCTCCGGCCGCTGCGCCGCAGCGCCCCGAGATCGTGTACGGCGATCTGCCGCAGCTCGGTGAGAGCGGGCACGTCGGCCTCGCCGCGCACCACCCCGGACCTGGTCCGATTGCCCCAGCCGAACCGGTCGGCCGCCTCGGCGGCCACGGCGCGCCCGACGTTGAGCCGCTCGGTCAGGCGTACCCCGGTGCGGGCCAGGCCGAGCAGCCAGCGCAGCGGTTCGAGGTGCGGCTCGTCCGGAGCCGTGATGGGGGCGTGCAGCCGCACCTCGAAGGGCTGGGCGAGCTCGCGGCGGGCGGTGCCGCGTCCGAGCACCCAGCGGTTCAGCCGCTCGCCGTGGACCCGGTGCAGCCAGCAGTCGCCGCCCAGCTCGGCGCGGGGCGCGGTGAGCCAGCGGCGGGTCAGCTCCTCACGGTCCACCGGGTCGCCGGTGACGATGGCCAGCTCCAGGGCGGCCGCGCACGCGACGTGCGCCCCGAGCTCCTCCGGCCCCATGATCGAGCTCCACGACAGCTCGGCGATGTCCGGGGGCAGCACCCCGGTGGCCTCGAGCTCACGGTGGTAGGCGGCGGCCCCGGCCTCCTCGCCCTCCCTGGCGTACGTCAGCAGGATCCGGGCGGTGGCCGGGGAGTCGCACAGGGCGGCGTAACGCTCCATGCCCGCGAGCCTGAGCAGCCGGCCGAGGGCCCTGGCGATGGTCGCCTGGTCGCCCGGCACCTTGAGCGGCAGCGTGTACCAGAGGAACTCGCACACGTCGAACTGGCTGATGGTCTCCAGCGCCTCGCCGCCGGCGAGCCACTCGACCGCGACGCGGGCGGGCTCGGCGATGTCCGGCTCGGAGCGCTCCAGTTGGGCGAGGAGCGCGGCGACGTCAGGTGCGGGCATGACCCGCAGTCTGCCGTATCGACCCCATCGTTGACGACGACCGGGCATCACTCGCGACCACCCCCCCTCTGGGTGCACCTTAGGGCGCGACGTACGCGCCCAACCATACGGGGGTGTCAGATCCACGAGTCGAACAGCATCCTCGCGTGCCAGGAGTCGTACGGGATGGACTCGGCGGCGATCACGGGATAGAGCCACCCGAAGTTCACCAGAGCCAGGAGCACGAACGCGCCGACCACGGCCGTGCCGGTCACACGCCGGTTGGGCCGGGCCGGATTCTCGCTGCCGATGATCAGTCCGCAGGCCAGCACGAGTGCCAGGATCATGAACGGCACCATCGGCATCGCGTAGAACATGAACATCGTCCGGTTGTCCGCGATGGCGAAGTAGAACCACGGCAGCCATCCGGCGGCGTAGCCGAGCAGCACCGCGCCCGCCCGCCAGTCGCGGGTCGCGACGTACCAGGCGATCATGCCGATCAGCGCGAGCACACCGGCGAACCAGATGACCGGCGTTCCGGTGCCGAGGACCGCCCAGGAGCAGGAGGCGGCGCCGCAGTTCTTCGGCGACTCATAGAAGAACGCCACCGGGCGCAGCAGCAGCGGCCACTGCCACGGCTCGGACTGGTACGGGTGGCTCGTTTCCAGACCGGTGTGGAAGGTGAGCACCTGCTTCTGGTAGTCGAACCACGAGCGGAGCGAGTCGATGACGAAGTAGACCGGGCCGCTCGAGGTGGCCTGGTCCCAGTTGCGGCCGTATCCCTTGTCGGTGACGAACCACCCCGTGAACGACAGGACGTAGGTGACGATCGGGACGACCGCCATCCACGCCGCGGCGAGCGGCAGGTCGCGGCGGACGACCACGCCGTACGGCCGGGGCGTTCCGACGGCCCGCCGGGCGCCCGCGTCCCACAGCAGCGACATGATCGCGAAGGCGGCGATGTAGAAGCCGCCGGTCCACTTGGTGGCCATGGCCAGGCCGAGGCACACCCCGGCGGCCAGGCGCCAGGGCCGCAGGCCCAGCCGCGGACCGTCCGCGGGCGACCCCGCCTCGTGCCAGTCCGCGAGCCGGCCGCGGGACCAGTCCCGGTCGGCCACGAGGCAGGCGAAGCCGGCGAGCACCCAGAACATCAGGAAGATGTCCAGCAGCGCCGTACGGGACAGCACGAAGTGGAGGGCGTCGAGGGACAGCAGCAGACCGGCCGCGCAGCCGAGCAGCGTCGAGCGGGTCATCCTGCGGGCCGTGCGGGCGAGGATCAGGATGGACAGCGTGCCGAGCAGCGCGGCGGTGAAGCGCCAGCCGAACGGGTTCGCTCCGAAGATCATCTCGCCGAAGCCGATCAGCCACTTGCCGACCGGCGGGTGCACCACGTAGGAGGCGCACTCGCTCACCGAGCCGCACTGCTTGAAGATGTGCTCGTTGCCGGCGAGCAGGAGCTTGTCCGCCCCGTCCACGAACTGCCGTTCGACGCCGTACTTGACGGTGGCGAAGGCGTCCTTGGCGTAATACGTCTCGTCGAAGACGACCGAATGCGGTGTGCCCAGCCGGTAGAACCGGAGGAACCCGCCGAAGAGGGCGACCAGGATGGGGCCGAGCCAGCCCCACATGGCGCTGCCGGGCATGGGCGGCACGAGCCGGTCGCGCAGGGAAACCGCGGGAGCGTTGTCCTGTGGTCCCTCTTCCGGCTGCTCGAACGCCTTGTGAGAATAGTCGGTCACGGCCACGCCGACAGATTACTGGTGAGTCCCCGCCAAGGACACGGGTCGCGCGTGGATTGGGCCAACCGGCCGCTCGTCGATGAATGTTTCACGCCCGCCATAGGGTGGACGCGTGCTCGTTCTCGCCGCAGCCCCGATCGGCCAGCCCAAAGACGCGTCCCCACGGCTGCGCGAGGTGCTCGCCGCGGCCGACGTGATCGCCGCGGAGGACACCCGCCGGCTGCGGCGGCTCGCGGCCGACCTGGAGATCGCCATCGGGGGCCGCGTGGTGTCCTACTACGACGCCAACGAGAGTGCCAGGGCCGCCGAGTTGCTGGAGGCGCTGCGCGAGGGACGGACCGTCGTCGTGATCACCGACGCGGGGATGCCGGGCGTCTCCGACCCCGGCTATCGGCTCACCCGCCTCGCGGTCGAGGCCGGTCTGCCCGTGACGGCGCTGCCCGGCCCGTCGGCGGTGACGACCGCCCTCGCCGTCTCCGGCCTGCCGAGCGACCGGTTCTGTTTCGAGGGGTTCCCTCCGCGAAAGCCGGGGGAGCGGGCCAGGCGGCTGGCTGCGCTGGCGGCCGAGGAGCGCACGATGGTGTTCTTCGAGGCGCCGCACCGCCTGCACGCGACCTTGGAGGCGATGGCGGAGGCCTTCGGCGCGCAGCGGCCCGCCGCCGTCTGCCGGGAGCTCACCAAGACCTACGAGGAGGTGCGGCGCGGCGGCCTCGGCGAGCTGGCCGAATGGGCCGCGGGCGAGGTCAGGGGCGAGATCACGCTGGTGGTGGCGGGACGGACCGCCGAGGAGGCCGCGCCGGGCATCGAGGAACTGGTCGAGGAGGTGGCCAGGCGCGAGGGCGCGGGCGTGCCGCGCAAGCAGGCCATCGTCGAGGTGGCCAAGTCGGCCGGCGTCCCCAAGCGCGACCTCTACAACGCCGTCCACGGCGTCTGACCCCGGGAAAACGCCCGGCCCCGGGAAACGCGATCCGCGGCGCCCGACCCCCGGGCGGGGACCGGGCGCCGCGTGCCGGGTCAGCGGAGCGAGGGGCGGCGCCGCGAGGACGGGCGCAGCGACGACGGGCGCAGTGGCGACAGGCGCAGGGAGGACAGCCGCGGCGAGGGGCGGCCCAGCAGACCGGCGGCGGTGATGCCGGCGGCGAGGCAGGCGAGCGGCACCGCGGGCAGCAGGTAGCGGTAGTCGAACTCGGCGGTCGCCGCCGGGGCCAGGATCAGTCCCACCGCCCCCAGCCAGGGCAGCAGCTCGGGCCCGCCGAGGTCGCGCCAGCGTCGCGCCACGCCGTACAGGCCGAACAGCAGCAGCAGGCCCAGCACGATGCCCGGCAGCCGTACGACCTTCTGGTAGCCGATCATGATGTCCGACCACGGCGAGACCACGTGCGTCGCGGCCGGGCCGTTCTCGTACGCCTCGGCGTCCTTGTCCGTGGTGCTGTGGTAGGAGCTCCACTTGGGCAGCTTGCGGGTGTACTCGTTGTCGAACTCGTACTGCAGGAAGGTCTTGGCGTCGGGGAACCGCGGGCGGCCCCACTGGAAGGCGCGGAAGAAGTCCTTGGCCACCGCGGCCAGGTAGTCGCCCGGCTGGGACAGGATCGCCTTCTTCGCGAACGCGCTGGCGTTCGCGTTGATCTCCGGGGTGAACTTCATGCCCGAGCCGAAGACGTGGAGCTGGTTCTGGTCGTCCCACCACAGGTACGCCTGCGCGGACAGGCCGCGGTCCTTGGGCGCGACGTTGATGCACAGCAGCGCCAGCTCGAGCTCGCGGCGCTCGTCGATGTTCATCTTGTGGCAGTCGGCGAACAGCGACGTCCTCATGTAGAGGATCACCCCGTCGCTGTTGGTCATCGCGAACTGGCCGTTCACCGCCTTGAACCAGCCCATGTAGGCGAGCACGGGCAGCGCGCACGCGGCGATCATGGCGGCGATCGGCTTCCAGCCCGCCCGCTTGATCACCAGATAGGCCACGACCAGGGCGAGGATGGGCAGGCCGATGCTCCGGGTCAGCGCCGTCAGCGCGAGCAGCAGGCCGACCACGGTCCCGCCCCGCCAGGTCATTCGCTCCCGCCACAGCACGAGCGTCACCACGCCCACGACGAGCAGGATGAACATGGTGTCCGACATGATCAGCTGTTCGAGCTGGATCTGGTAGGCGTCGAACATCACGGGGGCGGCGGCCAGCGTCGCCCCCCAGCCTGGCATCCCAAATCTTCTGGTCAGCAGCGCATAGATAAGGAACGCCGCCGCCAGGCCCATGAGGTGCTGGGTCAACACCACGAGCGAGAAACTGTGGAACGGCTTGAGCAGCAGCAGCCAGAAGCCGTACCCGTCCGGGCGGATCGGGTGCGGACGCGGGCGCAGCGCCACGGACACGTAGTCGTAGGAGTCGTTGAACCACATGGCCGGGCCGAAGCCCAGCATCGTGACGATCCGCAGCACGAAGGCGACGCCGAGCGTGACCGCGAAGACCCGGTGGCGGCGCAGCAGGGCGAGCGGACGGCCCCAGCCGCCGACAGGGGAGGCGTTCACCGACGGAGGATCCGCGATCGCGACCATCAAAGTCGCGCGGAGCCGACCGCCTGCTTCAGCCGGCGGGTGCGTCCGCGCTTCCTCCCCTCGAATCTCGCCGGTTCCTTCGAATGGACACCCGCGGGCATGTGGCGGAAAACCGCGCCACCCGGCCGGAGTTCCGGCACTTCACCTGCGGGCATACCGCGCACGCCGACGTGGCCGGCGCGCTGAGAATTCTCCGGGCCGGGCTCGTCCTCTGCGACGCCGCTTGGCCGGCGACGCGGGGAGCCCGCCGCTCCAGCGGTGGGTGGAGTCACGGTTACAGAATGCCAGCCGTTTCGCGGACTTGACTCGGACGCTACTGGGAAGCGGGCATCATTGGTGTCCTGCCGTCATATGCGAGGAGTTGCGACGTGGAACTTACCGTTGTCATGCCATGCCTCAATGAGGCCGAGACCGTTGAGATCTGTGTTCGCAAGGCTCTCACCTGCATGCGCGAGAACGGAATCGACGGCGAGGTGGTCATCGCCGACAACGGCAGCACCGACGGCTCGCAACAGCTGGCCCGTGACGCGGGCGCTCGGGTTGTCCATATTGACGAGAAGGGCTACGGCAACGCCCTGATCGGCGGCATCCGCGCCGCCCGGGGCAAGTACGTCATCATGGGCGACGCCGACGACTCCTACGACTTCACCAGCCTGATGCCCTTCGTCGAGCAGCTCCGGGACGGCGCCGAGCTGGTCATGGGCAACCGGTTCCGCGGCGGCATCGCCCCGGGCGCCATGCCCCCGCTCCACCGCTACCTGGGCAACCCGGTCCTGTCGT
The DNA here is from genome assembly GCF_014161375.1 of Microbispora sp. H10830. Classification (NCBI taxonomy): domain Bacteria; kingdom Bacillati; phylum Actinomycetota; class Actinomycetes; order Streptosporangiales; family Streptosporangiaceae; genus Microbispora; species Microbispora sp. H10830. The sequence goes on from NZ_JABBWX010000006.1 coordinate 74,686, forward strand.
TCATCGGCCGGCTGTTCTTCCCCAGCGCGATCGGCGACTTCCACTGCGGACTGCGCGGTTTCCGCCGCGACTCGATCCTGCGGCTGGGACTCCAGACCGGTGGCATGGAGTTCGCCTCCGAGATGGTCGTGAAGGCGACCCTGCAGGGGCTCGACGTCCGCGAGGTGCCCACCACGCTGTCGCCCGACGGCCGCTCCCGCCCGCCGCACCTGCGCTCCTGGCGGGACGGCTGGCGCCACCTGCGCTTCCTGCTGCTCTACAGCCCGCGCTGGCTGTTCTTCATCCCGGGCCTGGTGCTCATGAGCCTCGGTCTCGTCGCCGGGGCCGCGCTGACGTTCGGCCCGGTCTACATCGGCAAGCTCGCCTTCGACGTCGACACGCTGGTCGGCGCGTCCGCGATGGTGGTCAGCGGTTTCCAGGCCGTGCTGTTCGCGTTGTTCACCAAGGTGTACGCGGCCGAGGAGGGCTTCCTCCCCGAAGACCGGCGCATCCGCAGGCTGGTGGACGTCGTCACGCTGGAGAAGGGCCTGCTCGCGGGTGGCGCCCTGGCCGTGGCCGGTCTCGTCGGCCTGGTGGCCTCGCTCGCCCACTGGGGCGGCCGCGGCTTCGGCGAGCTGATCCCGGCCGAGTCGCTGCGCCTCGTCGTGCCCTCGGCGACCGCGTTCGTCATGAGCTTCCAGACGATCTTCGCGTCGCTGTTCATCAGCATCCTCGGCATCCGCCGTACGCGGGAGAACCCGGTCGACATCGCGGCGTCCGCCGCCGAGGAGGCCGCCGAGGCCGTCAGCCGCGAGTCCGAGACCGCCGGTCGCGAGTCCGTGGCCTAGGCCGCGTCCCCGACGACGCCACCGGCGTTTTAACCCGGGGAGTCATCTCCCCGGGGCCGATAGGATTCGCACATGGCGGCTACAGGAACGACTGCATCCGGGGAGTCGGCGTTCTACGTGACGACGCCGATCTACTACGTCAACGACGCCCCGCACCTGGGCCACGCCTACACGACCGTCGCGGGCGACGTGCTCACCCGCTGGCACCGCCAGCGCGGCGAGAAGGTGTGGTACCTCACGGGCACGGACGAGCACGGTCAGAAGATCATGCGCACGGCCGAGGCGAACGGCGTGTCGCCCCAGGAATGGTGCGACAAGCTCGTCGAGGACGCCTGGAAGCCGCTCTGGGAGCACCTCCAGATCGCCAACGACGACTTCATCCGCACCACCGAGCCGCGTCACACCGACCGCGTCCAGGAGTTCGTGCAGGACCTGTACGACAAGGGCGAGATCTACAAGGGCGGCTACGAGGGGCCCTACTGCGTCGGCTGCGAGGAGTACAAGTCCCCCGGCGACCTGCTGGAGGGCGACCTGTGCCCGATCCACAAGCGCCCGGTGGAGTGGCTGAAGGAGGAGAACTACTTCTTCAGGCTCTCGGCGTACGGCCCGCGCCTGCTGGAGTTCTACGAGCAGAACCCCGACTTCGTCCAGCCCGCCTCGGCGCGCAACGAGGTCGTGCAGTTCGTGAAGCAGGGCCTGCAGGACCTGTCGATCTCGCGGTCGACCTTCGACTGGGGCGTCCCGATCCCCTGGGACCCCAAGCACGTCATCTACGTGTGGATCGACGCGCTGCTCAACTACGCCACGGCCGTCGGATACGGCTCCGACCAGGCGAAGTTCGACGCCACCTGGCCGGCGAACGTGCACCTGGTCGGCAAGGACATCCTCCGGTTCCACGCGATCATCTGGCCCGCCATGCTCATGGCGAACGGCCTGCCGCTGCCGGGGCGCGTGTTCGCCAACGGCTGGCTCATGGTCGGCGGCGAGAAGATGAGCAAGTCCAACCTCACCGGCATCTCGCCGCGTGACCTGACGAGCCACTTCGGCGTGGACGCCTACCGCTACTACTTCCTGCGGGCGATCCCGTTCGGCCAGGACGGCTCGTTCTCCTGGGAGGACTTCTCCGCCCGCTACACCTCCGAACTCGCCAACGACTTCGGCAACCTGGCGTCCCGGGTCGCGGCGATGATCGGCAAGTACTTCGACGGAACCCTTCCCGAGGCGAAGGACGCGGGTCCCGCCGAGCAGGCGATCGCGGACGGCCTGGCCGCGGCGGCGGCCCAGGCGGACACCATGATCGGTGACAACCTCGACTTCGCGGGTGGCATCGGCGCGATCTTCGACTTCGTCAAGCAGGTCAACGGCTACCTGAGCGACCAGGCGCCGTGGAAGGTGGCCAAGGACGACTCGCCCGAGGGGCAGGCGCGGCTCGCCGCGATCCTCTACACGGCGGCCGAGTCGCTGCGCGCGATCGCGGTCCTGCTCCACCCGATCATGCCGGCCACGAGCGCCAAGCTGTGGGCGTCCCTCGGGGCGGAGCCGCACCTGGGCGCGCTCGCCGACCAGCGGATCGCCGACGTCGCCACCTGGGGCAAGCTGCCCGCCGGGGCGCAGGTCGTCAAGGGCGAGATCCTCTTCCCGCGGCTGGAGAACGCCTGACCATGTCGCGTGAGCGTCCCGCGCCGCCCGAGGCGCTTCCGGCGGAGGTGTTCGACAGCCACTGCCACCTGGACATCATGGTCGGCAACCGGCAGGCGTCCTCGGGCGATCCCGTCGCGCTGGCGGCCCAGGCGGCCGGGGCGAGCGTCGCGTCGATCCTCGCCGAGGCGAAGTCGGTCGGCGTGACGCGCCTGGTGACGGTGGGATACGACCTGCCCTCCTCGCGGTGGAACGCCGAAGTGGCGGGCGAGCACCGGGACGTCTACGCGGCCGTGGCCATCCACCCGAACGAGGCGCACGCCTCCACGCCCGAGGTCCTCGCCGAGATCGAGGACCTCGCGCGGCGGCCGCACGTGCGGGCGGTGGGGGAGACCGGACTCGACTACTTCCGCGACTGGGCGTCGAAGGACGACCAGCACGCCAGCTTCCGCGCGCACATCGAGATCGCCAAGCGGACCGGCAGGGCCCTGGTCATCCACGACCGTGACGCGCACGACGACGTGCTCGCCGTGCTCGCCGACCAGGGCGCCCCCGACGTGGTGGTCTTCCACAGCTTCTCCGGCGACGCCGAGATGGCCAAGCGGTGTGTGGACGCCGGTTACTTCATGTCGTTCTCCGGCCCGGTGACGTACAAGAACGCCGGATATCTGCGCGAGGCGGCGGCGGTGGCCCCGCCCGAGCTGATGCTGGTCGAGACCGACGCGCCCTACCTGCCGCCGACGCCGCACCGGGGCAAGCCCAACGCGCCCTACCTGATCCCGCTCACGCTCCGCTGCCTCGCGGAGGTCAAGGGCATGGACCTCGCCGACCTCGCCGCCCGGATCACGGCCAACGGCGAGACCGTCTTCGGCGCCTGGTAGCGCGGGGGACACTGGAGGCATGAGTCTGCTCGGGCCGGTCGAAGTGCGTGCACTCGCGGAGAAGCTGAACATCCGGCCGACGAAGAAGCTGGGGCAGAACTTCGTGATCGACGGCGGCACCGTCCGCCGGATCGTCCGGCTCGCCGAGGTGACACCGCACGACGTGGCGATCGAGGTCGGGCCGGGGCTCGGCTCGCTCACCCTCGCCCTGCTCCCGGAGGTCGCCGAGGTCGTCGCCGTGGAGATCGATCCGGTGCTGGCGGGGCAGCTGCCGCTGACGGTCGCCGAGCGGGCCCCCGAGGTGGCCGGCCGGCTGACCGTGGTGCACGCCGACGCGCTCAAGGTCGGGCCTGCCGAGCTCGGGGCCGAGCCGACCGCGCTGGTCGCCAACCTGCCGTACAACGTGTCCGTGCCGGTCGTGCTGCACCTGCTGGAGGTGCTGCCGTCGCTGCGGCGCGGGCTGGTGATGGTGCAGTCGGAGGTCGCCGACCGGCTCGCCGCGGCGCCGGGGTCGCGGATCTACGGCGTTCCCTCGGTGAAGGCCGCCTGGTATGCCGACGTGCGCCGGGCCGGTCCGGTCGGGCGCAACGTCTTCTGGCCCGCGCCGAACGTCGACTCCGGCCTGGTCTCGCTCGTACGGCGGGAGCCGCCGGCGACGACGGCGACCCGCGAGGAGGTGTTCGCCGCCGTCGACGCGGCGTTCGCCCAGCGCCGCAAGACGCTGCGCGCCGCGCTCGCCTCCTGGGCCGGCACGGCGGCCGCCGCGGAGAAGGCCCTGCTCGGGGCCGGGATCGACCCCTCGGCGCGCGGGGAGCAGCTGAGGGTCGAGGACTTCGCCCGCATCGCCGAACAGCGGGTCGCGGCGGCGGCGCACCAGCCGGGTCAGATCGGCCGGCGGCCGAGGTAGGCCAGCAGCACGGCCACTTCGCCGGCGTCGTCGTCGGCTTCCAACGCGGGAGCGTACGCGCCGTAGGCCCGCAGCGGTTCGACGATCCGGGTGGCGACCTCCATCAGCGGCAGGGCCATCTCCGGGGTGAGCGGCGAGGGCTGCCCCGTGGCCACGGCGATGTCCCAGGCGTGCACCGCCGCGTCGAGCGCGCACGCGCCGGCCGCGAGCCATGCGGGCATGGGGCCCTGGGGGAGCGGCACCGGCACCTGCTCGGCGTCGTCGTCCACCGTCGCCCAGGCGCGGGCCGAAGCGTCCAGCCCCGCGGCCAGGTGCGCTCGGGGATCGCCCTCGATGCGGCCGGAGGGCGAGAACGGGTCCTCGGAGGGCCACGCCCCACCGGTGATCGCGGCGGCGAAGGCGATCTGGTCCCCGGTCGCGTGCTGCAGCACCTGGGTGACCGACCACTTCTCGCACGGAGTGGCGGAGTCCCACGCCTCGTCGCCGACGCCCGCGACGGCGTCGCGCAACGCGTCGTGCGCCTGGGTCAGCAGGGTCCGCCAGCTCGCCGTCGTGGTCTCGTTCATCGGTGTTCCTCTCCTCGTTCAGACCGGAATATTCCGTTCCGCTACTGAGAACTATAGCAGAACGGAATGTTCTGTTCCACTGCTACTGTGAGCGTATGTCGAAGCAGATGGACGACCACGGTTCCAGCGGCCTCGCCGGACGGCGGGGCCAGGCGGCGCGCAACGACGCCGCCATCCTCGACGCCGCCAGGGAGGTCTTCCTCGCCGATCCGAAGGCGCCCGTCGCGGCCGTAGCGGAGCGGGCCGGGGTCGGAATGAGTGCGCTCTACCGGAGATACCCCGCCAAGGAGGACCTGCTGCGCAGGTTGTGCCACGACGGTCTGCGCCGCTGGATCGAGGAGGCGGAGGCCGTCGAGACCGAGCCGGACGCCTGGAAGGCCCTCGTCGTCTTCCTCGAACGGATCGTCGACGCCGACGTGCACTCGCTCACGGTCCACCTCGCCGGCACCTTCACGCCGACCGAGGAGATGGGACGCGACGCGCGGCGGGCCGGGGAGATGATGGGCCGGCTGGTGGAGCGGGCCCACGCGACCGGACGGTTGCGCCGTGACGTCGTCGCCGACGACTTCGGACTCGTGCTGGAGGGGTGCGCCGCCGTCCGCCTGCCCGACCCGGAGCGTACGCGGGAGCTGCGGCGGCGCTTCCTGTCGATGGTGCTCGACGGTGTCACCGGAGCCGATGTGGCCGGGGACGACGCGGCGGCTCTCCCCGGCCCGGCTCCGCAGCCGGGCGAGCTGAACTGGCGATGGCGGCGGTCGGGTTAGGCGGATCTGACCGAAATTGATCATTGCGGACATGTATCGGCTCTTGCGGCCGATCTGGGGTGAGACGACGATCTCCGGTACTTGTGCACTTTTCTCCGGAGGACTCATGCTCCCCAAACGTTCCGCCGCCCTGGCCGCCGTCCTCGCCACCGCCGTCGTGAGCGCGGCCGTCACGCCCGCCGCCGCACGGACCGGTGCGTACACGGCGACCGCGACGGCGACCGTTTTCGCCCCCAACCCCGTGCAGCAGCTCGGCCTGCAGGACCTCACCGACGCCAAGGACGCCGACCTGCCCGAGCTGGGGCCGGCGTACACAAAGGTCACGCTGACCGACCTCGACGGCTCCGGCACGCTCACCGGCAGGTACGTCGTCGTGAAGAGCTCGACCGGCGGCGCGGCCAAGGCCGCAGGCGGCGCCTTCCCGGCGTATCACCGTGACGTGGACCAGTTCGAGCAGGTCATGGGCTACCACTGGGTGACCACCGCGCAGCACTACATCCAGTCGCTCGGATTCGGCAGCACGCTGCGGCCGGTGAACCAGCGGCAGATCGAGTTGCGCATCAACCAGTACGGCGGCGACAACTCCTTCTTCCGTGAGGACAAGGCCAACATCACCCTCGGCAAGGGCGGCATCGACGACGGCGAGGACGCCGAGGTGATCGTCCACGAGTACGGCCACAGTGTCCAGGACGGCCAGGTGCCCGGTTTCGGCACCACGCTGGAGTCCGGCGCGATCGGCGAGGCCTTCGGCGACTATCTGGCCGTGGCCGTGAGCAGCTGGGCGACCGGTGTTCCGACCAGGACGGACGAGGCCTGCGTGGCCGATTGGGACTCGGTGAGCTACTCGAGTGCCCCGCACTGCCTGCGCCGCCTGGACGGAACCAAGCACTACCCCGAGGACGTCAGGGGCGAGGTCCACGCCGACGGCGAGATCTGGTCCCGCGCCCTGTGGGACATCCGCCGGGCGCTCGGCGACCGGAAGGCGAGCACCCTGATCATCGAGGCGCAGTTCGACTTCGCCCCCGGCACCACGTTCAAGGCGGCCGCCGAGGCGACCGTCGCCGCTGCTCGGCGTCTGTACGGCGCGAGCGCGGCGAGCGCCGTCACCGGTGCGTTCGCCGACCGCGGCATCCTCTGAGCGCCGTGCCCCGCCCGAGGTCGGGCATTTCGGGCGGGGCACGCACCGGGGCGCTTCCGACGGGGGGTGGGGGTGCGCCGACGGAACGACTTTGACGTGATCAACTAGCCTTCCCGTTCCGTCGGATCAGTGTGATTTACATCACACTGGAACCCTGGCTGGATCAGTGACGATCAGTGACGGGTCTGCGACGGCGGCATCTGTGATCAGCGAAAACGTGACGGCGCTGTGAGGGATTCGGGCGGCGACGGAAGTCGCGATCTTGACCGGCCGACCAGACTGAAACGACTTAAGGCGGTCACAAGCCACAAATCCTCAGATAGCTTCTTACTCGTCCTTTACTGACGGATGGGGCGCAAGTGGCGCCCGACGATCAGACCAGGGAGTAGTAAGTTGAAGCGCACCCTCACCCTCGGCGGCATCGCGGTCGGCATGCTGGCCGCCGCCGCTGTCGCCACCCCCGCTGCACAGGCCGACACCGACGTCGCCCCGCCCATCAACCTGGCCAACACGAACTTCGCGGCCAAGCAGGTGGCGGCGTTCTGGTACGGCCAGAACAAGGCCAACCTCGTCAACGCCACCCCGTACAACGTCGAGACGACGCTGCCCACCAAGCACGTCTCGACCGGTGGCGCCTCCGCGGACAGCAAGGCCGGCGTCGTCGGCTCCAGCGGTGACAAGAAGGCCACCAGCGGCACGTCGAAGAACGTCAACCTGCCGAAGACCACCGGCAAGGTGTTCTTCATCGGCGCCGACCACAAGCCGCACTGGTGCTCGGCCACCGCCGTGCAGAGCCAGTACAAGAACCTGGTCGCGACCGCGGGTCACTGTGTCTACGACACGGTGAGCAACAAGGACACCCTCGACAAGTGGGTGTTCATCCCGGGTTACTACCAGGGCAAGACCCCGTGGGGCATCTACGTGGGTAAGACCGCGTACACCCACTACGACTTCGACGTGTACGAGGACGGCGACCGCGACTACGCGTTCGTCACCGTGTACAACGGCGTCCTGCCCACCAGCGTCTCGACCGACAAGGTCAAGAACTGGGTGGACAACCGCAACTTCGAGACCCGCGCCGACGCGGAGAAGGCCCGCAAGGAGCTGGAGCTGAAGAGCACCGGCTTCGCGGGTCAGATCGTCAAGCGGATCGACTGGGCCCACAAGGTGCCGCTGCGCACCCCGGACTCGACGAAGGTCGCCGCGTCCGCCGCTCAGATCGCGGTCGACCCCAGCACCGTCGAGTCGGCGAAGACCACGATGGCGAACTGGGCCAAGGAGAACGGCACCTCCACCTACACCGACAAGACGTGGGGCACGGTCGTCAGCCGGGTCTCCAAGCGTGAGTTCGGCGAGGGCGGCTGGTCGTCCGACGGCAAGGCCTTCTACTTCGCCAAGGACAACGGCTGGTACAAGGCGACCTACTGGGGCAACTTCGACGTCGACTACAGGCTGCGCGGCAAGCTGGTCGACATCGCCCTCAAGGACGTCGGCACCCTCGGCAGCAACGTCGGTGGTCAGGGCCTGGCCTACAACCAGAAGATCGGCACGTCCGTCTTCGTGTTCGGTTACCCGAGCGGGTCGCACCCGGACGGCAACTACGCCTTCACCGGCAAGACCCTCAAGTGGAGCTACGGCAAGACCTTCAAGGCGGCCGCGCCGTCCATGAAGGCCGAGGAACTGGTGGGCATCAAGTCCTCCTTCACCGGTGAGGGCTCGATCGGCTCGTCGTGGCTGTACCGCTACAGCAGCACCAAGCGTCTTGGTTACCTGAACGGTGTGACCATCGCGGTCTCCGACACCGACGGCAACAAGCGCATCGACACCAGCGTCTCCCCGTACTTCGACGGTGAGACCCTGGCCGTCTACCAGTACGCCGCGAAGTTCGCTTCCGGCAAGATCGTCTGAGACTAGCTCTCTGACGCTCTGACTGGACCACAGGAAAGGGCCCGGCCTCCAGCCGGGCCCTTTTCCGTATGCCCGGACACGGCTGATCAGCGGAAACTCGCGAGATGTCCCGAGGGGCGTGTGACGCTAAGCTCGGATCTCATGGTCAGGCACAGACGACGTGGCCCCGCCCGTCGCCCACAACCAGGACGACACGCACCAGGACGACACGCGCGAGGACGACACGCGCGAGGACGACACGCGCGAGGACGGCACGAGTCGGTGAACGGGCGATGAGCGCGATCACCGTGCGCGTGCCGGCGAAGGTCAACCTCCAGCTCGCGGTCGGCCCGCTGCGCGACGACGGCTACCACGACCTGGTGAACGTCTTCCACGCGGTCTCGCTGTTCGACGAGGTCACCGCCGCCGAGCCGCTCGACGGGAACCCCTCCGCCGCCCCGCTCGGGGTCAGGGTCGAGGGGGACCTCACCGGAGAGGTTCCGGTGAGCGACGACAACCTCGCCGTCCGGGCCGCCAGGGCGCTGGCCGACCGGGCGGGCCGTTCCTACCGGGCCGATCTGCTGATCCGCAAGTCGATCCCGGTGGCGGGCGGCATGGCCGGGGGGAGCGCCGACGCCGCCGCGGCGTTGGTGGCCTGCAACGAGCTGTGGGGCCTCGGCCTGCCCGTCGAGGACCTGATGGAGATCGCCGCCGACATCGGCAGCGACGTGCCGTTCGCGCTGCTCGGCGGCACCGCCGTGGGCACCGGACGCGGCGAGCGGCTCGCTCCGCTGGAGACCGCCGGGGTCTTCCACTGGGTCTTCGCGCTCGCCGACGGCGGTCTGTCCACCCCGAGGGTGTACGGCGAGTGCGACCGGCTGCGCGAGGAGGCCGGGGTGGCCGCGCCCACGCCGGCGGTGAGCGAGGCCCTGCTCGCCGCCCTGCGCGAGGGCGACGCGAAGTCGCTCGGGCAGGCGCTGTCCAACGACCTCCAGCCCGCCGCCCTGGCGCTGCGTCCCTCGCTCGCGGGCACGCTCGCCCGGGGGCGTGAGCACGGGGCGCTCGGCGCGATCGTCTCCGGGTCCGGTCCCACCTGCGCCTTCCTGGCCGAGTCGGCCGAGCGGGCGCACGAGCTGGCCGCCCTGATCAAGGACGTGGACGGCTGCCGCGCCGTCGTCACCGCCCACGGGCCCGTCCCCGGGGCCACCGTGGCCGGATAAGCTTGACGGGCGATGAATCTGGTCAATCTGGAGTCCGTCTCCCACGCCTTCGGGCCCAAGCCCCTGCTCGCCGACGTCTCTCTCGGGCTGGAGGAAGGCGACCGGATCGGCGTCGTCGGCCGCAACGGCGGCGGCAAGACCACGCTCATCTCGATCATCGCCGGGGCGCTGAAGCCCGACAGCGGCCGGGTCACGCATACCCGCGGCCTGCGCGTCGGCACGCTCTCCCAGCGTGACCAGTTCGACCCGGACACCGCGGTGAAGGACATCGTCCTGGCCGGGCGGGCCGAGCACGAGTGGGCCGGCGACGCCGCGATCAGGGAGATCCTCGCCAACCTGCTCGCCGACATCGACCTCGCGGCTCCCGCGGGCGCGCTGTCGGGCGGTGAGCGTCGCCGTACGGCCCTGGCGCGGCTGCTGATCGAGAAGCACGACCTGCTGATCCTCGACGAGCCCACCAACCACCTCGACATCGAGGCCATCGCCTGGCTCGCCGGGCATCTCGTGCAGCGCAAGTCCGCGCTGCTCGTCGTCACCCACGACCGGTGGTTCCTCGACGCGGTCTCCACCCGCACGTGGGAGGTCGTGGACGGCTCCGTCGAGCGATACGAGGGCGGCTACGCGGCGTACGTGCTGGCCAAGGCCGAGCGTGCGCGGATCGCGCAGGCCGCGGAGGAGCGCCGGCAGAACCTCATGCGCAAGGAGATCGCCTGGCTGCGGCGCGGACCGCCGGCCCGGACCTCCAAGCCCAAGTTCCGGATCAACGCGGCCGAGGCGCTGATCGCGAACGAGCCGCCGCCGCGGGAGACCGTCGAGCTGCTGAACTTCGCCTCGGCGCGGCTCGGCAAGACCGTCGCGGACCTGGAGGACGTGACGCTCCACGCGGGCGGCCCGGGATCGGGTCCGCTGGTGCTCGACCACTGCACCTACCAGTTCGGCCCGGGGGACCGGATCGGCCTGATCGGGGTGAACGGCTCGGGCAAGTCGTCGGTGCTGCGCCTGCTGTCCGGCACGGTCGAGCCCGACTCCGGCCGCATGGTGCGCGGCAAGACGGTGCGGCTCGCGCACCTGTCGCAGGAGCTGGTCGAGCTGGACCCCACACGGCGGGTGCTGGAGACGGTCGAGGAGATCCGCAAGTACGTCCAGGTGGGCAAGAAGGAGTGGTCGGCCTCCCAGCTGCTCGAACGCCTCGGCTTCCGGGGCGAGGCGCAGTGGAAGGTCGTCGGCGACCTGTCGGGCGGCGAGCGGCGGCGACTTCAGCTTCTCAGGCTGATCATGGACGAGCCGAACGTCCTGCTGCTCGACGAGCCGACCAACGACCTCGACATCGAGACGCTCACCGAGCTGGAGGACCTCCTCGACGCCTGGCCCGGCACGCTCGTGGTGGTCAGCCACGACAGGTACTTCCTCGAGAGGGTGGCCGACCGCTGCGTCGCGCTCCTGGGGGACGGCAGGCTCTCGATGCTGCCGGGCGGCGTGGACGAATACCTGGAACGCCGTGCGGCGGGCGCGGCCCTGTCGGCCCGGGCGGCCTCCGCCGCGAGCGTTCCCGAGCGGGCCGGCCAGGACGACCAGCAGGCGCCCGCGGGCGGGCTGTCCGCCAAGGAGCTGCGGGAGCTGCAGAAGGAGCTCAACCGGCTGGAACGGCAGATCGACAAGTTCGGCGAGCGTGAGGCGAAGCTGCACGCCGAGATGGCCGAGGCCGCGAGCGACTTCGAACGTCTGGCCAAGCTCGACGCCGAGCTGCGGGAGATCGCCGCGCAGAAGGAGTCGGCCGAACTCGAGTGGATGACGGTGGCCGAGCGCCTCGAAGGGCAGTAGGGGCCGTCGACCGGCCGCGGCCCCGACGCCGCCGGTGCGATGAGGAACGCAAAAGGGGCCCGGCGCGGTGCCGGGCCCCTTCGCGTGCGCGGTGGCAGATCAGACGATCTTGCCGGACCAGTTGTTCGCGGCGACCTTGTACACGCCGTAGGTCTCGCCGTCGAAGTACGGGGAGACGCTGGTGTCGTAGCGCTGGTTGCCGTCGCGGTCGGCGACGCCGATGGTCACGCCGTTGAGGTAGCCGAGCCGCTTGGTGTTGCTGTAGCGGTACAGCCACGCCGAGCCGAGCGCGCCCTCACCGGTGAACGACGACTTGATCCCCACGAGCTCCTGGGCGTTGATGGTGGGGGAGCTGGCCTTGAAGGTCTTGCCGTACGACCACTTGAGGGTGTTGCCGGAGAAGGCGTGGTTGCCGTCCGGGTGCGACCCGCTCGGGTAACCGAAGACGAAGGTGCCGCTGCCGATCTTCTGGTTGTAGGCCAGGCCCTGGCCACCGACGTTGGAGCCGAGGGTGCCGACGTCCTTGAGACCGATCGACAGGGTCCGGCCGGTCAGGCGGTAGTCGACGTCGTAGTTGATCCAGTAGGTGCGGACGACGTACTTGTCGCCCTTCTTGAGGTAGAAGGCCTTGCCGTCGGCCGACGCCTTGCCCTCGTCCCAGCCGTCGGGCTTGGAGGTGTACTCCTTGTCCGTGACGCCGGTGCCCTCCTTGAAGGGTCCGTTCGCCGGAGTGCCCTCGGGGTTGAGCTTCTTCCACTCGTCCCGCTTGACGTAGACCTTCTTCGACTCGCGGGTGCCTTCCTTGACCACGTGGTCGGTGTCGAGGACGGGCCGGATACGCAGGTGGGAGTAGGCGTTGTCCCTGTCGAGCCTGGCCTTGGCCCACCGGGCCTGACGGTAGGTCTCGAAGGTGCGGGCGTAGTGCTTGCTGGAACCGCCGGTGGGCAGGACGCCGTTGTAGACGGTGACGAACGCGTAGTCGCGGTCGCCGTCCTCGTAGACGTCGTAGTCGTAGTGGGTGTACGCCGTCTTGCCGACGTAGATGCCCCACGGAGTCTTGCCCTGGTAGTAGCCGGGGACGAAGACCCACTTGTCGAGGGTCGCCTTGTTGCTCTTGGTGTCGTACACGCAATGGCCGGCGGTCGCCACCAGGTTCTTGTAGTGCGACTGGACCGCGGTCGCAGTGCACCAGTGCGGTCTGTGGTCGGCGCCGATGAAGAACACCTTGCCCGTGGTGCGGGGCAGGTTGACGTTCTTCGTGCTGGTGGTCGCCTTCTTGTCGCCGCTGGACCCGACGACGCCGGGCTTGCTGTCCGCGGACGCCCCGCCGGTCGACACGTGCTTGGCCGAGACTCGCGTCTCCACGTTGTACGGCTTGGCGTTGCGGAGGTTGGCCATACGCTCGCCGAACCAGAAGGCGGCGACCTGCTTGGCGGCGAAGTTGGAGCTGGCCAGGGTGTCGTGCGGTACGGAGTCCGCGTGTGCGGGGGCGGCGACGACCGCGGAGGCCAGCAGGCCTGCGGCTACGCCGCCGAATGCGAGGGTGCGCTTCAAGGGGTGTTCTCCTCGGTCTGTCGGGGGCACAAAGTTCGCCCACACGTCAGTAAAGGGACGGTAAGCAAGCTATCGGAGGAGTCAGGCGGAAAGTAGCGCTGAAAACCGCTCCGTCGGCGCACCAGAGATGATCGAGGTCGGATCCGAACCTGAAAGGTTCCTGTGTTTCCGCTGATGAGATGCTGATTTCGAGAGATAGCGATCACGTTGCGTGACTGATCGTCGAAGGCGATAATGTGATGTAAATCACATTTGTCGGATGGAACCGCGAGGCGATGTGATCACGTCTGATTCACCCGCGCGCGCGTAGGCCCGGGGCCCCGGCGGCGATCCCGACGGGGCGCAGAGAGGGGAGAGCGCGCGGGGCGGCCCGGAGGGCGCCGGAGAGCCGGGAAACGGAAGAAGGGCCCGGCAGACTGCCGGGCCCTTCGCGCGGGGGTCGAACGCTTAGACGATCTTGCCGGACGCGGCGGTCGCGGCGACCTTGTAGACGCCCAGGGTCTCGCCGTCGAAGTACGGCGAGATGCTGGTGTCGTACCGGTCGTTGCCGTCGGTGTCCGAGACGCCGATGGTCACGCCGTTGAGGTAGCCGAACCGCTTCTTGTTGTCGTACCTGTACAGCCAGCCGGAGCCGAGCGCGCCCTCACCGGTGAAGGAGGACTTGATGCCCTGGAGCGCCTCGCCCTTGATGGACGGCGCCACGGCGGGGAAGGTCTTGCCGTAGCTGTACTTGAGGGTCTTGCCGGTGAAGGCGTAGTTGCCGTCCGGGTGCGACCCGCTCGGGTAGCCGAACACGTAGGTCGGCTGGCCGACCTTCTGGTTGTACGCGAGGCCCTGGCCGGGGACGTTGTCGCCGAGGGGGCCGACGTCCTTCAGCGTGATGTCCACGATCTTGCCGACCAGCTTGTAGTCCAGGTCGTACTTGGCCCAGAAGTTGACCTTGTAGTAGCCGTGGTCGTAGATGAAGTAGACGCTCTTCCCGTCCTCGGAGACGCGGAACACGAGGTCGCCGAGCTTCTCCTCGTCCTTGGCCGAGTCGTACTCGGTGAGCGAGACGCGGGTGACCTTGATCCCGGTGCCGGGTGCGGTCTTGAAGTCGGTCGTCTCCCCGCGGCCCTTGTTCAGGATGTCCACCGCGTCCTTGGTCGCGGGGGCCTTGTTCTCCGCCGTCAGAGCCGCCGCCTGGAGGTTCTGCCAGTGCGCCCAGGTGCAGACGTCGATCCACGTCGCCTGGTATTCCTTGTTCTTCTTGTCCCTGACGACGGTCTCGGGCTTGGACACGAACGGCACGATCTTGCCGGCCCAGCCCGTCTCCTTGATCTCGACGTCCTTCTGCGCCTTCTCGGCCTCGGCCAGGGTCTTGAAGACCCGCTTGTCGACCCAGTTCTTGACGCTGTCGGTCTTCACGTCGGTGACCTGGACGCCGTTGTAGACGGCCACGAACGCGTAGTCGAAGTCGCCGTCCCCGTAGACCTCGTAGTCGAAGTGGGTGAAGGCCGTCTTGCCGACGTAGATGCCCCACGGGGTCTTGCCCTGGTAGTAACCGGGGACGAAGACCCACTTGCTCATCGTGTCCCTCTCCTTCACTGTGCTGAAGACACAGTGACCGGCGGTGGCCACGAGGTTCTTGTGCCCGCTCTGAATGGCGGTGGCGGTGCACCAGTGCGGCTTGTTGTCGGCGCCGACGAAGAAGACCTTGCCGGAGGACCGGGGCAGGTTGACGTTCTTCGAGGTGCCGGTGGGCTTCTGGTCGCCGCTGGACCCGACGACGCCCGGCTTGACGGAGGTGGGCTCCTTCGGCAGGTGGGCGACGACCTTGGACGAGACCTTGGTCTCGACGTTGTACGGCGTGGCGTTGATCAGGTTGGCCATCTTCTGGCCGTACCAGAACGCGGCCACCTGCTTGGCGGCGAAGTTGGTATCGGCCAGGGGCTTGGCCGGAACCTTCTCCGCCTGGGCGGGGGAGGCGACGACGGCGGAAGCCAGCAGGCCGGCCGCCACGCCGCCAAGAGCGAGGGTGCGCTTCACTTTTTCTCCCAGGTCTGGCGTGGGGCGTGACTATTGCCCCATGCGTCAGTAAAGGATGGGAATAAAGTTATCGGAGGAGATCATTGGGGCGTAAGGGCTGTTACTGGAGCGATGCGTGACAGCCACCCGCGATATAGGAAAAGGGCCCGGCTTGAGGCCGGGCCCTTCCCTTTACGATCCAGTCAGAGCGTCGGAGTCAGTCTCAGACGATCTTGCCGGAAGCGAACTTCGCGGCGTACTGGTAGACGGCCAGGGTCTCACCGTCGAAGTACGGGGAGACGCTGGTGTCGATGCGCTTGTTGCCGTCGGTGTCGGAGACCGCGATGGTCACACCGTTCAGGTAACCGAGACGCTTGGTGTTGCTGTAGCGGTACAGCCAGGACGAGCCGATCGAGCCCTCACCGGTGAAGGAGGACTTGATCCCGACGAGCTCCTCGGCCTTCATCGCCGGAGCGGCGGCCTTGAAGGTCTTGCCGTAGGCCCACTTGAGGGTCTTGCCGGTGAAGGCGTAGTTGCCGTCCGGGTGCGACCCGCTCGGGTAACCGAAGACGAAGATCCCGGTGCCGATCTTCTGGTTGTAGGCCAGGCCCTGCCCACCGACGTTGCTGCCGAGGGTGCCGACGTCCTTGAGGGCGATGTCCACGATGTGGCCACGCAGCTTGTAGTCGATGTCGTAGTTCACCCAGAGGGTGACCTTGTACCAGCCGTTGTTGTAGGCGAAGTAGAAGGTCTTCCAGTCCTCCGAGACGCCGACCTTGTCGTCGTGCCACTTGGCGCTGTTGAACTCGTCGTGGCTGATACGAGTGACGGTGACGCCGGTGCCGGGGGACACCTTGAAGTCCGTCGTGCCACCGCGAGTCTGGTCGAGCTTGGCCGCCAGCGCCTCGACGTCCTGCTGGGAGGGGTTGTTGAGGGTCCGGTACTGCTCGCCCCAGCCCTGCGCCCAAGCGAACGCGAAGAGGTTGACGTACTCCCTCTTCGACTCGTCGTGCCGGTTGCGAACCACGGTGCCGTAGTCCACGACGGGGACGATGTCGCCGGCCCAGCCGGTGGTCTTGAGCTCGAGGTCATTGCGGGCCTTCTCCGCGTCGGCGCGGGTCTCGAAGGTCCGGTTTCCGGAGACCCAGTTCTTGACCTTGTCCACGGAGGCGCCGGTCACGGTAACGCCGTTGTAGACGGTGACGAACGCGTAGTCGCGGTCGCCGTCCTCGTACACGTCGTAGTCGTAGTGCGTGTACGCGGTCTTACCGACGTAGATGCCCCACGGGGTCTTTCCCTGGTAGTAACCCGGGATGAAGACCCACTTGTCGAGGGTCTCCTTGTTGGTCGCCGTGTCGTAGACGCAGTGACCGGCGGTCGCGACCAGGTTCTTGTAGCCGCTCTGCACCGAGGTGGCCGAGCACCAGTGAGGCTTGCCGTCGCCGCCGATGAAGAACACCTTGCCGGTGGTCTTCGGCAGGTTGACGTTCTTCAGGGTCGCCGTGGAGGGCTTCTGGTCGCCGCTGGAGCCCACGACGCCGGCCTTGCTGTCGGCCGAAGCGCCACCCGTGGAGACGTGCTTGGTGGGCAGCGTCGTCTCGACGTTGTACGGCGTCGCGTTGATCAGGTTGGCCTTGTTCTGGCCGTACCAGAACGCCGCCACCTGCTTGGCGGCGAAGTTCGTGTTCGCGAGGTTGATGGCCGGGATCTCGTCGGCGGCGTGAGCCGGCGCGGCGACGACGGCAGAGGCCAGCAGGCCCGCCGCGATCCCGCCGAGAGCGAGGGTGCGCTTCATGGATTTCTCCCAGGTCTGTCGTGGGACGCCACTTGCGCCCCATGCGTCAGTGAAGGATCGAGGAGAAAGCTATAGGAGGAAGAAGGGGTACGTAAGACGATTCGTGCGGTCTATTCGCAAGGCACTAATGACGCGTCGATGCTCGATCTGTCCTGGTTGACAGTGTTTTCGCTGATCACCATACGCATTCTCCGATCCTCCTCACTTCGAGTCATGGAACGGTTTAGGACGACATGTGACGCAAATCACATTCGCTGGATGAAACCGATGGGCGGCCGAGCCTCGTCAAAGCCGATCTGGCTACCGGGGTGCGTGCCGGAGGAGACGCTCCGTGCCGTTGTGGAGGACGCTGAGAGCGCACCCGGAGGGCATGCGGGAATGACACCGCGTCCGTGCCGATCCTCCTGAGAAGCGGCGCTGGAGCAGGCGGCGACTGCCCCTCAAGCGGTGGTCGGCCGGCGCCGTGGCGTGTGTCTGAGAATCATCCGGCGGCCGTCGGCGAAGATCTCGCCGACGAGGCCCAGGACCAAGGTGTCGCGCGTCCTGCTGGGGAGGCGATCCCTGTCACCGTCGCCGTCGCGGATACGCCGTAGCGGGCCTGAGCCGGATTCGCGCGACGGTTCTGGGCGGAGTCTGCGCCGGCTCGGCACTCGAGATGCCGGCGCCGGAGACGGAAGGCTCGTGCGTCGGCGTGGCGGGCATGGAGCGTGCTGTCGACGTGGACGGCAGAGATGTCTCCCGTTCGTCTGATGCACGCAGTGAGATGTCGCGACCCTGGTGGTGGGACGAGCGCGACCTGGCGGCACCCGCCGTCGTTTCGCCGTCGGATGGGACGGCGAGCCGACGTGCCTGCGACGCCTGAGCCGAATGGCCCCTTCGCTACAAGGCGGCGGAGCCTCGGCTCTCCGCTGTTTCGCGGGCGCGGCGGGTTCTTTATGACGTTCATGCGGCCGCACCGGTCGCCGCGCCCATTTGGCATTCAGCGAAAGCGGGCGAGGAATAGGAAAAGGGCCCGGCTGGAGGCCGGGCCCTTCCCTTTACGGTCCAGTCAGAGCGTCAGAGAGCTAGTCTCAGACGATCTTGCCGGAAGCGAACTTCGCGGCGTACTGGTAGACGGCCAGGGTCTCACCGTCGAAGTACGGGGAGACGCTGGTGTCGATGCGCTTGTTGCCGTCGGTGTCGGAGACCGCGATGGTCACACCGTTCAGGTAGCCAAGACGCTTGGTGTTGCTGTAGCGGTACAGCCACGAGGAACCGATCGAGCCCTCACCGGTGAAGGAGGACTTGATGCCCACCAGCTCCTCGGCCTTCATCGCCGGAGCGGCGGCCTTGAAGGTCTTGCCGTAGGCCCACTTGAGGGTCTTGCCGGTGAAGGCGTAGTTGCCGTCCGGGTGCGACCCGCTCGGGTAACCGAAGACGAAGACCCCGGTGCCGATCTTCTGGTTGTAGGCCAGGCCCTGACCACCGACGTTGCTGCCGAGGGTGCCGACGTCCTTCAGCGCGATGTCCACGAGGTGGCCACGCAGCTTGAACTTCACCGCGGCCTTGACCCAGCAGGTGGCCTTGTACCAGCCGTGGTCCTTGGTGAAGTAGACGACACCGTTGACGATGTCGAACGCCTTGTCGGGGTTCCCCACCGCCGCGACGTACTCGTCCTTGGAGATGCGGGTGGCCTCGAAGCCGTGGTGCCAGCTCGTCTTGTACGACGACGACTCGCCGCGGACCAGCGACTCGATCGCCTTGAAGTCGCACACGTCGCCGCACCAGCGGTTCCACGCGATCGCGATCTTCTGGGACTCCTGGCCGTACTTGGCGACCTCCCAGTTCTCCGGCACGAAGGGGACGATCTCGCCGGACCAGCCAGTGGTCTTGAGCTCGAGGTCCTTCTTGGCCTTCTCGGCGTCGGCGCGGGTGTCGAAGACGCGGTCCTTGACCCAGTTCTTGACCTTGTCCACGGCCACGTCGGTGACCTGGACGCCGTTGTACACGGTGACGAACGCGTAGTCGCGGTCGCCGTCCTCGTACACGTCGTAGTCGTAGTGGGTGTAGGCGGTCTTACCGACGTAGATGCCCCACGGGGTCTTGCCCTGGTAGTAACCGGGGACGAAGACCCACTTGTCGAGGGTCTCGCGGTTGCTCACCGTGTCGTAGACACAGTGACCGGCGGTCGCCACCAGGTTCTTGTAGCCGCTCTGCACCGAGGTGGCCGAGCACCAGTGAGGCTTGCCGTCGCCGCCGATGAAGAACACCTTGCCGGTGGTCTTCGGCAGGTTGACGTTCTTCAGAGTCGCCGTGGAGGGCTTCTGGTCGCCGCTGGACCCGACAACGCCGGGCTTGCTGTCGGCCGAAGCGCCACCGGTCGAGACGTGCTTGGTGGGCAGCGTGGTCTCGACGTTGTACGGCGTCGCGTTGATCAGGTTTGCCCGGGCCTCGCCGAACCAGAACGCCGCCACCTGCTTGGCGGCGAAGTTCGTGTTCGCGAGGTTGATGGCCGGGATCTCGTCGGCGGCGTGAGCCGGCGCGGCGATGGCGGCGGAGGCCAGCAGGCCCGCCGCGATCCCGCCGAGGGCGAGAGTGCGCTTCATGGATTTCTCCCTGGTCTGTCGTGGGACGTCACTTGCGCCCCATGCGTCAGTGAAGGAACGAGGAGAAAGGTATAGGAGGAATAAGGGTGGTGTAAGTGGTCTCGCGGGGTTCGTCCTCCAGCCGCCAACCCCGCGCGACGGGCGCGTCGGGTGGCTCGCGCGACGTTTTGGCTGATCATCTATGGACCGGTCCGACCGTCCTTACCATGCGTAATGGAACGGTTCAGGAGCGATGTGACGCAAATCACAGTTTGCGGTGAAACCAGGAAAGGTCCTAATGCCGTCAAAACGGTCACATCGCCAAGGGGTCGCTGGAGCCGCTCGAGCCGCCCCCCTGGGCGAGCGCGCCGCACTTCCGAACCGCATGCCGCTTCTGCACCGCGGATGCCGCCCGCGGACCGGATCAGCTAGGCCCTCGGCGTTCTGACCATCGAGATCGATCTGGTCACCGACCCGCCGTTTGATCAGCCAGCCGGCCTTGACGGCCATGTGACCTCCGGGCATACGGAAAAGGGCCCGGCGGGAGGCCGGGCCCTTTCCTGTGGTCCAGTCAGACTGTCAGAGAGCTAGTCTCAGACGATCTTGCCGGAAGCGAACTTCGCGGCGTACTGGTAGACGGCCAGGGTCTCACCGTCGAAGTACGGGGAGACGCTGGTGTCGATGCGGTCGTTGCCGTCGGTGTCGGAGACCGCGATGGTCACACCGTTCAGGTAACCGAGACGCTTGGTGCTGCTGTAGCGGTACAGCCAGGACGAGCCGATCGAGCCCTCACCGGTGAAGGAGGACTTGATCCCGACGAGCTCCTCGGCCTTCATGGACGGCGCGGCCGCCTTGAAGGTCTTGCCGTAGCTCCACTTGAGGGTCTTGCCGGTGAAGGCGTAGTTGCCGTCCGGGTGCGACCCGCTCGGGTAACCGAAGACGAAGATCCCGGTGCCGATCTTCTGGTTGTAGGCCAGGCCCTGACCACCGACGTTGGCGCCCAGGGTGCCGACGTCCTTCAGCGCGATGTCCACGATGTGGCCACGCAGCTTGTAGTCGACGTCGAACAGGACCCAGAACTGGGCCTTGTAGTAGCCGTTGTCCTTCGTGTAGTAGAAGGACTTGCCGTCCGACGAGAAGCCGCCGTCGCCGTACTCCTGCTTGCTGACACGGGTGATGGTGAAGCCGGCCCGCCTGCCCAGCTTGACGTCGGTGCTCTCGCCGCGGACGAGCGCCTCGGTGTTCTCCTTCGCCCAGCCGGTCAGCCTGCAGAAGTCGTCCCAGCTGACGTAGCCCTTGACCGACTCCTCGCCCTTCTGGGCCAGGTGCCAGCGGTCGGGAACGGCCACGATGTCGCCGGCCCAGCCGGTGCTCTTGAGCTCGAGGTCCTTGCGGGCCTTCTCCGCCTCGGCCTTGGTCTCGAACGTGCGGTTGTCCACCCAGTTCTTGACCTTGTCGACGGACACGCTGGTGGGCAGGACGCCGTTGTAGACGGTGACGAACGCGTAGTCGCGGTCGCCGTCCTCGTAGACGTCGTAGTCGTAGTGGGTGTAGGCGGTCTTACCCACGTAGATGCCCCACGGGGTCTTGCCCTGGTAGTAACCCGGGATGAAGACCCACTTGTCCAGCGTGGCCTTGTTGGTCGCCGTGTCGTAGACACAGTGACCGGCGGTCGCGACCAGGTTCTTGTACTGGCTCTGCACGGCGGTCGCCGAGCACCAGTGCGGCTTGTTGTCGCCGCCGATGAAGAACACCTTGCCGGTGGTCTTCGGCAGGTTGACGTTCTTCAGGGTCGCAGTGGAGGCCTTCTGGTCGCCGCTGGAGCCCACGACGCCGGCCTTGCTGTCGGCCGAGGCACCGCCCGTGGAGACGTGCTTGGTCGGGATCGTGGTCTCGACGTTGTACGGCGTCGCGTTGATCAGGTTGGCCTTGTTCTGGCCGTACCAGAACGCCGCCACCTGCTTGGCGGCGAAGTTCGTGTTGGCCAGGTTGACGGCCGGGATCTCGTCGGCGGCGTGAGCCGGCGCGGCGACGACGGCAGAGGCCAGCAGGCCCGCCGCGATCCCGCCGAGAGCGAGGGTGCGCTTCATGGGTTTCTCCCAGGTCTGTCGTGGGACGCCGCTTGCGCCCCATTCGTCAGTGAAGGATCGAGGAGAAAGCTATAGGAGAGTTTTCTGAGGCGTAAGCGATCGGCGGCTTGCGCTCGCAGCCGCCTCCGCTGCGCCGATCCCTCGTCCGGCGACGTTTTGGCTGATCACCAAGGGTGAGTTCCGGTCTTCCCTATACGGGCCATGAGTGCTGTATGTGACGCAAATCACACTTCTGAGTGAAACCGGATGAGGCTCGCTTCCGTCAAAGCGGGCCTCTCGGGCCTCTCGGCGGGCTGACAGTCGCCCCCAGGAGGAGGCGATTTCCGGACATACGAAAAGGGCCCGGCTGGAGGCCGGGCCCTTTCCTGTGGTCCAGTCAGACTGTCAGAGAGCTAGTCTCAGACGATCTTGCCGGAAGCGAACTTCGCGGCGTACTGGTAGACGGCCAGGGTCTCACCGTCGAAGTACGGGGAGACGCTGGTGTCGATGCGCTTGTTGCCGTCGGTGTCGGAGACCGCGATGGTCACACCGTTCAGGTAACCGAGACGCTTGGTGCTGCTGTAGCGGTACAGCCAGGACGAGCCGATCGAGCCCTCACCGGTGAAGGAGGACTTGATGCCCACCAGCTCCTCGGCCTTCATCGCCGGAGCGGCGGCCTTGAAGGTCTTGCCGTAGGCCCACTTGAGGGTCTTGCCGGTGAAGGCGTAGTTGCCGTCCGGGTGCGACCCGCTCGGGTAACCGAAGACGAAGATCCCGGTGCCGATCTTCTGGTTGTAGGCCAGGCCCTGACCACCGACGTTGGCGCCCAGGGTGCCGACGTCCTTCAGGGCGATGTCGACGAGGTGACCCTTGAGCTTGTAGTCGACGTCGAAGTTGCCCCAGTAGGTCGCCTTGTACCAGCCGTTGTCCTTGGCGAAGTAGAAGGCCTTGCCATCGGGGGTCCAGCCACCGTTGCCGAACTCCTGCTGGGAAACCCGGGTGACCTCGGTGCCCCACGTCCTGTCGTCGTAGGTGGAGGTGCCGTGGTCCTTGGCCTGGTTCTCCAGGGTGGTCCGGTTCGCCGGGACAGCGCCGCCGAGCTGGTCGCGCGTGGCGGGCGCCTTCGCCGAGTCCGGCGTGTGGAGGCGGACCCGCTTGGTGTAGTCCACCACGGGCACGATCTTGCCGGAGAAGCCGGTGCTCTTGAGCTCCAGCTCCTTCTGGGCCTTCTCCGCGTCGGCCAGGGTCTCGTAGGTCCGGTCGCCCGAGACCCAGTTCTTGACCTTGTCGACGGCCACGTCGGTGACCTGGACGCCGTTGTAGACGGTCACGAACGCGTAGTCGCGGTCGCCGTCCTCGTAGACGTCGTAGTCGTAGTGGGTGTAGGCGGTCTTACCGACGTAGATGCCCCACGGGGTCTTGCCCTGGTAGTAGCCGGGGATGAACACCCAGTTGCCGAGGGTGTCCTTGTTGCTCACCGTGTCGTAGACGCAGTGACCGGCGGTCGCGACCAGGTTCTTCCACTGGCTCTGCACGGCGGTGGCCGAGCACCAGTGCGGCTTGTTGTCGCCGCCGATGAAGAACACCTTGCCGGTGGTCTTCGGCAGGTTGACGTTCTTCAGGGTCGCCGTGGAGGCCTTCTGGTCGCCGCTGGAGCCGACGACGCCGGCCTTGCTGTCGGCCGAAGCACCACCGGTCGAGACGTGACGCGTGGGGATGGTCGTCTCGACGTTGTACGGCGTGGCGTTGATCAGGTTCGCCTTGTTCTGGCCGTACCAGAACGCCGCGACCTGCTTGGCCGCGTAGTTCGTGTTGGCCAGGTTCACGGGCGGGGCGACGTCGGTGTCGGCGTGGGCCGGCGCGGCGACGGCGGCAGCGGCCAGCAGACCCGCTGCGATCCCGCCGAGAGCGAGAGTGCGCTTCATGGATTTCTCCCTGGTCTGTCGTGGGACGTCACTTGCGCCCCATCCGTCAGTAAGAGACGAGGAGAAAGGTATAGGAGAGTTAAGGGTGGTGTAAGGGCATTCGTGGCTTCTGTTCGCTCGATGCCGACCCCGCGTCAACCCGTCGTTCAAGCCTTCCGGCGCGTTTCCGCTGATCATTTACGGGGTACCGCAAACTTCTTGACCGACCGGAACAGCTTCAAATGTGACGCAGATCACAGGTTACGGTGAAACCGTGGGGGCCCCGTTCCCGTCAAAAATCGGCTTCTCCGGGCGCTGGGCGGCTGCCGGGTCGGCTCGCTCCCCGCATGCCCGGGAACGTCCACTTCTTCCGTCTTCGGGGCTTGGATGAAGGGTGGAGGCGGGCATCCCGCCCCCCGGAGAGGCGGCGCGGACTACGCATGGCTACCGCGTTCGCGGTCCCGCCGTCACGCATGACCCTCGTCTCCGCCGCTGCGGCCGGCGTGGATGTGGCGCACGCTGTCGGCGGGCGACGGCATTTGGAACGATCCGTTCAAGCAATGGCGGGAATTGAATCGGTCCAATCAGGGGGCTTGGATCTCATTCTCCGCCCGGCATTTGTCGGCACCTTGTCAAGGCGGACAGGGAGGAGCGGGACCCTTCTCGGTCATCCTGAGGAATGACGCGAGCGCTTGCACTGGGAAGATCACTCACGTGCGCTTCAGCTCGGACCGAGCGGTTGCGCGATGCGGAAGGGCCTCGACTCACCAGTGCCACGCCGCGGGCAGGCGGGCAGGGGCGGCGTCCGGCCTTCCTACGCCGGCGCCGCAGCGGCGGGACCGGGCATAGGGGGCTCTCACACGCGGCATCCGGCTATCGCCGGTCGAGTGGGGTCGCTCCCGCGCCCTCCATGGGGCTGAGGCGCAGGGGCCGACGACGCCTGCGTCCGTACGGCGGGGGCGATGTTCCTCGCCCAACGCGGCGTTCCGGAAGAAACGAAAGGGCCCGGATGGACAAGCCATCCGGGCCCTTCCTGGAGCCGTCAGGAGTCAGAAGACTCAGACGATGCGGCCGGAAGCGAACTTCGCGGCGTACTGGTAGACGGCCAGCGTCTCACCGTCGAAGTACGGGGAGAGGCTGGTGTCGATGCGGTCGTTGCCGTCCACGTCGGCGAGACCGATGGTCACACCGTTGAGGTAGCCGAGCCGCTTGGCGTTGCTGTAGCGGTAGAGCCACGGCGAACCGATCGAGCCCTCACCGGTGAAGGAGGACTTGACGCCCACGAGCTCCTCGCCCTTGATGGCCGCGGCGCTCGCCTTGAAGGTCTTGCCGTAGGCCCACTTCATGGTCTTGCCGGTGAACTGGTAGTTGCCGTCCGGCTCCGACCCGCTCGGGTAGCCGAACATGAAGATGTTCGTCCCGATCTTCTGGTTGTAGGCCAGGCCCTGACCGCCCACGTTGTCGCCGAGACGACCCACGTCCTTCAGGGCGATCTTCAGAGTGCCGTGCGGCCTGTGGTCGTGACGGCCGTACATCGCCCAGAACGTCCGGGCGTAGTACTTGTACTTCGTCCGGTGGTCGTTGTCGTCGCAGTGGTCCCTGCCGCCGCCCCGACGGTCGTCGTCGTTCGAGAAACCGCGGGGGCCACGGTCGTCGTCGCACCAGTCGGGCTTGCCGGTCGGCTTGCCCGTGGGGGTGGCGCTCGGCGACGGGGACGGGGAGGCCGACGGGCTCGGGCTGGGGGAGGCCGACGGGCTGGCCGACGGCGACGGGGACGGGCTGTGCTTGGGGCCGCCGGGGCCACCGTCGCCGGGGCCGCCCTTGAAGAGGACCACGTCGTCCGCGGCGGGCCTGCCGTGGTCGTGACCCGGGCCACCGTGGCCGTGGTCGTCGTTGTCCCAGACCTTCTTGCGGAAGTACAGGGTCTTGCCGTCACCGCTGACGTACGAGTCGAAGCGGCTGTTGTACTGCCGCTCGCTGATCTCGCGGGTCTGGACACCCGTGCCCCTGGCCCAGGGGCCGTTGCCGGTGAGGTCCCTGCCCCTGTTCAGGGCCTGGAACTCGCGCACGGACAGGCGCTCGGTGCGGTGGTCGTCACGACCGTGGTGGTCGTCACGCCCGTAGCGGTCGTCGCGCCCGTGGTGGTCGTCGCGGCCGTAGCGGTCGTCGCGGCCGTGGTCGTAGCGCCCATGGTGGTCGTCACGGCCGTACCTGTCGTAGCTGACGCCGGTGACCTGGACGCCGTTGTACACGGTGACGAACGCGTAGTCGCGGTCGCCGTCCTCGTACACGTCGTAGTCGTAGTGGGTGTACGCGGTCTTACCCACGTAGATGCCCCACGGGGTCTTGCCCTGGTAGTAACCCGGGATGAAGACCCACTTGTCCAGCGTGGCCCGGTTGCTGTCGGTGTCGTAGACACAGTGACCGGCGGTCGCGACCAGGTTCTTGTAGCCGTTCTGCACCGAGGTGGCCGAGCACCAGTGCGGCCTGTGGTCGGCGCCGATGAAGAACACCTTGCCCACGGTGCGGGGGAGGTTGACGTTCTTCAGGTTGCCGGTGGCGGCCTTCTGGTCGCCGCTCGACCCGACGACGCCGGGCTTGCTGCTGGCGGACGTCCCACCGGTCGAGACGTGCTTCGCGGGGAGCTTGGTCTCGACGTTGTACGGAGTGGCGTTGATCAGGTTGGCCCGGGCCTCGCCGAACCAGAACGCCGCCACCTGCTGAGCCGCGAAGTTGGTGTTCGCGAGGTTGATGGCGGGGATTTGGTCGGCGGCGTGGGCCGGTGAGGCGACGATGGCGGAGGCCAGGAGGCCAGCCGACACACCGCCGAGGGCGAGAGTGCGCTTCAAGGTGGATCTCCCTGGTCTGTCGTGAGGCGCCACTTGCGCCCCATGCGTCAGTGAAGGAACTAGGGAAGTTATAACGAAGAAACCCTCTGAAAACAGATATTTCAGAATTTCCTCTTCGTGCCCACAGGGTCTCCACACTCCGCCGACGGCGGTGCCGGTGCGCATCGTCCGCCTCGTCTC
This sequence comes from Microbispora sp. H10830, assembly GCF_014161375.1. Lineage (NCBI taxonomy): Bacteria > Bacillati > Actinomycetota > Actinomycetes > Streptosporangiales > Streptosporangiaceae > Microbispora > Microbispora sp. H10830. The sequence goes on from NZ_JABBWX010000006.1 coordinate 101,257, forward strand.
CGCTGATCAAGCAGCATCCGCGCGTCTCCGGCTTTGGGTACGCATGGACCGATCCAAGAATAAGTGTGACGAAAATCACATCTAAATGAGCATATCCATGCCGGTTGTGAATGAGTCAGTGGCGGGTTGACGCGGCGTCCAATGGGCCGTCGAAAGCGTCAAAAGCGACAAATGGCAGAGATGGGCAGGTCTTGGCCCTGATGAGGGCGTTTGTCAGCCTCAGATCCCGCCAGGGTCCGGCCGGTTTCCGCCGCCATGGCGACGGCCATTCGAGTCTTGACTGCCCTGGCGGCCGAACCGGGGCGCAGGAAGTCTGCCGGATCAGTGGGTGGCCGCGTCGGAGGTGTCGAAGGGAACCAGAAGTGTGCGCAGCAGGGCGGCGAGGGCCTGCTGCTCGTGCTGTTCGAGACCTGCGAGCAGTTCGCGTTCGCGTCGCAGCAGGTCGGCGAAGGCGGCGTCCACGCGGTGCATCCCGGCGGGGGTCAGTCGCACCAGCACACCGCGCCGGTCCTCCGGGTCGGGGCGTCGGGTGACCAGCCCGGCGGCGGCCAGCCTGTCGATGCGGTTCGTCATCGTGCCCGAGGTCACCAGAGTGGCGCGCAGCAGCGCCCCCGGGCTCAGCTCGTACGGCTCGCCCGCGCGGCGCAGGGCCGTCAGCACGTCGAACTCCCACGACTCCATGTCGTGCGACGCGAAGGCCGCGCGGCGCTCGCGCTCCAGGTGCCGGCTCAACCGGGAGACTCGGCTCAGCACCTCGAGAGGCGTCACGTCCAGGTCCGGGCGCTCCTGCTTCCAGGCCGCGACCAGCCGGTCCACCTCGTCCTCGACGGGCCTAGAGAAGGTCATGGGCCGAGTCTAGCTTCTCTTGACATCGAGATATCTCGCGCGATATCGATTTATCTCGACGTCAAGATAATGGAGGAGGCCGCATGGGCGCGGACATCTGGGATCCGGAGGTCTACGAGCGGTACGCGGCCGAGCGTGGCCGTCCCTTCCACGAGCTCGTGGCCCGGGTGGGCGCCAGGTCGCCCGAGTATGTCGTCGATCTCGGCTGCGGCACAGGAGAACTCACGGCGACCCTGTGTGATCGCTGGCCCGGTGCCCGGGTGCACGGCGTCGACTCCTCGCCCGCGATGATCGCCAAGACGCCGCCCGGGCCGACGTTCGAAGTGGCCGACGTCCGCGACTGGCGCCCGCCGCGCCCGGTCGACGTGATCGTCTCGAACGCGCTCCTGCAGTGGATTCCGGAGCACCCCGACCTGCTGCGCCGGTGGAGGAGCCACCTGACCGAGGGCGGCTGGCTCGCCTTCCAGGTGCCCGGCAACTTCAACGCGCCGAGTCACGCCGTCGTGCGCGAGCTGTGCCGTACGGCCTGGCGGGAGGAGCTGGGCGACGTGCCGCGGGGCGTGCCGGTCGGGGATCCCGCCGACTACGTGGACCTGCTCGCCGGTCTGGGCTTCACCGTGGACGCGTGGGAGACGACCTATGTGCATGTCCTGCCCGGCGAGGACCCGGTGCTCGGCTGGATCAAGGGCACGGCCCTGCGGCCCATGCTCGACCGGCTGCCGCCCGAGCGCCACGCCGACTTCCTCGCCGACTGCGCCCGGGCCCTGCGGGCCGCCTACCCGCCCAGGCCGTACGGCACGCCGTTCCCGTTCCGGCGGATCTTCGTGGTCGCGCATCTGTGAGGTTTGTTCACCTTCGCGTGGCAGTATGACCGCCAACCGGGACATCCAGGGGGAACGGTGGCACTGGAGATCGAGGACAAGTTCGACGTTCCGGAAGGCTTCGCCCTGCCTGACCTCGGCGGCGTGCCGGGATGTGAGGGGGTGTCCGAGCCGCTCTCCCACCGGCTGACCGCGGTCTACTTCGACACCCCCGACCTGCGGCTGGCGGCCCGGGGCGTCACCCTGCGCCGGCGGCGCGGCGGAGACGACGAGGGCTGGCACCTCAAGCTGCCCAAGGCCAAGGGCGCCCGTCAGGAGATCACCCGGCCGCTCACCCGCAGCGCAAAGGTGGTGCCCGCCGAGCTGGCGAGCCTCGTCCTCGCGTACACGCGGGGCGCCCCGCTCGCGCCGGTGGCCCAGCTGGAGACCCTCCGGGGGATCATCCGGCTGCTCGGTCCGGCCGGCACGGTGCTCGTGGAGATCGCCGACGACCGCGTGAAGGGCACGGTGCTCGGTGACGAGCCGGTGGTGCGGCGCTGGCGCGAGGTCGAGGCCGAGCTCAAGGAGGGCGAGCGCGACCTCCTCAAGAAGGTGGCCAAGCGGCTGCGCAAGGCGGGCGCCGCTTCCGCGGACAGCGCGAGCAAACTCGCGCGCGTCCTGGGAGACCGCATACCCGCGCCGCCGCCGAGGACCCGGCCCGAGCCCGGTTCGGCAGGAGAGGTCGTCGTCGCCTACCTCCGCGCTCACGCCGACGCGCTGATCGCGCATGACCCGCACGTACGGCTGGGCGAGGAAGACGCCGTCCACAAGGCCAGGGTCGCCTGCCGCCGCCTGCGCAGCGCGCTCAAGGCGTTCAAGCGGATCGTCGCCGGCACCGATGACCTCCAGGAGGAGCTCAAGTGGCTCGGCGAGGTGCTGGGCGAGGCCCGTGACCTGGAGGTCATCCGGGCCCGCTTCGCCACCCGTCTCGACGGTCTCGATCCCCGCTTCGTCACCGCCGACGCGCGCCGCAGGCTGGGCGACGACCTGCTGGCCAGGGAGCACGACGCGTACGAGCGCATCCGGCGCGCGCTCAGCGAGGACCGTTACTTCGCGCTGCTCGACGCCCTCGACGCGCTGGCCGCCGATCCGCCGCTGACGGCCACGGCGGCCAAGAACGCGGACAAGGCCCTGCCGAAGATCGTGGACAGGAACTGGCGGCGGGTGACCGACGCCTACGAAGCGGCGCGGCGCATGGAGGAGGGCGAGGAACGGGAGACGGCAATGCACGACGTGCGCAAGGCCGCCAAGCGCGCCCGATACACGGCCGAGGCCGCCGGCATGTCCGGCGCGGCCGAGCGCGCCAAGCAGGTGCAGGAGGTGCTCGGACGGCACCAGGACGGCGTCGTCACCCAGGGCGTGCTGCTTGAGGAGGCCGGAAGGGCGCGGCAGGCCGGGGAGGACACCTTCACCTACGGTGTGCTGGCGGGCATCGAGAGCGCCGAGGCGGCCCGGGCGCAGGAGGAGTTCCCCGCAGTCTGGTCCCGCCTCGCCTGACACCCCGCCTGACCGCGCTGCCGGTCTCAGGTCGCGTACCGCGCTGCTCGTCTCAGGTCGCGTACCGCGCTGCCGGTCTCAGGTCGCGTACCGCTCCAGGCTCACGACGTGGTCGCCCGCGCCGGCGGTGCCGTGGCCCGGATCGGCGGCGCGGTCTCTGCCGGCGGCGCGGTGGAGCACGGCGAAGCCGCCCTTGGCGAGGGTGTGGTCGGCGGTCCGCACCCCGCGCAGCGCCTCGCCGGCCATGCCCAGCAGCTCGGGCAGGACCTTGCCGTGGCTGCACAGCACCGCGGGCACGGGCGCGGCCAGCAGACCGCGCACGGTTCGTTCCGCTTCGCGCGGGTCGTAGCCGCTCTCCGACAGCGCCGTCTGTTCGCGCATCTCCAGCCCGTGCCGCTCGGCGTACGGCTTGAGCGTCTGCATGCAGCGCCTGCTGTGCGAGCTGACCAGGACGGCCGGGCGATAGGCCCCCAGCACCGTGGCCAGGACCTCGGCCTGGGCGCGGCCGCGCTCGTCCAGCGGGCGCCGGTCGTCGTCGCCCTTCCACTCCTGCCGGGAGCCCGCCAGCGCGTGCCGCAGCAGGATCAGCGGCGTGGTGACGAGGGGAGCGGCGCCGACGGCGCGCAGCAGGCTGCGGTCCCAGGCGTAGGTGAGGCGCCGCCGTGCCTCCTCGATCGGCAGCCACGCCACCTCGTCGACCTCGTCGCCATCGGCCGCGACCTGGTCGTCGAGAGCGCGGGCGAGCCAGTAGTCCACCCGCTTGAGCCGGCCGTCGTGCAGGTAGTGCACGGGCGGGAGCGCGCGGCCGAGCACGACCCGCAGGCCGATCTCCTCCCGCACCTCGCGCAGGGCCCCCGCGATCACGTGCTCGCCGTGCTTGAGCTTCCCCTTGGGCAGGCTCCAGTCGTCGTACGCCGGGCGGTGCACGAGGGCGACCTCCGGGTCGTCCTCGTTCCCCCGCCAGACGACCGCCCCGGCCGCCCTGATCATGCCCGTGGCCATACCCCTGACCATGCCCTCGGCCGTCACTCCGTCACGTCGTCCACGGTTCGCCAGCGCCTCCCGGCGATCAGGTGGTGCTGCAGATCGACCTCGCCCCGGTGACGCAGCCACTTGCCGTCGGAGTGCAGCGTCCAGGCGGTGGTGGTGTCCAGGAATGCCAAATCGAGCAGATCGGACAGATACCTGCGCTGCTGCGGGCTGGTGACCTTGACCAGCGCCTCGACCCGCCGGTCCAGGTTGCGGCGCATCAGGTCGGCGCTGCCGATCCAGATCTCCGGCCGCCGCCCTCCGCCGAACTCGTACACCCGGGAGTGTTCGAGGAAACGGCCGAGCACGCTGCGTACGCGGATGTTCTCCGACAGGCCGGGCACGCCCGGGCGGAGCGTGCAGATGCCGCGCACCCACAGGTCCACCGGCACTCCCGCCTGCGAGGCGCGATACAGCGCGTCGATGATCGGCTCGTCCACCATCGAGTTGGTCTTGATCCGGATCCGGGCCGCGCGGCCCGCCCCCCGGTGGGCGATCTCCTGCTCGATCCGGGCGAGCAGGCCCCGGCGCAGCGAGTCGGGCGCGACCAGCAGCCGGCGATACTCGGACTGGTGGGAGTAGCCGGTCAGGTGGATGAACAGGTCGGTGACGTCCTCGCCCACCTGCGGGTCGGCGGTGAGCAGGCCGAAGTCCTCGTACTGCCGGGCCGTCTTCGGGTTGTAGTTGCCGGTGCCGATGTGGCAGTAGCGCCGCAACTCGCCGCCCGCCTCCTGGCGGACCACCATCGACAGCTTGCAGTGCGTCTTGAGACCGAGCACGCCGTAGACCACATGGCACCCCGCCGTCTCCAGCTTGCGCGCCCAGGAGATGTTCGCGTGCTCGTCGAACCTCGCCTTGATCTCCACCACGACCACGACCTGCTTGCCCGCCTCGGCCGCGTCGATCAGCGCGTCCACGATCGGCGAGTCGCCGCTGGTGCGGTAGAGCGTCTGCTTGATCGCCAGTACGTCCGGGTCGGCCGCCGCCTCCTCCACGAACCGCTGCACGCTCGTCGCGAACGAGTCGTACGGGTGGTGGATGAGGATGTCGCGCTCGCGCAGGACGGCGAACAGGTCGTCCTCGGCGCTGATCGCCTCCGCCGGGACGAACGGCCGATAGTGCAGCTCCGGGCGGTCGAGATCGGCGATGGCGTGCAGCCCGGTCAAGTCGAGCGGCCCGGGCAGGCGGTAGATCTCGTTGTCGGACACGCCAAGCTCGTCCACGAGCAGTTCCAGCACCTGGGGGGTGATGGTGTCCTCGACCTCCAGCCGCACCGGCGGCCCGAACCGGCGGCGCAGCAGCTCGCGTTCCAGCGCCTTCATGAGGTTCTCCGTGACGTCCTCGTCGACCTCGAGGTCCTCGTTCCTGGTCACCCGGAAGACGTGGTGCTGCACGACCTGCATGCCCTTGAACAGCTCGCCCAGATGGGCCGCGATCACGTCCTCCAGCGGGACGAACCGGTTCGGCGAGGCCGTCACGAACCGCGGGAGCTGCGAGGGGACCTTCACCCGCGCGAACACCGTGTGGCCGTCCTCCGGGTTCCGCACGGTCACGGCCAGATTCAGCGAAAGACCCGAGATGTACGGGAACGGGTGGGCGGGATCGACGGCCAGCGGTGTCAGGACCGGCCGGATCCGCTCACGGAAGAGCTTGCGCAGCGCCGTCCGCTCGTCCCTGGCGAGGTCGTCCCAGCGGACGATCGCGATGCCCTCCTCCGCGAGCTCCGGGCAGATGCGGTCGTGGAAGACCGCGGCGTGCCTGCGCGCGAGCTCGTCGGCGACCGTCGCGATCCGCGACAGCGCCTCGCTCGGCTTCAGCCCGCCCGTCGTCCGCAGCAGCAGGCCGGTCGCCATCCGCCGTTTGAGCCCGGCCACCCGTACGCGGAAGAACTCGTCCAGGTTGCTCGCGAAGATGGCGAGGAACCTCACGCGTTCGAGCAGCGGCACCGAGGAGTCCTCCGCCAGCTCCAGGACGCGCTCGTTGAACTGGAGCCAGCTCTCCTCCCGGTTGAGGAATCGCTCGTTGGGCAGCGGGGCGCGCGCGGGGAGGTCGGCCTCTTCCGGCTCATGTGCGGGGGAGCTTTGGGCGGACATATAACGAAATATGCCCTAAGTCGTTGAACGGAACGTTAACTTCACCGCAACGAAAGCGTCAGGCCGGTTTCGGCGGGCCGCGTTCTCCCTGATCGCCGCGCCTCCCGCGCATCGGCGACCGCCGCCACGAACCGCCTCCCACGCGTCGCCGGCCGCCTCCCGCAAGCCGCTTCCCGCGCGTCGCCGGCCGCCTCCCGCGAGCCGCTTCCCGCGCGTTGTTCACCGCCGCCGTGAGCGGCTTTCCGCGGTGTCCCGGCGAGCTCCCCCGAGTCGCAGGCGGGACGGTCAGATCTCCCCGTGCTGCTGCCGGTCGAATCCCTTCGCCCGCTCGCGCTGCAGGCGTTCCAGTTCCTTGGCCCGCTCGCGCTGGCGGCGTTCGAGCTCCTTGGCGCGTTCTCGCTGCTCTCGCTCCTGCGCCTTCTCCTGCTCGCGGCGGAGCTTCTCCTGCTCCTTCGTCTGCCGTTCGAGCTCCTTGGCGCGTTCGCGCTGATCGCGTTCCTTGGTCTTCTCCAGCTCGCGCTGCTGGCGTTCGAGCTGCTTGGCGCGTTCGCGCTGCTCTCGCTCGCGTGCCTTCTCCTGCTCGCGGCGGAGCTTCTCCTGCTCCTTCGAATCGCGCTCGGCGGGTCTCGCCGTACGGGTCTCCGCGGCGGGGGACAGGACCAGGCCGCGTGTCGCGGCGGTGAGCGCGGGATTGGGATCGAGGCCGGTCAGGCCGTTCCAGGACAGGTTCACCAGGTGGGCGGCGACCTCCTCGCGGCGCGGCTTGCGCACCTCGAGCCACCACTGCCCGGTGAGAGCGGTCATCCCCACGAGCATCTGGGCGTACATCGGCGCGAGCTTGGGGTCGTAGCCGCGCTCCACGAACTCGTCCGCCAGGACGTCCTCCACCTGGCTGGCGATGTCGCTGATCAGGCTGGCGAAGGTGCCCGTACCCGAGGCGGCGTGGGAGTCGCGGACCAGGATGCGGAAGCCCTCGCTGCTCTCCTCGATGTACTGAAGGAGGGCGAGCGCGGCCCGCTCCAGCTTGACGCGGGCGTGCGAGGCCGACAGGGCCTGGGTGACCAGGCTGAGCAGGCGCTGCATCTCCCGGTCGATGACGACGGCGTAGATGCCCTCCTTGCCGCCGAAGTGCTCGTACACCACGGGCTTGGACACCTTGGCGCTGGCCGCGATCTCCTCGACCGAGGTGCCGTCGAAGCCCTTGTCCGCGAACAGGGCACGGCCGACCTGGATCAGCTGCTCGCGCCGTTCCGCGCCGGTCATGCGTCTTCGGGATCGAGAGGACTCGCTCACGGGTTCCATCATGGCGGGTGCGGCAACCCGGACCCGGCTCGGGCCGGTTGCCGTCTTCCGGGGAGAAGTCGCCCGACGCGCCGGTACGGCCACCGCGGAGGCGGGGGCCGTACGAGTGCCGGTGCCGGCGGGCGCCGGGAGGGCGGATGTGGCGGGCACCGCTGAAGAAGAGGGTGCCGACGCGGGGGGTGTCGGTGTGAGGGACAGGGCCGCCGCGTTCCGGAGAGCGACCCTGCCGTCAGCGCTGACTGAGTCGTCAGGCAATTCGCTTCGCCGCCAGCCGCTCCGGGGTCGGCCAGCGCACGTCGTGGGCCCATCCGGCCTTCTCGAACCAGCGGATCATGCCCGCGCTGAGGTCGATCTGGCCCTTGAGTGCGCCGTGCCGGGCGCAGGTGGGGTCGGAGTGGTGCAGGTTGTGCCACGACTCGCCGAACGACGGGATGGCCAGCCACCAGACGTTGCGGGACTTGTCGCGCGACTCGAACACCTCCTCGCCGAACACGTGGCAGATGGAGTTGATCGACCAGGTGACGTGGTGCAGCAGCCCGATCCGCATCAGCGTGCCCCAGAAGAACGCGGTCAGCGCGCCCTGCCACGACCAGGTGATCAGACCGCCGAGGACCGGCGGGAGCAGCAGGGAGGTGATCGCCAACGGGGGGAACCACCGGTGCAGCTTCATGATGTCCGGGTCCTTGAGCAGGTCCGGGGCGTACTTGGCGCGGTTGACGCGCTCGACCTCGAAGAGCCAGCCCACGTGCGCGTACAGCAGGCCCTTGCACATCGACTTGAAGCCGGGCCCGAACCGCCATGGCGAGTGCGGGTCGCCCTCCTTGTCGGAGAACTTGTGGTGCTTGCGGTGGGCGGCGACCCAGTCCAGCACCGACATCTCCAGCGAGAGGCTGCCGGCGATCCCGAGGGCGATCTTCAGAGGCCGGTTGGCCTTGAACGAGCCGTGTGTGAAATAGCGGTGGAACCCGACCGTGACCCCCAAGCCGGAGACGACGTAGAACACGGCGGCGATCGCGATGTCCGTCCAGCCCAGGCCCCATCCCCAGGCGAACGGCACCGCGGCGATCACCGCGAGGATCGGGAGACCGACGACGAGTGCGAAGACGACCAGATCGGCTTTGCTCTTGCCTTCCGGCTCGAACTCCGGCTTCGGCTGTGGTGAGGGACGTTCGGTCAGGACGGTCATGGGCTACCTCACGAGATGGGGAAGATTGTCTGGCTACGGAACCGTAACCTACGCCATCGTAAGTTAGGAATCCCTAAGAGCGAATGTGTGGAAGGTGACGCTCCGGGCCACATCTGGTGGCGAATCCACGCCTTGCACCAACGGTCGGCCATCTGGTAGTGCCTCGTACTCACTTCCGGCCGCGTCGCCGATGCCGCGGCGTCCACGCCGACCTGCCCGGAATGGTGTCTCGGTAACATCCGGATTCGCCGTACTTCAGGCCATACGTGGGCGGGTCAGGCGGGCGGGTGATGCCGGGCCGCCCGGCTCCGGCGCGGGCCTGCCGGAGCGGTCGTACGGAGCGGGCCGGGCCGACGATGCGCTGAATTTTGGGGGCGCGCGCCAGGGGGACGGCTCTGTATCCTGAGTGCGGGTTCCGGCGGCTGCCGGAACCCGGCAAAACGGCACTTCGCGCCCTTCCCGGGTCGTCTAGGGGCAAGACTACAGATTTTGGTTCTGTCAACGGAGGTTCGAATCCTCCCCCGGGAGCCTGTTCATTCGGCCGTCCGAGCCCCAGGGGGGCTGGTTCCCTTCTGGGGTACGGCAGGTAAGCTCACCTTGTCGAGCGGGTGACCGTGCGGTTCCTGGGTACTGGACGCGTGGGAAGCCGCACCCGATTTGTACAGTCACGATCCGTGTAGTAAGCCGCGACGCCGAGGGAGCCTCAGTCCGTGAGTGTGCCGCGCCCGGCAGCCGTGATCGTCCTCGCCGCCGGCGAGGGCACCCGGATGAAATCGAAAACCCCCAAAGTCCTGCACGAGGTCTGCGGCCGAACGCTCGTCGACCACATGCTCGCCGCCGCACGCGGCCTGTCGCCCGAGCGGCTGATCGTGGTCATCGGGCACGCGCGCGAGCAGGTCGGCGCTCATCTCGCGACGACCTCCGTGGACGCCCGCACGGTCGTCCAGGACAAGCAGAACGGCACCGGCCACGCCGTGCGCACCGCGCTCGAAGCCGAGGGCCCGATCGACGGCACCGTCCTGGTGACGTACGGCGACACGCCGCTGCTGCGCACCGAGACCCTGGCGGCCCTGCTCGAGCGGCACGCCGCCGACGGCAACGCCGTCACGGTGCTGACCGCCGTCGTCCCCGACCCGACCGGCTACGGCCGGATCGTGCGTGCCGAGGACGGCGCGGTGCTGGAGATCGTCGAGGAGAAGGACGCGACCCCCGAGCAGCGTGCGATCGCCGAGATGAACTCGGGTGTGTACGCCTTCGACGGCGCGCTCCTGGCCGACGGCCTGAAGCGGATCGGCGCCGCCAACGCCCAGGGCGAGGAGTATCTGACCGACGTGCTGGCCATCCTCCGCGAGGACGGCCACCGGGTGGGCGCGCACGTGGCCGCCGACCACGCCGAGGTCGAGGGCGTCAACGACCGCGTCCAGCTCGCCTTCGTCCGGCGCGTGCTCAACGACCGCATCCTGCAGGCGCACATGCGCGCCGGGGTGACCGTCGTCGACCCGCCCAGCACATGGGTCGACGCCGGGGTCGAGATGGAGCCCGACGCCGTGATCCACCCCGGCACCCAGCTCAAGGGCGCCACCAGGATCGGGGCGGGAGCCGAGGTCGGGCCGGGCAGCACGCTGACCGACACGGTCGTCGGCGAGGACGCGATCGTGCGCAACACCGTCGCCGACGGCGCGGAGATCGGTCCCGGCGCCGCCGTGGGCCCCTTCGCCTACCTGCGCCCCGGCACCGTGCTCGGTGCCAAGGGCAAGATCGGCGCGTTCGTCGAGACCAAGAACGCGCGGATCGGCGAGGGCTCCAAGGTCCCGCACCTGACGTACGTCGGCGACGCGACCATCGGGGTCGGCTCGAACATCGGTGCCGCCTGCGTCTTCGTCAACTACGACGGCGTCTCCAAGCACCACACGGTCGTGGGCGACCACGTGCGCGTGGGCAGCGACAACATGCTCGTCGCCCCGGTCACGATCGGCGACGGAGCGTACACGGCCGCCGGATCCGTGATCACATCCGACGTGCCGCCCGGGGCGATGGCGGTCGCCCGCGGCAAACAGCGCAACGTCGAGGGCTGGGTGACGCGCCGCCGCGCCGGCACCAAGTCGGCGGAGGCGGCCCGGCGGGCGATCGAAGCCCGCGACGCGGCCGCGGCGAACGGCGGAGACCCCGCCGGTGATCAGGGCCGGTGATCAGGGCCGGCGATCAGGACCACCTGCGGCCCGCCTCCCCGCGGGCCGTACGGGGACAGGTAAGAGTACGAGGCGCGGTCTGACCGCGTAGCGCCGAAGGGCCAGGCCAGGAGGACACCGTGACCGACCACATCGACCGGGCGAAGGGGTTTTCGAGCCCCGGGCGAGGCGAGGGAACGGCGTTACGGCCGGCCCGGCCCCAGAACCAGGCCCGGTACGGCGAACAGGCTCGACACGCGAGGAGCGCGGCATGAGCGGCAAGAAGACGACCGGTGAGCGGAACCTGATGTTCTTCTCCGGCCGGTCCCACCCCGAACTGGCCGACGAGGTCGCGAACGCCCTCGGCGTCGAGATCACACCGACGGCGCTGCGTGACTTCGCCAACGGCGAGATCTACGTGCGATACCTGGAGTCCGTGCGCGGCTGCGACGCCTTCGTCATGCAGAGCCACACCGCGCCGATCAACCAGTGGATCATGGAGCAGCTGATCATGGTGGACGCCCTCAAGCGGGCCTCCGCCAAGCGGGTCACCGTGATCATGCCCTTCTACGGCTACAGCCGGCAGGACAAGAAGGGCCGCGGCCGCGAGCCCATCACCGCCAGGCTGATGGCCGACCTGTTCAAGCAGGCGGGCGCCGACCGGATGATGTCCATCGACCTGCACACCTCCCAGATCCAGGGCTTCTTCGACGGTCCGGTGGACCACCTGTTCGCCCTGCCGGTCCTGATCAACTACCTGCGCGGCAAGCTCGACCCGGAGACCACCACGATCGTCTCTCCCGACACCGGCCGCGTACGGCTGGCCGAGCGCTGGTCCGACAGCCTGGGCACACCGGTGGCGTTCATCCACAAGCGGCGCGACCTCGACGTGGCCAACCAGGTGAAGGTGCACGAGGTGGTCGGCAAGGTGCGCGGCAGGACCTGCGTGCTGATCGACGACATGATCGACACGGGCGGCTCGATCTGCAAGGCGGCCGACGCGCTGTACGAGCACGGCGCGACCGACGTCATCGTGGCCGCCACGCACGCCATCTTCTCCGACCCGGCCGTGGACCGGCTCAAGAACTCCCGCATCTCCGAGGTGGTCGTGACCAACACGCTGCCCATCCCGGAGGAGAAGAGGTTCGACAGCCTCACGGTTCTGTCGATCGCCCCGCTGATCGCCCGGGCGATCACCGAGGTCTTCACCGACGGCTCCGTCACCAGCCTCTTCGAGGGCGACAGCTGAGCGGTGCGGGCCCCCGGTCTGGTCGGACGGCCGTCCGGGGGCCCGCGCGCGTCCTTCAGTAGAGGGCCTTCATCGCCTCCCGCACCTCCTTGAGGGTGTCGTCGGCGATGGCGTTGGCCCACTCGTTGCCGTCGCGAAGCACCCGGCGGATGTGGGCGCGGTCCAGGGCCAGCTCGGCGCGCCGTGCCCGGATGGGCGCGAAGTGATCGTTGACCGCGTCGGTGACGACGGCCTTCAGCGCGGCCGCTCCCCGGCCGCCGATCTCCTCGGCCACCTCGTGCGGGTCGCGGTCCAGGCACAGCGCGGCCAGAAGGACCAGGCTGGCGACCTCGGGCCGGGCCACCGGGTCGTACGTGATGTGGCGGTCCGCGTCGGTCTTGGCGCCGCGGATCATCCGGGCGGTCTCGTCGGCGGTCGCGGCCAGGGCGATGGCGTTGCCCCGGCTCTTGCTCATCTTGCCTCCGTCGGTGCCGAGCAACAGCGGGGCCGCGGACAGCAGAGCCTCCGGCTCGGGGAACACCGGACCGTAGCGGCTGTTGAAGCGGCGTGCGACGGTGCGTGCCACCTCCAGATGAGGCAGCTGATCCTGACCGACAGGCACGAGGCCGGCCTTGCAGAACAGGATGTCGGCGGCCTGGTGGACCGGATAGGTGAACATCAGCCCGCTGACCGCCGACTGACTCGAGTGGGCGATCTCGTCCTTGACCGTGGGGTTGCGGCCCAGCTCCGCGACGGAGACCAGGCTGAGGAACGGCAGCAGCAGCTGGTTCAGCGCGGGGACCGCGCTGTGCGTGAAAACGGTGGCCCGGTCCGGGTCGATGCCCACGGCCAGGTAGTCGAGCACCAGGTCCTCCACGTGCTCCGCGAGCCGGTCGGCGACGTCGCGGTCGGTCAGGACCTGGTAGTCCGCGACGAGCACCATCATGTCCACGCCCAGGTTCTGGAGGCGGACGCGGTTGTGCAGGGTGCCGAAATAGTGCCCCAGGTGCAGCCGCCCGGTCGGCCGGTCCCCGGTCAGCGCGCGGAACCGTCCGGGCCGCTCATGGATCTGTCTCTCCAGCTCGGCGCTGCGGCGCCGCGCGGCCGGTACGCCGAGCTCGTCGTCGTCCGGAGTGGTGTCGAGGATGGTGGTCATGTGTTCTCCCTTGGCAGGTGGTCCGCCGTTCCGACGGCGACCCCTCGTCCAGGGAGCACGAAAAAGGGCCGTCCATCCGAACGGCCCGGTCGTACGCGTGTGAGATGGCCGCTCCTACGTGGAGCGCCACCAGCCCTGACACAACGTACGAATCACGCGGCCAGTGTAACGGCCACCGAGGGACTGCCGGCAAGACGGTAGAGTGGTGGGGTTGCGCTCGTAACGCCTTCCGCTAGGGCGGGTGAGGGGGAGCGCGTCAATCCGCCGACGAGCATCCCTAGGAGATGTGCCGTGTCCGAAGTACGTATCGCCGCCGAGCTTCGCAACGAGTTCGGCAAGGGCGCCGCCCGCAAGATCCGCCGGGGGAACAAGGTCCCCGCCGTCCTCTACGGCCACGGCACCGAGCCCAAGCACCTGACGCTCCCCGGCCACGAGCTGCTGCTCGCGCTGCGCACGCCCAACGTGCTCATCCGCCTGCAGGGCGAGGGCGTGGACGAGATCGCGCTGCCCAAGGGCGTCCAGCGCGACCCGATCAAGGGCTTCCTGGAGCACGTCGACCTGCTGCTGGTCAAGCGCGGCGAGAAGGTCACCGTCGAGATCCCGGTCACCGTCACCGGCGACACGATCGGCAGCGCCATCGTCGAGCAGCAGCTCGTCACGATCTCGGTCGAGACCGAGGCGACCCACATCCCGACCGGCGTCGAGGTCGACGTGGACGGCAAGGACGCCGGCTTCGCGGTGCACGCGAGCGACCTGAAGCTGCCGGACGGCACCACGCTGGCGGGCGACCCCGAGGCCCTGGTGCTGCAGGTGATCGGCGCCCCGACCGCCGAGCTGCCCGGGGAGGGCGAGGCCGCCGAGGGCGAGAGCGCCGAGGCCGCCGAGTAGGACCTGTTCGTGAGAGAGTCCTCCACAGGGTGTCCTGTGGAGGACTCTTCCATGTGGGGAAAGACAGCGGAGGAGACAGCGATGTCCGACACGTCCGCGCAGCGGTGGCTGGTGGCGGGCTTGGGCAACCCCGGGCCGGAGTACGCCGGGAACCGGCACAACGCGGGCTTCATGGTGCTCGACGAGCTGGCGGCCCGGGTGGGCAGGCGGTTCAAGGCGCACAGGTCGCGGGCCGAGGTGGTCGAGGGCCGCCTGGCCGCGCTCCCGGTCGTGCTGGCCAAGCCGCTGTCGTTCATGAACCTGTCGGGCGGCCCGGTGAAGGCGCTGGCCGACTTCTACAAGGTGACCCCCGACCGGGTGATCGTGGTCCACGACGAGCTGGACATCCCGTACGGGGCGCTGCGCGCGAAGACCGGCGGCGGGGACAACGGCCACAACGGCCTGAAGTCGATCACGAAGACGCTCGGCACACGCGACTACCCGCGGATCAGGTTCGGCATCGGCCGCCCGCCGGGCCGCATGGACGCGGCGACGTTCGTGCTGCGCGACTTCGCCACCGCCGAGCGCAAGGACCTGCCCTTCCTCGTGGACCGGGCGGCCGACATGGTGGAGTCGCTGATGACCGCCGGTCTGGAGGCGACGCAGAACCGCTTCCACGCCGCCGACCTCAATCCGGCGAAGCCTCCCCGCTGAGATCCGGCGAGGCCGCCCCGCCGACGCCGCCCGCGGGCGCCACGCCGCTCGCGTCGCGCCCGCGGGCGGCACCCGGCCACAGCATGAGGTTCTGCAGCAGTTCCGCCTGCTCGATGGCGTCGTCGAGCGCGTTGTGGGTGTGCGGGCGCCGCGCCCGCACCTCGCGCGGCATCTGGCGCTTGGTCGCCCAGGCCACCGGCACCACGGCCTTGGCGGCGTACAGCGTCTTGATGTCGATGCACCGGGAGTGGCCGAAGGGCGACTGCCCGGTGAAGCGGAGGAAGTACCAGTACATCCACATCCAGTCATAAGACAGTGGGAAGGCCGCGAGCACCGGCAGATCGTCGCCGCAGACCTCGCGCACCCAGGCCGCCGCCTCCGTCATCGCCTCGGCCGGGTCGCGTCCCTCACGCAGCAGCGTCGCCCGGTCGAGGCCGCTCACCGCCAGCGCCTCCGCCACCCAGTCGTCGCTGATCGGCCGTAACTCCGCGTAGAACGTCAGGGACTCCGGGTCGGTCCGCTCGAACCGCCGCCCGGTCATCCGGCCGGCCACGGTCATGCCGAAGCTGACCATCGAGTACGGCCCGGGAATCGGGCCGTCCGCCTCGACATCAACCGATATGTACGTTTCGGCTTTCAACGAATCTCCCTGAGACGCCGGGGTGAGGCCGCTAGCATTCCATCACCGTCGGTATTGACAGGATTACGGGGGGCGATGGTGCTGGACGGTGACACGTCCTCGGTCGCCGTCGGCACGTCCCGGGACTCGCCCGCCCATCCGATGCCGCGGCCTCCCGAGTGGGCCGTCCGGTATCGGCTCACCGCGGCCGTCTGCGACATCGTGGGCGCCCTTCTCGCGGGGGTCACCGCCGTGGTGATCCGGTTCGGCGAGGTTACTCCGTACGTGATGCCCTATGTGATGGCGAGCGCCGCGCTGCCCGCCGTCTGGGCGGTGATCCTGGTGCTGAGCCGGGCGTACGAGCCGCGCCTGATCGGCGTGGGGGCGGAGGAGTTCCGCCGGGTCGCACGGGGCGGCTTCACGTTGATCGCGGGTGTCGCGATCGCGGCGTACGCGTCGAAGACCGAGATCGCCCGCGGCTACGTGCTGATCGCGCTGCCGCTCGCCACCGTGCTCACCCTCGGGGCGAGGTACGGCCTGCGGCAGCGGCTGCACCGCAGGCGGGCCAGGGGTGAGGGCTGCATGCGCAGGGTCGTGGTGGTGGGCCACCGGGCGGCGATCGCCGAGCTGGTCGGCACCTTCCGCAGGGAGCGCTACCACGGGATGGAGGTGGTGGCCGCCTGCGTGCCCACCGGCGCCGCCGGCCGGGTCGCGGACGTGCCGGTGCTCGGCGACTTCACCGACGTGCCGCTGGTGGTCGAGCAGGTCCGGGCGGACACGGTGGCGGTGCTCGCCTGCCCCGAGCTGGACGGCACGGCGCTGCGCAGGCTGGCCTGGCGGCTGGAGCGGACGCGCACCGACCTCGTGGTGGCGCCCGCGCTGATGGAGGTGGCCGGCCCGCGGATCGCGATCCGCCCCATCGCCGGGCTCCCGCTGCTGCACGTGGAGCATCCCGAGCTGGCGGGAGGGCGGCGGCTGGTCAAGGGCGTGTTCGACCGGCTGGTCGCCGCCGCCGCGCTGGTCGTGCTCGCCCCGCTGCTGGCCGCCGTCGCCGTGGCCGTGCGGGCGACCGGCCCTGGGCCCGTCCTGTTCCGCCAGCGGCGGGTCGGCAGGGACGGCGTGGAGTTCACGATCCTGAAGTTCCGCACGATGCGCCGGGACGCGGAGGCCCGCAAGGTCGAGCTGGTCAGCGACGCCGACGGCGTGCTGTTCAAGGTGCGGAGAGACCCGCGGGTGACCCGGCTCGGCGCCGCGCTGCGGCGTTACTCGCTCGACGAGCTGCCGCAGCTGTTCAACGTCATACGGGGCGACATGTCGCTCGTCGGACCGCGCCCGCCGCTGCCCGAGGAGGTCGCGCGGTATGGCGACGACGTGCGCCGCAGGCTCGTGGTGCGGCCCGGGATGACCGGGCTCTGGCAGGTAAACGGCCGATCCGACCTGTCCTGGGAGGAATCGGTACGGTTGGACCTACGTTATGTCGAGAACTGGTCTCTCATGCTGGATCTGCAGATCTTATGGAAGACGTGGTCTGCGGTCGCAGGCGGGGCGGGAGCGTACTGAGAAATGACGATGCGGGACGACCATTCCCTCGCCGGTGAGCTGGCGACGGAGGCGGGGGAGCGGCTCCTGGAGCTGCGCGCCCGTCTCGGGTTCGAGGACGGCCGGGCGCTGAAGGACGCCGGGGACCGCGCGTCCCACGAGTTCCTCATGGACGCCCTGAGGCGGCTGCGGCCGGACGACGCCGTGCTGTCGGAGGAGGCGACCCGCGAGGAGCGGATGGACCCCCGGCGGCTGTCGGCCGAGCGCGTCTGGATCGTCGATCCTCTCGACGGCACCCGTGAGTTCTCCGAGCAGGGCCGCGCCGACTGGGCCGTCCACGTGGCCCTGTGGGAACGCGGCGCCCTCACCGCCGGAGCGGTCGCCCTGCCGGCCCAGGGTCGTACGCTGACGACGGCGGCGCCGCCCGAGCTGCCGGAGAAGGTGCGCGAGCCGTTCCGCATCGCGGTCAGCCGCACCCGGCCGCCCGAGTTCGTCCGTGAGCTGGCCGCCCGCCACGGCGGGGAACTCGTCCCCATCGGCTCGGCCGGTGCCAAGATCGCCGCGGTCCTCACCGGAGAGGTCGAGGCGTACGTGCACGCCGGGGGCCAGTACGAGTGGGACTCGGCCGCGCCGGTCGCGGTGGCGGTCGCGGCGGGGGCCCACGCGAGCAGGATCGACGGCTCACCCCTGACCTACAACCAGGGGGACCCCTGGCTGCCGGATATCCTGGTCTCCCTACCGGATCTGGCGCCAACGTTGCTCGCCGGAATCCGTGACCTGCATCGCCAGACTCCGTGAAGGAAGTCCCCATGCTTCAGCGTGACTACACCACGTCACAGCTCGACGTGCTCGAGGCCGAGGCGATCCACATCATGCGTGAGGTCGCGGCCGAGTTCGAGCGCCCGTGTCTGCTCTTCTCCGGCGGCAAGGACTCCATCGTCATGCTGCGGGTCGCCGAGAAGGCCTTCTGGCCGGCGCCGATCCCCTTCCCCCTGATGCACGTCGACACCGGGCACAACTTCCCCGAGGTCATCGAGTTCCGCGACCGGCGGGTCGCCGAGCTGGGCGCGCGGCTGGTGGTCGCGTCGGTCCAGGCGTCGATCGACGCCGGGCGGGTGGTCGAGCAGACCGGGCGGCGGGCCTCCCGTAACCGGCTGCAGACCACGACGCTGCTGGACGCCATCGAGGAGCACGAGTTCGACGCGGTGTTCGGCGGGGCCCGGCGCGACGAGGAGAAGGCCCGGGCCAAGGAGCGGGTGTTCTCCTTCCGCGACGAGTTCGGCCAGTGGGACCCGAAGAACCAGCGCCCCGAACTCTGGAACCTCTACAACACCAAGATCAGCAGGGGCGAGCACATCCGCGTGTTCCCGCTGTCGAACTGGACCGAGCTGGACGTGTGGCACTACATCCGGCGTGAGGGCATCGAGATCCCGTCGATCTACTTCTCCCACACCCGCACGGTCTTCGAGCGCGATGCCATGCTGCTGGCCGACTCCGAGGTGGTCCAGCGGGGCGACGACGAGCCCACGTTCGAGGCCGTCGTCCGCTACCGCACCGTCGGCGACATGACCTGCACCGGCGCGGTCGCCTCGACCGCCACCACGATCGACCAGATCATCGACGAGATCGCCGCCACCCGGATCACCGAGCGCGGCGCCACCCGCGCCGACGACCGGGCCTCCGAGGCCGCCATGGAAGATCGCAAGAAGGAAGGCTACTTCTGATGGACATCCTTCGTTTCGCGACGGCGGGCAGCGTCGACGACGGCAAGTCGACGCTGATCGGGCGGCTGCTGTTCGACTCCAAGGCGATCTTCGAGGACCAGCTCGAAGCGGTCGAGCGCACCTCCCGCGATCGGGGCACGGAGTACACCGACCTGTCGCTGCTCACCGACGGTCTGCGGGCCGAGCGCGAGCAGGGCATCACGATCGACGTGGCCTACCGCTACTTCGCCACGCCCAAGCGGAAGTTCATCATCGCCGACACCCCCGGGCACATCCAGTACACCCGGAACATGGTCACCGGCGCCTCCACCGCCGACCTGGCGATCATCCTGATCGACGCGCGCAAGGGCGTGCTGGAGCAGTCGCGGCGGCACGCCTTCCTCACGACGCTGCTGCGGGTGCCGCACCTCGTGCTCGCGGTCAACAAGATGGACCTCGTCGACTACTCCGAGGCCCGGTTCGAGGAGATCCGCGAGGAGTTCACCGCGTTCGCCAGCAAGTTGAACGCGTCCGACCTCACGTTCATCCCGATCTCGGCGCTGCACGGCGACAACGTGGTCTCCCGCTCGGAGAACATGCCGTGGTACGAGGGCTCCTCGCTGCTGCACCACCTGGAGAACGTGCACATCGCCTCCGACCGCAACCTGGTCGACGTGCGCTTCCCCGTGCAGTACGTCATCCGCCCGCACAGCGCGACCAGCCAGGAGTTGCACGACTACCGGGGATACGCGGGGCAGGTCGCGGGCGGCGTGCTCAAGCCGGGCGACGAGGTGCTGCACCTGCCCTCCGGCCTGACCACGACGATCACCGGGATCGACACCTTCGACGGCCCGGTGGAGGAGGCGTTCGCGCCGATGTCGGTCACCCTGCGCCTGGGCGACGACATCGACATCTCCCGGGGCGACATGATCTGCCGGCCGAACAACCAGCCGCAGGCCGCCCAGGAGATCGACGCGATGATCTGCTGGATGGCCGACGGCCTGAAGCTCCAGCCGCGTTCCAAGCTGATCATCAAGCACACCACCCGTACGGCCCGGGCTCTCGTGCGGGACCTGCACTACCGGCTCGACGTCAACACCCTGCACCGGGACGAGTCGGCCACCGCACTCGGCCTCAACGAGATCGGCCGGGTGTCGCTGCGGACGACCCAGCCGTTGTTCGTGGACGACTACGCCCGCAACCGCCTCACCGGCGGCTTCATCCTGATCGACGAGGCCACCAACGGCACCGTCGGCGCCGGGATGATCGTCGACGCGCGCTGACCGGCGCTTCCCGAAGGACCTCTGGGAGGTCCCGCTCGGGGACGGCCTGCGAGGGCGAGGCACAGGGCGGCACAGCGCAGCGCAGCGCAAGGGAAGCACAGGGCAGCGCTACAGCTCATTCGGCGGCGCTGCCCGTGCCCGCCCTTCAGGCCCCGTGTTCAGGTCCTGTGGAGACCGTCGGCGGGGTGTCTGATCAAGGGTCAGGCTTCCCCGCTCTGAGGAGCGGCGAGGGTCTCCAGTGGCCGGCCGGTGTCGGCCAGCGCTTGGGGCGTGACGGGTGTTCCGGTGCGTATCAACGTCTTGATCGGCTCGACGACGTCCCAGACGTTGACGTTCATGCCGGCCAGGACGCGATCGCCGCTGAGCCAGAAGGCGACGAACTCCCGGGCCGCGACGTCACCCCGGAAGACGACCTGGTCGTAGCCGCCGGGCTCGACGTGGCCGACGTACTCCATGCCGAGGTCGTACTGGTCCGTGTAGAAGTAGGGCAGCTCCTCGTAGACCGCCTCCCGGCCCAGCATGGTGGCGGCGGCGACCGCGGGCTGTTTGAGCGCGTTGGCCCAGTGTTCGACCCGTACGTGCCTGCCCAGCAGAGGGTGGTAGGCATTGGCGACGTCCCCGGCGGCGACGATGTCCGGGTCGCCGGTCCGCAGGGTCGCGTCCACCACGATGCCGTTGTCCACGTGCAACCCGGCGCTCAGGGCGAGCCGTACGTCGGGTTCGGCGCCGACACCGACGAGGACGGCGTCGACGTCGATCTCGCCGCCGTCGCCCAGACGTACGCCCGAGGGGGTGATCTCGCTGACGGTGACCCCGAGCCGGAGGTCGACGCCGTGGTCGCGGTGCAGGTCGGCGAAGACCTGGGCCGCCTCGGGCCCGAGCACGCGCAGCAGGGGCAGCGGCGCCGTCTCCAGCACGGTGACCGCGACGCCGGCCTGCCGGGCGGCGGCGGTGACCTCCAGCCCGATCCAGCCGGCCCCGATCACCGCCAGCCGGGACACGCTCCCGAGGACGCCCTTGAGCGCCTCGCAGTCCTCGATCCGGCGCAGGTAGCGCACGTGGGGTGCTGCTGCGCCGGGGATCGGCGGCCTTCGCGGGCGGGCCCCGGTGGCCAGCAGCAATCTGTCGTATTCGATCGCGCTGCCGTCGGCCAGTTCGACGCGGTGGGCGCCGCGGTCGAGGCCCGCCGCGGCGACGCCGAGCCGCAGCTCGACGTCGTGGTCGGCGTACCAGCCTTCCTGGTGGACGAAGACGCCGGCCCGGTCGGTCTTGCCCGTCAGGTAGCCCTTGGACAGCGGGGGCCGCTCATAGGGGCGGTGCGGCTCGGCGCCGATCAGCGTGATCCGCCCGTCGAATCCCTGCTCGCGCAGGGCTTCGGCGGCTTTGGCGCCGGCCAGGCCGGCTCCCACGATCACGAACCTCTGCTGTGTCACGGCGATGGTCTCCTTGCTCAGGTGCGGGTGCCGGTGAGGGCGAAGAACTCCTGACGGGATCGGGCGTCCTCCCGGAGTATGCCCAGCAGCGTCGAGGTGACGGTGGTCGAGCCGACGGCCCGTACGCCCCGCAGAGTCATGCAGGTGTGCTCGGCCTCGATCACGACGCCGACCCCCGCGGGTCGCAACCGGTCGGCGAGCCAGTCGGCCACCTGTTTCGTGAGCCGTTCCTGGACCTGCGGCCGGCGGGCGAAGTGCTCGACGACGCGGGCCAGCTTGGACAGCCCGAGGATGCGGTCGCCGGGAAGGTAGCCGACATGCGCGACCCCGGCGAAGGGCAGCAGGTGATGCTCGCAGACCGAGCGGACCGGGATCGCCCGGGCCAGCACGAGCTCGTCGTAGCCCTCCTCGTTGGGGAAGGTGGTGAGGTCGAACGGGCGTGGCGTGAACAGCTCGGCATACGCCTTGGCCATCCGCGCCGGAGTCTCCCGCAGGCTCTCGGAATCCGTCGAGATGCCCAGCGCCTCCAGGAACTCGCCGGCCGCGCGCTCGGCGGCGGCCAGGTCCACACCGTCGCGCGGCTCGTCGATCACCCGCAGGGCGTTGGCGGAACGCATCTCAGCCGCCGCTCATGCCGAGCGCGGTCAGCAGCACCAGCACCACGGTGGCCACCGCCAGCAGACCGTGTCCGGCCACGACCGCGACCGGGAAGTGCCGCTCGGGCGGCCCCGCCGTGCCGGTGGCGCCGGGCCCGCCGGCCACCGCCGTACGGGCGCGGTAGGCGGGGATCCACCGGGCGAACATCGCGAAGCCCAGCAGCGCGACCGGGACCAGCAGGACCAGCGCGACCCACGCCAGGGCGGCGACGCCGGCGAACAGGTACGCGATCCACACGACCAGCCCGGCGGCGGCCAGCGCGAAGTGACCGAAGATCAGCCCTGGTGAGAAGCGACTGGTGCGCCGGCCGCCTCTGGCGATCCAGACGCCCAGCATCACGAAGCCGCCCACCGCGGTGAGCAACCACGTGACAAGTGCCGCGATACCCATGATGAATTCTCCTTCTGCGATGGTGGGATGAGGGTCAGCGCCGGAAACCGTCGGCCTGCGTGGCCTCGTCGGCCACCCGCACGCCGTAGCGGTAGGCGAGCTTGCCGCCCAGGTAGCCGGAGACCACGAGCAGCGCCAGGCTGCCCGCCGAGAGCAGCAGCGGGCCGAGCGCGACCGCGCCTGTCGCCGTGCCCGCCGCCGTGCCCGCCGCCGTGCCTGCCTGACGCCACAGGAAGCCGGCGGCGTACGCGGCGGTGATCACGAGGTTCACCGCCATGTGGAGCAGACCCGTGCGGAACGCCGGGGTGCCCGCCGGGATGGCGAACAGGTCGAGGAACCCGGCCATCGCCGCGGCCAGCGCGCCGAGCACGCCGATGGCGATCAGCCACTTCGAGCCCTCGGCGAGGAATCCCGGATTGGGCGCGAACCGGGACGCCAGGTCGAAGACCATGCTCGCCACCCACGCTCCGATGGGCACCGCGACCAGCATCGGGTGGAACGGATGGCCGTACGGCCCGGCCAGCACCGCGCTCACCGGTCGTTTCGCCTCGTGCAGCTCACCGGTCATCCGGACCTCCGCGTGCGACGTATTTACGCTAAAGAATGTTGGTCTTATTCGGCCTGGCAGTCAAGGAGTACGCGTACATGGGAGGGGATGATGTTTTCGACCGCGCTGGCGGGCGTTATCGTGGCAGGGTGACGACAGATCCCGCGATCAGTGCGGTGGCCGCACTGGACGACGTGCTGCGGCAGGGGATGTACGCCTACATCCGCAGGGCGCGCCGCCCGGTGAACCGGGACGAGGCCGCCGCCTCGGTCGGAATCTCCCGCAAGCTGGCCGCCTTCCATCTGGACAAACTGGTCGACGCCGGCCTGCTGCGCGCCCGCTATGAGGCGGTCGGCGGCATCCGCAAGGTCGGCCGCACCCCGAAGGTGTACGAACCGACCGAGACCGACATCCGCGTCACGATCCCCGAACGCCGGCACGAGGTGCTGGCCGACATCCTCATGGACGCCGTCCTCGCGGAGAGCGAAGGCGAAAGCGCCCGCCAGGCGGCGGTCCGGGTGGCCGGTCGGCACGGCGAAGAGATCGGCGCCGCGGAACGCGCCCGGGCCAAGCCCGGCCGGCTCGGCGCGGAACGCGCCCTCACGCTGCTCGAAAATCTGCTCGCGCGGCACGGCTTCGAGCCCGGCCGCGAGTCTCCCACCTGTGTGCGGCTGCGCAACTGCCCGTTCCATCCATTGGCGGCGCGAGCCCCCGAACTGGTCTGCGGGGTCAACCACGCCTTCCTCGACGGCATGCTCACCGGCCTGGAAGCCTCCAAGGTGCGGGCCGTCCTGGTGCCGCGCCCGGGGGAGTGCTGTGTCGAACTGCGCTCCTCCTGAGGCTTCCCCCGCCCCCGGTGATCCCGTTCCGCCGCAGGCGGCGGCCTCGTAGATCCTTTGGCGATCAGGGGTCGCCCGATTACCCTCCGCGCTAGGGTCGTCACGTTTCGCATCCATCCGTGGAGGACACGTGGCCGACGCTCAGCCGGTGATCTTCGTGGGCGGCCTCGGACGCAGCGGTAGCACTCTGCTCGAACGCCTCCTCGGCGAGGTGCCCGGCGTGGCGCCGCTCGGCGAGGTCGTCCACCTGTGGGACCGCGGCGTACGCGCCGACGAGCCCTGCGGCTGCGGGCAGCGGTTCTCCCAGTGCCCGTTCTGGGTCAAGGTGGGCGCCCGCGCGTTCGGACAGTGGCGGCAGAGCCAGGCGGGGTGGCTGCCCGGCCTGCGCGCCCGCGTCGACCGGACCCGCCGCGTGCCCGTTCTCGCTCTCGGGCTGACGACCCGTGAGGCCGAACTGGCCGAATACGTCCGGTCGTACGCGCGCATCTACGCGGCGGCGGCGGAGGTGGCCGACGCCCGGGTCGTCGTCGACTCCAGCAAGCACGCCTCCCTGGCGTACTGCCTAGCGGCGATCATGGATATGCGGGTCGTGCAGGTGGTGCGCGACCCGCGGGCGGTGGCCGCGTCGTGGCGGCGCAGGGTGCGCAGGCCCGAGGACGGGCGGCCGATGACCCGCTGGACGCCCGCGCGCACCGCCGTCCACTGGCTGGCCCAGAACCTGGCCTTCGAGGTGCTGCGCCGCAAGGGCGTGGAGGTCGTCCGGGTGCGTCACGAGGACCTGGTGCGGGATCCGCGCGCGACGCTGGGACGTCTGGCCGCGCGGCTCGGACTTCCCACCGGCGGGCTCGCCTTCCTGGACGACCGCGAAGCGCTGCTCGGCGTCGCGCACACCGTCTCCGGCAACCCGATGCGTTTCTCGGTGGGACCGATCGAGATACGCCACCGTCCGGCGCCCCTGCCCCGGTCCCAGCGGTGGCTGGTCACCGCGATCACCCTCCCCCTTCTTCTCTTCTACGGCTATCGCCTCGTCTACCGCCCGGGAGCGCGGCGATGAGGCCGTCCGTCGGCGTGGTCGTCCCCACCCGGGGCGACCGGCCCGGCCCGCTGCGGGCCGCGCTGACCGGGGTGCTCGCTCAGGAGTACGCCGGCCCTGTCGAGGTGGTGGTCGTGGCCGACGGTGTGTCCGCCTCCCTCGTCGCCCAGCAGGTGTCCGGCGTCTCCGGCTCCGCGACCTGTCCCAGGGCCGGATCGGAGGCGGGGGGAGCGGTCCGGAGCGTCCGCGTGCTGGGCAACCGGCGGGCGGCCGGCCTGCCGGGCGCGCGCAACACCGGGATCTCGGTGCTCGGCACGGACTTCGTCGCCTTCTGCGACGACGACGACCTCTGGCTGCCCGGCAAGCTGGCCGCCCAAGTCGCCGCGCTGGTGGAGGAGCCCGACGCCGGCTTCGCGAGTTGCGCCGTCGAGGTCGAGTACGGCGACCGCAGGGTGCCGCGGCTGGCCGGCACCGGCCGGGTGACCCATCGGCACCTCACCCGCTCGCGCATGATGATGGTGCACTCCTCGACCTTCCTGTTCCGCCGGGGCTGGACATGGGTGGACGAGAGCGCGCCGTCCGGTCAGAACGAGGACTGGGACCTCGCGCTGCGGGCCGCCTGGCGGCATCCGATCGTCCACGTCGATCGGCCGCTCGTGCGGGTGCGCTGGGGCTCTTCGCACTACATGGGGCGCTGGGCCGACCGGATCGCGGGGCTGGAGTGGATGCTCGCCCGGCATCCCGGGCTGGCGGCGGAACCGCGGGGCGCGGCCCGCGTCTACGGGCAGCTCGCCTTCTGCCACGCGGCCCTCGGCCGGCGGCGCGAGGCCGCCCGCTGGTCGCTGCGCGCCTTCTCCGCCCGGCCGGGTGAGCCGAGGGCGGCGGTGGCGCTGGCGGTCGCCGGAGGGCTGGTCAGCCCGCGCGCCGTGCTGCACGCCCTCCACCGTCGCGGCCACGGCATCTGATGGCCGAGCCCGCGCCGGCGCGTACGGCGGCCGTGGACCCGGCGACGCCGGTGCGGCAGTGGTCCGAGGCCGTCCGGGCATGGGGCGCCGGGGTCCGTGTGGACAGGGTTCATGGGGACAGGGTTCATGGGGACAGGGTTCAGAGGGACAGGGTTCGCGTGGGCGGAGTGCTGCTCGACCCGCTCACCGAGGCACAGGTGGTCGCGCGGGTGATGAGCGCGCTCGAGCGCGGCACGGGTGGCCACGTCGTCACGCCGAACGTGGACATCTGCCGTGCCGCCGCCCGCGACCCCGCTCTGCGCGCGCTGATCGACGCGGCCGAACTCGCCGTGGCCGACGGTATGCCGCTGGTCTGGGCGTCGCGCCTGCTCGGGCGTCCGCTGCCGGAACGGGTGACGGGAGCCGACCTGATCTGGTCGCTGACCGGGGCCGCCGCGGCCCGCGGCCTGCCCGTCTACCTGATCGGGGGACCGCCAGGCGTCGCCGAGGCGGCGCGGGACGCGCTGTGCGGGCGGCATCCGGGTCTGGTCGTGGCGGGCGTCCACGCTCCGCCGTACGGGTTCGAGACCAGCGCGGCGGCGCTGGCGGAGGTGCGGGGGCGGCTCGTCGCCGCGCGGCCGTCCCTGGTCTTCGTGGGTCTCGGGTTCCCCCGGCAGGACCGGCTCGTCGCGGAGCTGCGGGCCGACCTGCCGGGCGCCTGGTTCGTGGGGTGCGGCGCGGCCATCGCGTTCGCCGCCGGTTCGGTGCGCCGGGCCCCGGGCTGGATGGGCGACCACGGGCTCGAATGGCTGTTCCGCCTGATCAGCGAGCCCCAGCGGCTCGCCCGCCGCTACCTGGTCGACGACCTCCCCTTCGCCCTCCGCCTCCTGTCGGGTGCCCTGCTGCGCAGGGCTTTCCGGTCGCGAAGCAGGGGTGGGGAAGCAGGGGTCAGAAGGCGTACGGGCCGAAGCGGCCCCAGGCGACCACGGCGGCCAGCACCAGGAGCACCAGGTTGACGACGATGACCGGGGATTCCGCGCGGCGGGCGTGGACGACGGCCGCTCCGGCCATGAGCAGGGCGATGCCGAGCGCGGCGAGCGGCGTCAGCACCGGGGCGATGCCCGTGACGGCGGGCAGGACGAGGCCGAAGGCGATCAGCACCTCGAGAGCGCCGAGGCCCTTGACCGCGCCCGCGGAGAAGTCCTCGGTCCAGGCCATGCCGGACACGGCCAGCCTGTCCTTCGGCTGGGCGAGTTTCATCACCCCGGCGACGAGGAAGGCGAGGGTGAGCAGGCCGGCGATGACCCACAGGACGATGTTCATGGGGAGTCCGTTCTTGCGGCAGCAGAGCGAAATGTAGCGGATGGGCGAGCCGTGGCCGTCGCCGCGGATCGCCGGTACGGCTGTCGCGGCCGCGACGCGGATACGGAACGGCGGGCCGGCCGCCCTCGGTGAGGGAGACCGGCCCGCCGCTCTCATCGGGCCTGCTGAACCATTGGCCTGCTGAACCATTGGCCTACTGAACCATTGGCCTACTGAACCGTGGCCCTACTGAACCATTGGCCTACTGAACCGTGGCCCTACTGAACCATTGGCCTACTGAACATGGGTCTACTGGGCCACGGTGATCGTGGCCGAGGCGGTCTGCCCTCCCGACGTGACCGTGAGGGTGGCCTGGCCGGGCCGTACGCCGGTCAGCGTGTGCGTGGACAGGTCGAGCACCGCGACGACGCCGTGGCGGTGTGCCGCCTTCTTCGCGTCCGCGGCCGACTCGGCCACCGCGAGGGCGCGGTCGCCGCTCCACGTCACGCTGGCCGGATACGCCAGCGGGAACGTCAGGTTCGCGCCGCTGGTGGTGCCCGTCGCCGAGACCTCCGCCGAGGCGCCCGGGGTGAGCGTGCCGGGTGCCGACAGGGAGATCTTGTCGATCAGCGGGTTCGTCCGCGCCACGACCCAGTCGCGGGTCTGCGGGCTGGGACGGCCCGCCTCGACCTCGCCGGGCCGGGGATCGACGCCGACGAGGTCCCACCCGAAGAACCCGCCCTTGTCCGGGGAGCTGTAGGGCGTCTTGCCCACCGGCGGCGTGGTGACCTCCAGCACGCCGTCTGACCTGGTGGCGGCGGCGGTGTGGGCGTGGCCGGTGAACAACGCGACCGGCTTGCCCGACGACTCCCGCCAGTCGGCGAGCCACTTCTCGACGAGGTCCGCCTCCCGCTGGTCGGAGAACTGGGACGCGCCCGCCCCCGAGGGGTCGCGGAGGGGGTGGTGGAAGGCGACCGCGACGGACTTCACGGACCTGTCCTTCGCCGCGGCCTCCAGGTCCTGCCGCAGCTCAGGCACCTGCGACCAGTCGGACGTCCGCAGCCCGCCCAGCGTGGTGTTGAGCAGGACGAATCGGGTGCCCTTGTGGTCGAACACCTGGTGGGCCGGCCGCCCGGTGGCGAGGAAGCCGTCCAGGGTCCCCGTCGCCGTGGCCCCGGACTCGTGGTTGCCCGGCGTCCAGTAGACCGGCAGGTCCGCCGGCACGTTGGCCTTGAGGATCTCCTCGGCGAGCGCGAAGTCGGCCGGCGTGTTGTTGTCCACGAAGTCGCCGTTGATCACGATGAAGTCGGGCTTCGCCGCGACGGCCTGCTTCAGCGCGGCGGCCGCCTGCTGCGCCGCGAACGACGTCGTGCCCCCGGCCGCGCCCACGTGCAGATCGGACATGATCGCGAACCGCCAGCGCGAACGGTCGATGTCGGCCTGCTCCAGGACGAACGGATCGGGGGTCCGGGTGTCGCCGGTGGCGAGATCCTGCCCGACCAGCGCGGTGAGCCCGTCGAACCTGAGCTGTCCCGCGTCCTTGGCGAGGTTGGAGGTCTCCACCACGTACACGTTGAGCAGCGTGATCGGCTCGGTGAAGCCGGTGGGCAGGGCGCCTTCGACCCACTTCCACCCGGTCCAGTCGACGACGGTGGCGAAGGTGAAGGGGACGTTCGTCGTGCCCTGCGACCGCAGCGTGGCCCGCAGCCAGTGCCCGCGGCCGTCGCCGTACACCCACAGGCCGAGCCGCCTGGTGCCGGTCGGCAGGGTCAGCGGCCCGGGCTTGGCCACCGCGTACGCCGCCGAGGTGCCGGAGGTGCCGGTGAAGTCGTAGGTGAGCGCGAGGGCCTGGTTGCCGGCCGCCGCGCCGGGGCGGTCCGCGGCGTCGACGGCCGCCACCGACGCGGTGGCCTTGGCGGTCGAGACGCCCCAGGGCTCGCCGCCGTCGAACTCGGCCAGCGAGCCGCGCTTCAGCCCGACGGCGACGGGCAGGTGCGCGACCTTGCCCTGGACGGTCGCGGTGATCACGGCACCGCGGCCGTCGGCCGCCTCCAGCCCGGTGACCGCGAACGATCCGTCGTCGCGCGGCTCCACCTTCACCACGGCCGTGTCGTAGTCCAGGTCGACGTCGCGGGCGGCGATCGGCGCGTCGAACCCGTCGGCGTCGGTGCCGGTGACCCCCACGACGGCCGAGCCGCCGGTGTCCAGGGTCAGGCTCGTGGCGGTGAACGCGACGGTGGACAGGGAACCGAGCACGCGGACGTCCGCCGCGCCGTGCGCCCGCCCCGAGCGGGCCTCGATCTCGCCCTCCCCGGAACGCTCGGCGTGCAGGACGCCGTCGCGCACCGTGCCGAGCTTCCCGGCGTCCCAGCGGACCGCGCCGTCTTTGCCGCCCTTGTCGTTCTTGCCGCCGTCGAGGGCGACCGGGGCGTAGGACTCGTCGTACCCGGCGGCGGAGACGCCGAGGGTGAGCCCGGGGAAGACGCGCGGCGCGCTGGTCCGCACCGCGATGCCCTTGAGTGCTCCCGATCCCTTCGCGGCGAACAGCCCGACTCCGCTCGGGATGGGCCGTTCACCGCCGTCCGACGGGGTGTTGACCACGCTCACCCCGGCGTCGCCGGGCGTGCGGGCGACGAGGTCGGACGAGCCGCCGCCGTCGAGCATGAACGCCTCGTCGGCGCCGAGCCGCACGAGGAGCTTGGCCGTCTCGTCGAAGCTCAGACCGGCCGAGAAGTTGGCCGAGCCGTCGATCGTCACGAGCAGGAGCCGCCTGCCGCCGTCGCGCCAGCCGATTGCCGTACGCGGCTTCGGCGCGTCGTTGCCCGTCGAGGGCGGGAAGTCGACGGCCTGGCCGTCCCGCACGAGGACCGCTCCGCTGCCCAGCGCGGTGCGCAGCTTCGCGGGGGAGTCGGTGCGCAGGCCGGTGGTGAGCGTCACCGGGTCGCCGGCCTTGGCGGTGGCGAGCGGGGCCGCCGCGCTCCCCACGCCCACGACCACCAGGCCACCAGCGGGCACCGGGGTCGTGCTGACCGTGTCGTTCACCGCCGTGACGACGCCGCCGGAGACGACGAGCTCGGTGACGGGCGTGCCGTGGCCGATCAGCGTGCGCAGGCCCGGCCCCCACTGGTCGGTGAAGACCGAGACGGCGTTCGCGGGCAGGGACGCCGAGTTGAGCGAGGCGACCGGATGGTCCGCGCCGCCCACCGCCACCGTGCTCTCCAGCAGTGCGCTCGCGAGCCGGGCGATCTTGTCCTCGCCCACCGAGGCGACCGTGGCTGGCTGGGTGGTCGCCTTGCGCACCTGGCCGTCCCTGACTTCGGGGCCGATGACCGCGTTGGTCTGGTTGATGTCGTAGTAGTCCCCGTTGACCGCGGCCACGGCTCCCGCGGCGTCCGCCGACTTCGACAGCGCCCGCGTCTCGGTCAGCGCGCCGCCGACCATGCCCACGTCCACCCGGTCGTCCGCCAGGTCGGCGTTGAGCACGTGCGTGCGGGTCCAGCCCGTACGGCCGAAGGTGTCGAACGACGTCAGCACGATGCCGGGGGCGATCACACGGTCGGTGCGGGCCGCCTCGACCGAATCGCCGGGGACGGTGGTCTGGTAGCCGGGCGGTTCGGCCGGCCTGTCACCGGGGGGCGCCTCGGCCCATGCCGTCCCGCGGACGGCCACCGAGCCCGCGGCGACGACCGCTGCCACGGCGACAATGTGCGCAAATTTGCGCATTTTGTACCTCCAAGCAATAACGGGCCTGAAGGTAGACAATCCCGAAACCGATCTTCCGTCCACGGCATGACGCCGCCATGGCCACCCCGTGAACGGCAGATCTTCCCTGCCCCGGCGGCCGCGTCCGTCGCGTGGGAACGACAGACGGCCGTGCGGGGCTCAGTGGAGAGCGATCGCGACCACCAGGGACAGCAGGAGTACGACCGTCGACAGGGCGAGCTGGTTGCGCTGCTTGCGGTAGTAGTCACCATCCTTCACGGCGTGCGAGGTAGCCGCTCGCCAGATCTCGTGGACCTCGTGCCGGATTTCCGTAGCGGGAAGACGCCGGCCGCCCCTGTCCGCGAGCCGGGTCACAATCGGAGCCGCATACGTGAGCAGAGTCAGGAACCCGTCGAGCCACGGCCAGCCCGTCGTCCAGCCGTCGACCGCTCTCGCCCGGGATTTCGCCGTCGCCGACATCTCGCGGAGCAGGGCCGACGCCATCGGCCGAGGTAGCTTTTCGAGTATCTCCCCGTATTTGTCCGCGTAGTCGACCGACACCGTGTGCAGTATCCGCCGGGCGAACGTCATCCGAATGTGCCTGAGGCATGCCGCGATCATGGCGGCGTCGAGCGGGATCAGTCTCGCCGTCGCTCGTTCCGCGTCCAGTGCCACCAACCGCTCGAGCAATCGGGGGGCCTCTTGGGTCAGGCTCGCGATGAGATGTCTTTCTCCACGCGGATCCGCGGGCCCGTAACGGAACAGAAGCGACTCCAGGAGGGCCGCGGCGGCGTCGTCCCGTAGCTCCAGGATGAAGTCCGGGCCGGGAAGCAACCTGACGGCGGTCGTGGTGCGGCCTCGCTCGGGGCCGGGGTGCAACCGCGTCATGTAGAGCAACATCTTGGCGGTCGGGCCGCGACTGGCCGCGGCGTACTCCCTGACACGGGCGGGGGCTCCCCTGGTGTCGGCCGCCAAGCGCGTGGCCAGCTGTTTCAGAACCTCGGTCCTGTGCTCCTGCTCGAGTTGCTCGAGTCGTTGCATCAGGCGATCGGCCGCCATGCCGTAGAGGAGGTCGGCGCACTCCTCATAGCCGGCTCGCGTGCAGATGAGGTTGAGGAGCTCGTCCGATCTCGGATACTCCGACAACAGCCAGAGCTGTCTGCCGCGATCCCGCTTGCAGAACTCGTCGAACGCGCTCTCGATATCGCGCACGCTCAGATTGCGAAGGTCGTCCTTCAGCGACGGCTGCCCGAAGTTGTTGACCTGCGAGTTTCCCGAGCCCTGGTTGACCTGCAGGCCGCGGGCGTCACGGGCGTCCACTCCGGGGCCGCCCTCCGGAGGGGTTCCGGACGCGGTCTCGCCGATGTCCCCCTCGTGCTGCTCACGCATCACGACGCGAAGTTGTTGTGCTGCGTGTTGCCGCCGGACTGGTTGATCTGCACTCCTTGGGCGTGACGCGCGTCGATCTGACCGTGCGAGGCATTCCCCGCGGATGACGTCGAGCCTCGTCCGCCATCGCCGGAGGAGACGGACAACAGGTGTGGCACGACCAGAGCGGCAAGCGCCAGAAGGAAACCGAGGACGCTGGCGAGTTTGTCGGCCTTGTCGAGCCCGGCCGCGGAGAAGTACGCCACGAGCCCGATGACGATGAGGCCGAAAATCAGCCGTCCCACCCAGATCCACTTGCGGTTTCGGTGCGGCATCGACATGAATCGCCTTCCGGTGGACCGATTGGTTATCGTCCCTGTCTCTGGAGCAACTCGACGAGGCACCTTCACTTTACGATGACTGGACCTTCCGGCGCCTGCCTTGTAATCGCCGCCGGCCGACCACTCCTGGCCGGCAGGGGCCGCTCGACCGCTCAACCGATCAGGTTCCGTCGGTCTCGTCACGCCTGCGGGCGAGGTAGCGGCGTTCCGCGTCGGTGGGTGCGAGTGCCAGGGCCTCCTCGTAGGCCTGCGCCGCGTCCGCCGTACGGCCCAGCCGGCGCAGCAGGTCGGCACGGGTCGCGGCGAGCAGGTGGTGCCCGGCCAGCGCGCCGCCGGCCCGCAGTTCGTCGACCAGCCGCAGACCGGCGAGGGGGCCGTCGGCCATCGCCACGGCCACCGCCCGGTTCAGCTCGACCACCGGAGACGGCGCCAGCTGTGCGAGCCGTGCGTACAGCCCGGCGATCTGCGGCCAGTCGGTGTCGTCCGGGTCGAGGGCGGTGGCGTGACAGGCGGCGATGGCCGCCTGCACCTGGTAGGGCCCGGGGCGGCGGCACGCCAGCGCGTCGTCCAGCAGCCGCAGTCCTTCCTCGATCTCGTCGTGGTCCCACTTCGCGCGGTCCTGGAACTCCAGGGTGACGATGTCGCCCGCCGCGTCGAACCGGGCCGCGCGCCGCGAGTCCTGCAGCAGCATCAGCGCGAGAAGGCCCTGCGCCTCGGGCTCGCCCGGCATGAGCCCGGCGAGCACCCGGGCCAGCCGGATGGCCTCGGCGGTCAGTTCCGGCCGGGCGGGGCTCGGCCCGCCGCTGGCCGAGTATCCCTCGGTGAACAGGACGTACAGCACGCCGAGCACCCCTGCCGTCCGCTCCGCCAGCAGGCGCGCGGGCGGCACCCGGTAGGGGATGCCGGCGTTGCGGATCTTCCGCTTGGCCCTGACCAGCCGCTGCGCCATGGTCGTCTCCGGCACCATGAACGCCGCGGCGATCTCGGCCGTGGTCAGCCCCGCGAGCGTACGGAGGGTGAGGGCGACCTGCGCCTCCAGCGGCAGGGCCGGGTGACAGCAGGTGAACATCAGGCGCAACCGGTCGTCGGGCACGTGATCCTCCTCCACCGGCTCCGGATCGGGGCCGGCCGGCATGGCCGCGACCGAGCGGAGCCGCGCCGCCTCGGTCGTGCCGCGACGGAGCCGGTCGAGCGCCCGGTTGCGGGCCGCGGTGGTGAGCCACGCCCCGGGACGGCGCGGAACGCCGTCCCGGGGCCAGCGGGCGAGTGCCTGGGCGAAGGCGTCCTGGGCGCACTCCTCTGCCAGGTCCCAGTCGCCGGTCAGCCGGATGAGCGTGGCGACGACGCGGCCCCACTCCTCTCGGAACGCCTCCTCGACGACCCGGGTGACGTCGGCGCCGCTCATTCCGGCCAGAACGGCCTCACCTCGATCGAGCCGAACGACGCCACGGGATGCTTCAAGGCGATCTCGATGGCCTCGTCCAGGTCGGCGCACTCGATGATGTCGAATCCGGCGATCTGCTCCTTGGTCTCGGCGAACGGCCCTTGGGTCACCAGCCCGGCTCGCACCGTCGTGGCGTCGCTGACGGGGCACAGGCGATGCCCGTCGAGGCGCACTCCGCGGCGCTCCGTCTCCTCGATCCACGGCTCGGGGTCGGCCTGCTCGGGGCTGACTTCGACCGACTCCTCGGCACAGATCAACAGCAGGTATTTCATCGGTCCTCTCCTCCGGGACGCGGCGGCCGCCCTGCGCGGCCGCTCTCCTCTACGACGCGGTGCGTCTCCGAAATCGACATCCGGTCCCGGGCGGATGTCGAAAATCCGCCGCGGCGCCGTCGTCCTTCCGGGAGGCGCCCGTCGGGAGGCGCCGCACGGGGAAGGCGGGACGCATGTCCGAGGTGGCCCGGGAAGCCGGTCAGGAGCGACGACGAGAGGGCCGGGAGGCGAGAGTTGTGCGACGGGCACGCGCGGCGCTGACGGTGGTGTTCGCCGTGAACGGCGCCCTGATCGCCGCGTTCGCGGTCCGCACGCCTTCGCTGAAGATGGATCACCATCTGACGGCTGGACTGCTCGGGCTCCTGACCGCCCTGGTCGGCGTGGCCGCGCTCGCCGCCACGCAGGTCGCCGGGCGCCTCGCGGCGCGGATCGGCGGCGCGTGGGTCGTGCGGATCGCCGCGGTCGCGCTTCCCCTCGCCCTGCTCGGGGTGGGCCTCGCCGGCGGGCCGGTCCACCTGGCCGCGGCCATGCTCCTCGTCGGCGCCGCGAACGGGCTGCTCGACACGGCGATGAACGCGCAGGCGGTGATGGTCGAACGGGCGGCGCACCGTCCCATCATGAACGGCTGCCACGCGGCGTGGAGCATCGGCTCCGTGGCCGGGTCGCTCACCGGTGGGGCCGCGGCGCAGGCGGGCATGTCCCTCACCACGCACTACCTGATCCTGGGAGCGGTCGTCATGGCCGTCGTCCTGGTGGTGGGCAGGGGGCTGCCGGCCGAGGAGCCTTCCGCGGGGCCCTCGCCCGCGCGTACGGACGACGGCGCCGGACGGCGAGGATGGCGGGCCGGCTGGACACGCCGCGTCCTGCTCCTCGGCGCGATGGGCGCGGCGGTGCTGGCCTGCGAGGGGGCCGTCATCACCTGGAGCGGGGTGTTCCTGCACGAGGACCGTGGCGCCTCGCTGGGCGTGGCCTCGCTGGGCCTCGTCGCCTTCACCGCCTGCCAGACGGCCGGACGGCTGGTAGGCGACCGGCTGTCCGCCCGGCACCCGGCACGCGTCCTGGTGCGGAGCGGCACCGCGCTGGCGGCCGCCGGCCTGACGGCGGTGGTCGTGGCTCCCACGCCGATCCTCGCGGTCGCCGGGTTCGCCCTCGCCGGTCTCGGGCTGGCGACACCGCTGCCGCTGATCTTCAGTGCGGCCGGGCACGCGGGCACGGAGGAGGGCGGCACGGGAGCGACCGCCGCGGTCGCCCGGCTCACCACCATGACGTACTCCGCCATGCTGCTCGCTCCGGCGCTCGTCGGCCGCGTCGCACAGGCGCTCGGGCTGACCTGGACGCTGGCGCTGCTGGTGCCGCTGCTGGTGACCGTGGCCTGGAAGGCTGCGGTGGTGGCGCGCACCCCGTCGAGCTCAGCCCCACCCGTTGTTCCGGCCGGTGTGCCGGACGAGGCGCTCTGACGGCGCGGGGGCCGGGGCAGGGCGCGCGCTCAGCCGCGGCCGGCGGCCTGCACGGCGGCGTTCACGGTGTGCCGCAGCAGCAGCGCGGTGGTGACCGGGCCGACCCCGCCGGGCACGGGCGTGAGCGCCCCGGCCTTGTCCGCGACCGCGAGCGCGTCGACGTCGCCGACCAGGCCGCCGTCCTCGGTGGGGTTGGTGCCGACGTCCACGACCACCGCCCCGGCCCGCACGTGCTCGGCCGTGATCAGCCCGGCGCGGCCGACCGCGGCCACGACCACGTCGGCCGCGGAGGTGACGGCGGCCAGCTCCCGCGTACGGGAGTGGCAGACCGTCACGGTGGCGTTCCTGTCCAGCAGGAGATGGGCGGCGGGCTTGCCGACCACGGTGGACCGGCCGACCACGGCGACGTGGCTGCCGACCAGGTCGACTTCGTGGTGGTCGAGGATCGCCACGACGGCCTCGGCGGTCGCCGGAGCGAAGGCGGGCAGGCCCGCGGCCAGGCGGCCCAGCGACAGCGGGTTGGCGCCGTCGACGTCCTTCTCGAACGCGATCGCGCCGGCCAGGTCCTCCAGCTTCGCTCCCTGCGGCAGCGGGGTCTGGAGGATGATCCCGTGCACGGTGTCGTCGTCGCTCAGCGCCGTCAGCCTGTCGCGGATCAGGCTGGGGGCGGCGTCCGCGCCGAGATCGACGATGTCGCAGGTGATGCCGGCCTTCTCGGCGGCGCGGGCGATCGAGCGGACGTACCAGGCGCTGGACTCGTCCGCCGTGGCGACGACGACCGCGAGCTTCGGCGGCGTGCCGGCCGCGGTGAGCGCGGCGGCCCGCTCGGCGGCCTCGGCCCGGATCGACGCCGCGAGCTCCTTGCCGGACAGAACCCGGGCGCTCACTTCGCGATCTCCTCACGGACGGCGGCGGTGACCCGTTCGGCCCGCGCGGCGACCTCGTCCACCCCGGCCGCCTCGGCGGCCAGTTCGGCGCGGGCCCGCTCGTCCTTGATCCCCCCGAGGTTGATCTCGATGTTCACCCGGGCGGTGGTCGCCGCGGCCCGCGCGGCCTCGGTGGCGGCGGCGATGTCGGAGACGACGTTGCGGTTGCCGATGGGCAGCAGTTCCTCGGCGATGCCGACGACCTTCCTCGCGACGGCGACCACCTCGGCAGGGACTTTGCCCGCCCCTACCAGCGCCTCGGCGATGGCGGCCGAGCGGGCCGCCTTCGCCTCGTCGGTGTCCTTGGGCAGCTTGTACGCCTCGGTCACCGTCGTGAACGCCGCCGCGTCGTCCTCGGCCAGGCGCAGGGCGCTCGACCGCAGTTCGTCGGTCTCGCCGGTGATCCGTTCGATCACGGCCGCGTGCTCGGCGTACTTCTCGCCGGTGGTGTAGCGCGCGACCATGCCCAGCAGGGCCGCGGCCTGCGCGGCGTGCAGGGCCGCGGTGGCGCCTCCGCCCGGCGCGGGCACCCGATCGGCGAGGCGGGACAGGAAATCGCTGATCTTCTCGTCGCGCATCGCGCTCGTCCTCCGGTCGTCCTGGTTCGCGCATGGCACGGTTCGCGCATGGCACGGTTCGCGCATGGCACGGCCGGGAAAATCCTCCCACGTCACGCTCGTCGCTCCGCGTATGGGGCTCGTCCGTGTCAGCGGGACGGGCAGGCCGTCCGGGCTGCGGGCCGTACGGGCTCGGGCGGGGCCGTGGCGCGCCGGGAGGGCCCGGCCGGGGCCTGACCGAGGAGGGTGCCGCCGAGGGCGAGGACCATGCCGAGCAGCTGAACCGCGCTGAGTGCCTGACCGAGCGCCGCCCAGCCGATGACGGCCGCGGAGACCGGGCTCAGCAGCGCGAGGAAGGCGACGGACGTCGCGGGGAGCCGGGAGATCCCGCGGAACCAGATCCAGTAGCCCAGTGCGGTGCCGACGATACCCAGGTAGACGTAGCCGAGCAGGTTCTCGCCGCTGAGCGCCGGCGGCGCGCCCTCGACGAGCAGGGCGACCGGGACGAGCAGCAGCCCGCCTGCGGTGAGTTGCCATCCGGTGAGGGCGAGGGCTCCGACCCCCTCGGGGCGGCCCCAGCGCTTGGTCAGCACGGTCCCGGCGGACATGGACGCGGCCCCGGCGAGCCCGGCGAGCACGCCGACCATGTCGAGCCGTGCCTCGGCGCGCAGGACGACCAACCCGACCCCGAGCAGTCCGAGAAGTCCGGCGAGCACCTTGCGCAGGGTCGGACGCTCGGCGAGCAACAGGGCGGCGAAGACGAGCGCGAACAGCGGCCCGACCGCGCCGAGCACCGCCGCGACGCCACCGGGCAGCCGGTACGCCGCCAGGAACAGCAACGGGAAGAACGCCCCGATGTTCAACACGCCGAGCACCGCGGCCCGCCAGATCCACACGCCGCGCGGGAGCACGCGGCCGATGACCAGCAATGCCAGCCCGGCGGGCAGCGCTCTCATCACCGCGGTGAACATCGGGCGGTCGGGCGGCAGGAACTCCGTGGTCACGGCGTACGTCGAGCCCCAGGCGAGCGGCGTGAGCGCGGTGAGGGCCAGCGTTCCGGCAGAACCGGACCGGGATGCGGCGAACTTGCTCATGAAGATTGCTCCTCGTTGATAATCTCAACGTTGAAATAACAGCATGAGACTCACATAGACGTCAAACTAGTCAACGTTGAGATACTTAGCCTTGAGGGGTCGCCGTGGACGATG
The DNA here is from genome assembly GCF_014161375.1 of Microbispora sp. H10830. Classification (NCBI taxonomy): domain Bacteria; kingdom Bacillati; phylum Actinomycetota; class Actinomycetes; order Streptosporangiales; family Streptosporangiaceae; genus Microbispora; species Microbispora sp. H10830. The sequence goes on from NZ_JABBWX010000006.1 coordinate 139,767, forward strand.
CCGTCGATCTGCTGATGACGCAGTGGGCGCGGGAACGGCCCGACCTGGACGTATGGCCGATGGGGATCATGGGCCGGATCAGTCGGCTGTCGCGGCTGCTCGACCGGGAGCTGAAGGAGTTCTTCGCCGCGTACGGCCTGGAGCGCTGGGAGTTCGACGTCCTGGCCACACTGCGTCGGTCCGGCCCACCGTACGAGCTGACGGCGGGAGCGTTGAACAGGGCGGCGATGGTGACCTCCGGCGCGATCACCAACCGCATCGACCGCATGGCGGCCAGAGGACTGGTCGAACGGATCCCCGACTCCGGCGACCGGCGGTCGATCCGGGTGAGGCTCACCGACCGCGGTCTCGCGCTCGTGGACGAGGTGCTGGAGCCGCACGTCGCGAACGAGGCGCGCCTGCTGGCGTCGCTGGACCCCCGGGAGCGCGACCACCTCGCCGCCGCCCTGCGCACCCTCCTCGCCTCCCTCGGCGACACCACCCTCGGCTAGCTCGATGCCGCTTCACGATCGGTGGTTGCCCGATCGGGGCATACGTCTGTACCTGCACCGCATACAAGACTTGCTGGTGGAGGCCAATACGCTGCCTGAGGTGCCGCTTCTCAGAGAGCAGAACCAGTGTCACCGAGATAGAAACCCGGCCCGGATGTAGGTCGGCTCCTCGGGGAGACGCGGTCGGTGTGCTTCAGCCGGGCTGCAGGGCCTGCGCGAGATCGGCGGCGAGGAGGGACGTCGCCAAGGCAACAGTTTCAGGTTCACCGATGCCCTCTTCTGCGCGTCCCGCCATCCTCGCGCCGAGTGCGTCGGGCCCCGGTGCGAACAGCGCAGCCAGGTATTCGACGGCTTGGTCAGTGATCTCGCTGCTGATGGGGTCGCTGAGTAGGACGTTGAAGGCGGCAGCCAGTCGGGAGGTGTCGGTGTCGATTAAGACGCGGTATATGTCATGTGCGTCCTTATCGTTGAGCCGGTGAGGCACGGACACGCGTTCGGAAATCTTGTGAAGCTTGGCCACGAGTAAGGCCGCAGGCCCAGCGACCCTGACCCGATACGTCCGGTGATCGTCCGGGGCGAGCGCGGTGACGTCCATGACCATGTTGTCGATGACGGCGGCTTCGAGACCTCGAGCACGCCGGGTAGCACGCCGATCATGCGGGGGGATGCGTGCTCCTCGTGTGTTCTTCGCGCCGGGCCCTGCGAGAGCTTCGGGCACCATCAGATCGACAGGAATGCCCTCAGAGTTCAGCCATGCGCCAGGCTGTCCATCGATGGGGTCGCGGTAGAACCCCGCACGGCTCATGGACTGCTCCAGAAGGGGCTCGTCCTCCAGCACCCTCGGATCGAGCGCGAGATCGCTGTCTTTCGTCGTCTCGGCCAGCGCAACGGGACTTCGCGCGGTGTGCAGATAGATGGCCTGCGCGCCGATCACGATCACGGCGTCGCGATGTGCGTCCAGAGCGGACAGAGCATCGAGAAGCGCGGAGCGAGATCGAACGAGGAGGTCGCCTCTATCTACGCCAGGAGGATTCATTGCGCGTCATCCATTCGATGAGTTCTTCGGCTTCGGCAGGACTGCGCCCAGGACCTGTCATGAGATCAACGGCCACCTGGGATGGCGCTGCGATCATCAGCCCGGAGGCGTCGGCAAGGCCGCGAGCGAAGACGACGTCGATCTCGGGCTCGCCCACCATGACATTCGCCCCGGCATCGGCAGGACGGAGATCCCAAAGCTGTGCGGATCGCTCGGCGTCCGATGTGTAGATCATCGCCGAGCGGGCGGGGGCGTAGGGGGCCCATGTAGCGGCGGCCAAGGTTCCGGTTACGGCGTAGCGAACAGGGCTTCCCGCCGCCCGCTGCAGGAGGTTCGACAGACCTCTCGGTGCTATCCAGCGGGTGACGCGGCTGTTCCGCACAAACCCGTAGTCCTCGCTCCATCGCCTCAGAAGTGCAACCCAGTCGGGCACGATGACAGCGCCCGAATCGTTTCGCCTTGCGAGGTCCTCTGCCTCGAGGAACTCGATCACCCGGTAGGTCGACCCCGTGGAAACGCCCGCGACCTCGACCAATTCGCGGATCGCCCACGATTTGTCATGGTCCAGCAGTGCACGTACGACCTTGGCGGCGGGAGCGCCCTTCAGCGTTCCGCGCGGTCTGCCAGGACCGCGCCACGGGTCGCGGTCAGCCCCTCGGTCCGCTATGTAAAGTCCAGGCCGCGGCGCACTCACATGTATGTTGCCTGTCGCGTCGATGTAGGACAGGCCGGCACTGGAGAGCCGCTCACGTACCGGCGGTGACAGATATCTGGACACGACAACCCCACGGCTGCCTGGGATAGCTCCTGTAGAGATGCTCAGTTGCTGAAGCAGTGCGGCGGTGTCGCGCCTTTCCACCAGGCGTTTGGCCTCCACCACCAGCACGACCGTGCTTCCATCTGGTGCTGTCACCTCCCAGAGCGCGTCGAAGCCGGCATCGGGAACGCTGCCGTGGCTGCGCGCCCGGACGTCCCACCCGGTCGGCAACCGGTCTTTCAGCACCGCGATCCCGGCCGTCAGGACTTCAGTCTCGTTCTGAGGCTGCGCCCTCGAGTCCATCTGCTCTCCAGTCCTCCACATCGTTCGGAAAATAGCGTACCTCCGCCGTCGGCGGAGTGATGGTATTTCCCGAACACCTCCTCCGGCGACACCACATCAGTCGTATGCCAGGGCCCGTATGCGGGCGGCGTCCTCGTGGGGGAGGGAGACCACGGCGAGCGCCCGCCGGGAGTCCATCGGCCGGTAGGCCGTACGGGACAGGCCGGTCCAGGCGAAGGCGGGGCGGGTCTCGAAGCGGGAGGACGTGCAGGCGGCGGTTATCCGGCGGGCGGCGCGGTGGGTCCAGGGCAGGCCGCACCAGTCGTACAGGTCGCGGAAGCCGTCGAGGGGCGCGGCACACAGATCCTCATACCGCACGACCCTGATGCCGGCGGCGCGCCGGGCAACCGTGTCGGTGACCCGTCGTGCGACCTTCCACAACACCGCCGCTCCTGTGGCCACGTCCCGGTTCCCGGCGAGCGCTCCGAGCTCGGCCACGTACGGGTGGTCGCGCAGCAGGAGGGGCTGGTCGAGCAGTTCGCGCACGTCCACCCTCCAGCCGAGCCGCCGCCAGCTCCCGGCGAACGACACGGGGTCGCGGACCACGACAACCACCCGGCACCCGAGGCGGCGGGCGAACCACTCGGCGGACAGGAGCGCGAAGGGATCGTCGAGCAGCGCCCGCCTGGCCAGCAGGCGGCCCGTGGCGAACGCCGTGCCGTACTTGGCCATCCGCGCGAGGTCGCCGGGCCCGTGGTTGCGGCGGATCTCGGCCCGCCAGTTGTAGCGCAGCGCGACCGTACGGGAGAACGCCGCCAGCCAGGGCGTCTCGTTGTCGGGGCAGATGTACTGGAAGCGATGGGTCACCGACGCGTCGAGCACGCCGGGGGAGCGGCCCGGCGGGCGCTGCGGGTTCAGCGGCTCGTTGACGTAGACCAGCCGCCCGCTCGCCGTGAGCATCCGGCCCACCCAGCTCGTGCCGCTGCGCGGCAGGCCGGTGACCAGCACGGGCGGTTCCGCGGTCACGAGGCCGCCCTCGCAGCCCCAGCCGCCCCCGCACCGCCGGCCACCCTCGCGGCCTCGACCGAGCGGCCTCCACCGAAGGGGCGCAGGCCGTAGCGGCGGTGGACCTGTACGGCGGGCAGCAGGTTCTTCACGAGCACGCCGCCCGACCAGCCGAGCACCGCCCCCAGCGCGCCGTACGCGGGGACCAGCAGCACGTCGAGGGCGATCGTCACGGCGACGGCCGTCGTCACGTTGGCCAGGCTGGCCGCCGTGCGCCCGCCCGCGACGAGCACGACGTCGACCATGCCGCAGGCGGTCGCGACCATCATCGTGGCGGAAAGGACGAGCGCGATCGCGCCGCCGCCGGCGTAGGCGGGCCCGAACATCGGGAGCAGCCACGGCGCGAGCGCCGCGTAGCCCAGCCAGAGCGGCCAGGTGAGCACGACCAGCCACCTGGTGGTGGTCCGATACAGCGCGCGGGCGCCGTCCAGGTCGCCCTCGGCCAGGGCCCTCACCAGCCGTGCCTGCGCGGCCTGGGCGAGCCCTTGCCCGGCGAGTTGCCCCAGCACCTTGAACCGGGTCGCCGCCGTGTAGACGGCCGCGGCGGCGGGACCCGCGAGCAGTGCGACGATCACCACGTCGAGCCGCTGGAACACCGACTGCACGGCCGCCGCGGCCGACCGCGGGGCGGTGTGCCGCCAGAAGGCGCCCACCTCCCCCACGTCGTACGGCCCGAGCCCGCGCAGCCGCACGGCGGCCAGCACCGCGCCGGCCACGGAGGGAAGCGCCCAGGCGGCGGCCAGCACCGGCGGCGGGGCCCCGGCGAGCACGGCCGCGGTGACGAGGGCGAGCTGCCCGAGCGGCTGGACGGCCCCGGCGAGCAGCAGCGTCGGCCGCATGGTGCCGAGGCCGCGGGTGGCGCAGATCAGCACATCCGAGACGGCGACGAACGGCAGGGCGGCGGCCAGCACGACCCAGACGCCGCCCGGCACGCCGGTGAGCCCGGCCAGCGGCCCGGCCGCCACGGCGACCCCGGCGCCCGTCACGGACGCGAGCGCGGCCACCGGCGCGAGGATCCCGCGGACCAGCCGCCGCCCTCCATCCCGGCCGGCGCCGTCGACGGACCGGTTGCGGGCCAGGGCGTGGACGAGGCCGTTGCCGGTGTCCAGGCGGACGACGCCCGCGAGCATCAGGCACAGCGCGGTGGCCGTGAAGAACGCCCCGGCTGCCGCCGGTTCGAGCGACCGCGTCACCACCAGCACGAGCGCGAACTGCCCGCCCGCCGTGGCGCCCGCCGTGGCCAGGCCGGCTACTCCATGCCGGAGAAGGCCGCCCGGCCGTGGAAGATCGGTCAGCGCCGCCACGAGGGCACCGCTCCCAGCCACGGGACGAGCAGCGCGTCCCACGGCTCGAAGTGCTCGCGAAGCCGCCGGTGGACCGACGCGGGCATGGCCTCCCGCGGCCGGGCGTTGTGCCGCTCGAACTCCACGCCGCCGAGCCGGGGCAGTCCCAGGAACCCCAGCACCCGGTCGTACGCGGCGCCGGGGTCGCGGAACAGCAGTCCGCTGTCGAGGACCAGGATCCGGTCGCGCCCCACGAGCGGTTCCAGCCGGGCCAGCTGTTCGGCGTACCGTCCCCGGGCCAGGTACGCCTGGTGCCGGTGCGCGTGGCTCGCGTATCCGGGGACGGTCCGCAGCCGTTCGGCCTCGCCGGCGAGGCGCTCCGGCTCCAGAGCGAGGGCGTGCTCGAAGCACGGCTCGGTCTCGAACCCCCGCGCCAGCTCGTGCGCGTGGGCGGAACAGGCCCGCTCGACCGGGTCCCGGACCAAGGCGATCAGCTTGACCCCGGGGAGGTCCCCCGCGATCCGGGCCCCCGCCAGGGGATGGAACAGGTAGTAAGGGGCCGACTCGAACGCCTGGGGGGCGTGGCCCCACCGGAATCGGAGCGCCTGCGCCCCGGACGTCAGCGGGAAGTGGGCGCGATACCAGGGCAGGCCCCGCTCGTAGGCCATGTCGAAGTAGTGGACGCCCTTGCGCAGCACCGGCTTCATGACCAGCGGGTGCCGGGACAGGGCGCGGTACAGCGAGGTCGTGCCGCACCGCTGCGCCCCGATGATCAGGAACGACGGCAGCACCCTGCCCGCGCTGGTCGCCCTCCCGGCGGCGAGCGAGACGGCGTGCGCCGAGTGTTTCAGCGTTGACCTCACAGCAGGCACTCCAGGTGATCGACCAGAGGGTTCAGCCAGACGGCGGGCGGCCCGAGCGGCTCCCGGCCGTCGCGGCGGTGCCGCTCGGCCAGGGCGACCAGATAGCGGACCGCCGTACGGCGCGCCTGGGCGACGTCGACGCCGAACGGTTCCAGGAGCCCGCCCGCCTGGGCGAGACAGGATCGGGCGGCGACCGGAGGCGGCATCCGCCGCAGCGCCCGGTGGAAGAAGTGGTGCAGGGCGTCGAAGCCGAGCGGCACGCCCACGGCGAACCGCTCCCAGTCCCACACGAGCAGCCGCCCGTCCGCACCCGCGGCGACGTTCCAGGGGGTGAAGTCGCCGTGCCAGGCCGCGGCCTCCCCGGTCCGCTCCTCGGAGCCCGCCTCGTCGTCGTACGGGCGGATGGCGGCGATCTCCCGCGCGGCCGAGATGAGCAGGCGGGCGGGCACGCGGCGGGAACCCACGCGGCGGGAGGTCACGGGCAGCGGCGACAGCATCAGCACCTCAAGACCCCGCCACGCGCCGTGATACAGCACGTCGGGCGGCACGACGACCTTCAACGGCCGCCCGGCGAGCATGCGCAGCACCTCGCTCTCGTATCGCACCAGCCGCCTGGCCCGCGGCGAGTCGCCGATCTTCACGAACCCCGCGAGCCCCGACTCGTCGTACGCCTCCAGGATCGGTTTGCGGTTGGCGCGGCGGGCGGGCCTGACGTGGACGACGACCCGCATCCGGCGGCCGAGGACGTCGCTCAGGTGCGTCTCGATCGTGTCGGTCCCGCCGCCGACGGGCAGCCCGCGCCCCAGCGCGGTGTGCCACCACGCGCGCGGGACGACCCGCCTGGGGACGAGGCGGTGCGGCAGCACGCTGCGGACGCGCGGCCGGGCGCCGGGCCGGGAAGGGGGGAACAGCAGGTCCATCACCTCGTCCAGGTAGTGAAGACGATCGGCCGCGTCCCTCATCGCGCCTCCCCGGGGTCGGATGTCCTGGCGGCGTTGCGCCAGAGCAGGGCGAAGGAGATCAGATACAGGGTCAGGGCGCTGATCAGCCCGTCGTAGACGACCATGTAGAGCAGCACGAGGATCATCACGAGCGTCCCCGCCTTGCCGATCGGCGTCCGGTCGGCCCAGTAGCGCCGCACCGCGCCGGCGAAGAAGGCGACGTAGAGCAGGGCCCCCGCGAAGCCCTGGCTGATCAGCAGCAGCCACAGCTGCCCGTCGCTGCCGAGCGGGGGATGGCCGCACTCCACGCACCACGAGCTGCGGCCCGTCGTGACCGTGCGGTGGCTGCCGTACGCGTTGCGGGTGTTGCCGTAGCCGATGACCGGCGAGGTGGCCGCGACCCGGACGGTGGCCGCGACCGTGAACGCGCGGATGCCGTTGCTCTGCGGGTTGTCCAGCCGTTGCGCGACGATCGTGCTGAGCGGCGACAGCAGGAACGCCGCCGCGGCGACGGCCGCGACCGCTCCGGCCAGGAGGGGGCGTGCGCCCCGGACCATCAGGTACGCCGCCGAGATCCCGAGCCCGATCCACAGGCCGCGGTTGAGCGAGTAGACGACCGGGACGGCGGCTGCGGCGAGCGCGAGCACGGCCGCCGCCCGGCGGTACGGCCCGCCGTAGGTCCACCAGCCGACCACGAACCAGATCACGAGCACCGAGACGTCGCTGCCCCAGGCGTTGGCCCACTCGAACGGCGCCTCCGGGCGCGGCGCGGCGTGCCCGAGCACGTGCTGCATCTGGGCCGCCGTCGGGTGGATCAGGTTGGCGACGAACGGGTTGCCGCCGATCGACGACGGCAGCGCCATCTCCAGCGGCGAGGTGAACGCGAAGCCCGGCGCGAGCACGCCGAGCAGCCCGCCCGCGACGGCCGTCAGGAACAGCACGCCGAGCCACCTGACCAAGGTGCGCTGCGGCAGCTCGTCAAGAGTGAGATTGCCCAGGTAGAGCACCATGATCAGGAGTGAGACGTAGACGGCCAGCCGCACCAGGTAGCCGACGACCCGGCCGGCGGCGAGCTCGCCGTATGTGTCGTCCGGCGTCTCGGCGAGCGCGAGCGCGCTGACCAGGTAGCCCGTCAGCAGCAGCGCCCACAGGCCGAAGCCCTTCGGCACGCGGATCGGCCGCCTGTGCGACAGCGCCACCGCCATCGGCACGGCCAGCACCACCACCGACAGCCCGCCCAGGCCGAGCGCCCACCAGAGCGGATAGCCGAGCAGGAACGCCGCGATCGGCCACGCCGCCCGTGCGGGACGGCGCCGGTGCCGGGGGCGGGCCGCCGGAGGCAGAGCGATGCGGGGGGCGGGGATGGTCACGCGCCCCACTCCGCCGTCTCGGGGACGGGCGCGACGAACCCCGGCGGCACGGCGACGGCGCCGAGCACGCGGGCGCCCTGCCGGCCGAGCTGCCGTACGGCCCGGGTGACCTCCGGGGAGGTCGTCCGGCGCAGGGTGATCAGCAGCAGGGCGGCGTCGGGATGGGCGGACCGGCCGGTCACGACCGTCACCGGCACCAGATGCGCCAGCGCGGAGCCCAGGCCCTTGGCGAGCTGCCTGGCCGTGCCCTGTGCTCGCACGCCTTCCAGGCTCCCTGTCCGCACGCCTTCGAGGCTTCCTGTTCCCACGCCTTCGAGGAGCAGCCGGTGAGGCCCGCCGCCCAGCGACGTGGCGACGGCGGCGGCCATCTCGTCGAGGACCGCCGCGTCCGGCCTGGCCGGAAGCTCGGCGAGCAGCGGCAGGCCGCACAGCCGTTCGACGTCCGCGCAGGTGCGGATGCGGGTGTCGAGCCGGTCGCGGCCGAACGCGGCCCCCGCTCCGGCGAGTACGCCGAGGAACAGGCCGCTGCCGAGGAAGAGCGGCGGGCTCGGATGGGCCGGCCGCGCGGGCGGCCTGGCGGGGCTGATCACCGTGCCCGGCGTCACCGCGACGGTCTTGAGCGCGTCGTAGCGCAGCGTGAGGTCCGACACCTGCCGGGCGAGCACGGCCTGCCGCCTGGCCGGTCCCGGTCCCGCCGCGGTCTGCCCGGTCGCGGTCCGGGTGGTCGTGGTCTGAGTGGCTTGGGTGGCCTGAGCGGTCGCCGCCTGGGTCGTCACGGCCTTGTCGAGATCGTCCTCGACCTCGCGCAGCCGCGCGGCGATCAGCTTCAGCTGGCCGCCGATCGCGTCCTCGGCGGCGCGGGCGCGGTTGCGCAGATACGCCTCCGCGTACGCCTGGGCCCCCGCGGCCGCGGCCCGGGGATCCGACGCCGAGTAAGAAATGGAAAGAATGGCGGAATTGGGCGGAACGTCCACGGTCACGTGCTCCCGCAATTCCTCCGGATCCGGATATTTCAGAATCGCGGCGGCCAGGGTGGAGACGACCGCCGATCGGGCGATTTGTGATTCGGTGTCGAGGTTGAGGGGTTCCCGTTGCCGGGAGCTCGGCACGTTCAACTGTTCCTGCGCGCCGGTCGGCAATACCTGCACCTGGGCGACCGCGGTGTAACGCTCCGGGGTCATCGCGAGCGCCGCGGCGCCGCCGCCCACTCCGGCGAGCAGGCAGACGACGGCGACCAGGCGCCTGCGCCGGAGCACAGAGCCGTATTCAGAAAGGTCGCGGCTGTGCGGCGGCAGGCTCATCGAACTCCCCGTGCCCTCGTTCGTCACGCGGCCGCGGCCGGCGGTGGGGCCACCGGTGCCCCCCGGATGAGGGAGGGGCAGCCGGGCGCGTTCGTGGTCCCGGCGGCGGTCCGGCGGGATCCGGTCTCGAACTATAAGCCGCCACGGAGTTTCGTCCCCGGCTATTGCCGAATTAGCGTCAGGCGATGGCCGCTCAATTAGCCGATGAAAACGGAAATATCCGTACTCGTGAGATGGGGAAACGGCCCCCGAAGCCACGGGCATTGATGGGATGGTGTTTGCCCATCCGTTCATTGCGTGGTCTGCCGAGGAAGGGGGCGCGATGAGACTCATCGCCGGCTTGGCCGTACTGGTGGCGGGGGTGTGCGCGACGGCCTGCGCGGGCACCGCCACGAGCGGGCGGGTGCCGGGCGGCGGCGCCGGGACGACGCCGGTCGCCTGCGCGGTGACGAACAAGCTCATCCCGACGTGCGGGGCGTGGTGGGGGATCGCGCCCGACGTCTTCTCCGGACGCGGCCCGATCCGCGCGGTGGACATGGCCGAACGGCGCATGGGCCGCCGGGCCGACATCGTGCACGTCTACCACCGGGGCGGAGAGCTCTTCCCGACCGCCGAGGAGCGGGAGATCGCCAAGGGGCCCCGCCTGCTGCTGGTGAACTGGAAGCCGGCGCTCGACCACACGTGGGCCGAGGTCGCGCGCGGCGAGGTCGACGGGCGCGTCGACAGGCTCGCCGAGCACATCCGGCGCACCTTCCCCGGCCGGTTCTTCCTCACGATCCACCACGAGCCGGAAAACGACGTGCGCGAGGGCGGGGGCTATTCCCCCGCCGACTACGTCGCGATGTACCGCCACGTGGTGACCCGCCTGCGGCAACAGGGGGTGCGCAACGCGGTGACCGTGATGACCTACATGGGCGCGCCCAACTGGGCGGCCAAGCCGTGGTTCGGCAGGCTCTACCCCGGCGACGACGTGGTCGACTGGGTGGCCTTCGACCCGTACGCGGACGACCGGGTGAGCGACTTCGCCGGGCTGGTCGACAAGACCCGGCCCGACGCGCCGGGCTGGCCCGGGTTCTACCGGTGGATGCAGGCCAGGTTCCCGGCCAAGCCGATCATGGTCGCCGAGTGGGGCGCCTTCGAGCGGCGCGGGGCACCCGCGTTCAAGCGCGACTTCTTCGAGTCGGTCCGGCGCCAGATCGGGGACTACCCCCAGATCAAGGCGCTGGTCTACTTCGACTCGCCGCTGGCGCCCCGGGGCGACACCAGGTTCGACACCACGCCGGGCGCCACCCGGGCGTTCGCGCAGCTCGGGCGGTTGCCCCGCTTCACGTCGACGCCGGTGCCGCCCTCCTGAGCATTCGGCGGACGCCTCAGCGGACCCAGCCGCCCGAGGTGACGAGGTTCAGTACGGCGCCGGCCGCGCGTTCGATCGTCATGTCCGTGGTGTCGAGGACGAGGTCGGCGTCCTCCGGCTCCTCGTACGGGTCGGAGATCCCGGTGAACTCCGGGATCAGCCCGGCCCGCGCCTTGGCGTACAGGCCCTTGCGGTCGCGGCGCTCGCACTCCTCCAGCGGCGTGGCCACGTGGACGAGCAGGAAGTCGCCGCCGACCTCCTCGACCATCGCCCGCACCTCGTCTCGGGTCGCGGCGTACGGCGCGATGGGCGCACAGATCGCCAGGCCGCCGTGGCGGGCGACCTCGGCGGCCACGAAGCCGATCCTGCGGATGTTGCGGTCGCGGTCCTCGCGCGAGAACGTGAGCCCCGCCGACAGCATCCGCCGCACGACGTCGCCGTCCAGGTAGGTGACCGTGCGGCCGCCCCGTTCGAGCAGCGCGTCGCGCAAACCCCGGGCGATCGTCGACTTGCCCGAGCCGGACAGGCCGGTGAAGAACACCACGAGCCCCCGCTTGTGCGGCGGCCCGGGGATGGTGACCGGCGCGGGACCGGCGTAGTGCTCGGTGGCGCCGTAGTTGCGGGCCACGTGCTCGCGGAGTTCGAGGTCGATCTCGGCGTCCTCGCGCGGCGCGAGCGGCACCGCGACCACCGTCGCCCCCGGGAGCCGCTCGGCCGCCTTGAGCGCGGCGCGCACCACGGCAGGCCCGCCCTCGCCGAAGACGAGGGGCATGAGGAGCACGGTGGCGTCCAGTTCCTCGGCGGTCGCCGCCACGTCGTCGAGCGCGGCGCCGTCGAGCGGCCCGCGCATCGTCACCGCGAGGACCTCGCCGTCCGGCAGGTCCTTGCGCACCTCCTCCGGCGTGCGGCGCAGCCGGGAGAACGGCCCGTACGCGGGGGCGTCGAGCGCCTCGACCGGCCCGGCGGCGTGGTGGCCGTCCCGCTCCACGACGGTCAGCACCGCGACCGCCGCGCCCTCGGGGTCCCTGAGCGTCACCCGGTCGCCGGGCCCGAACTCGTCCGGGAGCGCGATCGTGATCGGGTCGGGCCAGGACGCCCCTCCGGGCAGCCGGCCCCGCTCGGCCACGCTCTCCACCTCGGCCGAGGTGAGGAAACCGGTCAGCGGCGCGTACGCCCCGGACAGCAGCAGCTCCAGGTCCGCCAGCTCACGTGCGTCGGGCGTCCACTCGGTCATGGCTTCCGTTTCCGCTCGATTGTTCGCAGCTCGGTGGGTCGGATACGCACCCTACTGGCAACCGCACGCATAGCGTGCCGGTGCTCGGGGCGTCTACAGGCAGACATTAATCCGAGGAGGTGCTCGTGGACGCCGCAGAAGAGCGACGATTCCGCGAATTCGTTTCGGCCCGCGCGCCGGCGCTCATGCGGCTGGCCTATCTGCTGACCGGAGGAGACCAGCACTCCGCAGAGGACCTGCTGCAGACCGCTCTGGCCAAGGTCATCACGAGATGGGGGCGGCTCGACGAGCCCGAGGCGTACGTGCGCCAGGTGATGTACCGGCAGCAGATCAGCTGGTGGCGGCTCGCCTGGCGGCAGCGGGAGACCAGCGTGGCCGACGTGCCGGAGCATCCGGCCGGCCGCGCGGGCACCGACGAGGCCGAGCTGCGGATGATCCTGCGCAGGGCGCTCGCCCGGCTGACGCCCCGCCAGCGCGCCGTGCTCGTGCTGCGCTATCTCGAAGACCTGCCCGAGGACCAGGTGGCCCAGGTCCTCGGCTGCTCCGTCGGGACCGTGCGCAGCACCGCGCATCGGTCCCTCGCCCGGCTGCGGACGACCGCGCCGGAACTCGCCGATCTGCGCCTGAGTGAGGTGATCTCATGACGCCCCGGATGCTGAAGCGGACGCTGGAGGAGTGGTCGCGAGAGGTCCACGTGCCCGGCGACCTCGCCGACCGCGCGCTGCGCCGCCGGTCGCGGCTGCGCCTGACGAGATTCGCGGGGGCGGTCTCGTGCGCGGCCGTCGTGGCGGCCGTGGCCCTGGTGGTGCCGCTGGTCGTGGTCCCCCTCTTCACCGCGGAGCCGATCTCGCAGGTCGGCGGCCCGCCGGTGGTGGTGCCCGTCCAGCCCTACCGGCAGACGACCCCCGCGGAGGACGTGCTGGCCGACACCGGGAACTCCCCGCCGAAGACGATGATCGCGGCGGGCAGAGTGGCCGTCTCCGCCTACTACACGTGGCGGTCGCGTACGGCCGCCGGGCGCAAGGTGCTGGATCGCACGTGGTATCTCCTCGATCCGGCGACGAAGAGCTACGAGAAGACGGAGTGGGGCTGGACCGAGGTCGCACCCGGCCTGCGCTGGGCGGCGGTCCTGGAGAAGGACCTGCCCGTGCGGAGGATCGGCATCTTCGACATGGAGACCCGGCAGGTGCGGGCGTGGGTGCCGGTGGACCACCCCGTGGGCGGCGTCGCCTGGTCCCCGGACGGCACGCGCCTGCTCGCCACCGCCTACGACGAGTCCCCCGATCTGGACAGGACGTCCGTCGACGAGCGACAGTGCCCGGCGCGGGTCGCGGCGACGCCGGAGGACCCCCGGCAGCCGCCGTTCCAGACGATCTCCACCAGCCGGACGGGTTTCTATGTCGTCGACGTGGCCACCGCGACCGCGGGGGACTTCCACGCCGTCGATCCCTGCTGGACCGACAACAGCAACGTCAGGCGCGACTTCGGCTGGAGCGACGACGGCGCGCTGGTCCGCGAGACCAGCAACGTCTGGAAGCGGCCGGACGCCTTCTACGACCTGGAGGGCAGGCCGCACGACGCACCTTCCGGCTACGTCGCCACGGAGTCGAAGGCGGGCCTGTCACCCGACGGCACGCTGCTCGCCGGCCCCGACGGCATGCCCACCAGGGTCACCGAGCTGTCGACGGGCGAGATCGTGGGCCGTCAGCAGGTGCTCCAGCTTCTCGCCTGGGCCGACGACCACCGCCTGGTCGCGCTGGGCTGCGCGGGCACGTGCGGGAACGAGTTCCACAACGGCCTGGTGCTGGTGGGCGTCGACGGCGAGAACGCGGTCCCGCTGTCGGAATACCGGAAGAACACCCAGGAGCCCGAGGCGTGGGAGCCGGTGTTGACCCTCAGGTAGCGGCCCAGATGTAGCGACTCAGATGAGGCGGGCGAAGTGGTTCTGCGGACGGCGGATCACCATGGTGATCTCGTCCTCGGTCCCGTTGAGCCCGCCTCGCGAGAGCGCGGCCACGACCCGGCAGACCACGGCGACCAGACCGCCGTGCGGACCCCGCCGGGCCGGGCCGCTCACCGCCGAGTAGTCCTCGGCGATCATGAGCCCGCGCATGAGGCAGTACGCCTGGATGCCCTCGCGGGAGGCCAGCGGCTCGTACATCGCCGGAAGCGGCCCCACGGACCCGGCCGGGGCGAGCGTGCGCCACAGCGCCCGCCGCAGCCAGCGGGGGGTCACCCGGTCGCAGAAGCCGTACGCCGACTTGCGGTCGCGCATCTTCAGCAGCAGCAGCCCGCCGGGGCGCAGCCCGGCCACGAGCCGGTCGAGCACGAGCTCGGCGTGACGGATGCGCTCGAGGAGGAACGACACGTAGACGACGTCGAAGGAGCGGGGCGGGATCGGCACGAGACGCAGATCGCCCAGGTAGGACGCCTCCAGGTCGCCGCGGTTGGCGGTGTGGGCCCGCAGGGGCGGCAGATCCTCGTCCACCCCCGTCAGTCTCGGCTCGTAGCGCCCCACGTCGAGGGCGCCGCCCCGGCCGCATCCGGCGATGAGGATGTCGAGCCGCCGTCCGAGCTGGTCGGTCCACTGCTCGCGAATCCGCTGGCTGAACACGTCGTCCTGATCGGCGGACGACAAACGAACCTCTGTCATACCACTGAGAGTAATCATTTGACGACGCGGAGTTGCGCATTTGCCGTCACCCATCATGTCCGGACCGAGGAGCGAGCGGAGCGAGGCGAGGGGACAGGGCGTAGCCTTGGTAGCCGCGGCCCGGTTGGGAGCGTCTCGCGGATCTCCTCCGTAAGGGGGATCGGCCGGATGAACGGGGTCGCGTCCGCACGCCGGCTGTCTTTGTCACGGGGCTTTTGAAGGCATCGATGTCTCTTTCCGGACTGCTCGACCTCGTATCCGCCGAACCCAGGCTCGCCGCCGCGCTCGACGCCGCCGGGCAGGCCGCCCACCCCGGCGCCGAGCTGGTGGCGCCACCCGCGCTGCGGCCGTTCGCCGTGGCCGCGCTGTCCCGCGTACGGCCGGTGCTCGCCGTCACGGCGACCGGGCGCGAGGCGGAGGATCTCGCCGCCGCGCTCACGAGCCTGGTGGACGAGAGCTCCGTGGCCGTCTTCCCCGCCTGGGAGACGCTGCCGCACGAGCGCCTGTCGCCGCGCAGCGACACGGTCGGCCAGCGCCTGGCCGTGCTGCGGCGGCTGGCGCACCCGATCGAGGGCGACCCCGCGGCAGGCCCGCTGCGGATCGTGGTGGCCCCGATCCGCTCGCTGCTCCAGCCCATCGTGGCCGGGCTCGGCGACCTGGCGCCCGTACGGCTGCGCGCGGGCGACGACGCCGACCTGGACGACGTGGTGGCCCGGCTGGTCCAGAACGGCTACCACCGGGTGGACATGGTGGAGAAGCGCGGTGAGGTGGCCGTGCGCGGCGGCCTGCTCGACGTGTTCCCGCCCACCGAGGAGCACCCGCTGCGGCTGGAGTTCTGGGGCGACACGATCGAGGAGATCCGCTGGTTCAAGGTGGCCGACCAGCGCTCGCTGGAGGTGGCCCAGGACGGGCTGTTCGCCGCGCCCTGCCGCGAGCTGCTGCTCACCGACGACGTACGGCGGCGCGCCCGCGAGCTGGGGGAGGAGCACCCGGCGCTGAAGGACGTGCTCGACCAGCTCGCCGAGGGTGTGCCGGTGGAGGGCATGGAGGCGTTCGCGCCCGTGCTCGCCGGGGAGATGGACCTGCTGCTCGACCACCTGCCGATCCGGTCGGCCGTGTTCGTCTGCGATCCCGAGCGGATCCGCGGCCGGGCCGTCGAGCTGGTCCACACCAGCCAGGAGTTCATGGAGGCGTCCTGGATCGCCGCGGCGGCGGGCGGCGAGGCTCCGATCGACCTGGAGGCGGCCGCCTTCCGCACGCTCGAGGAGGTGCGCGACCACGCCGGCGAGCTGGGCCAGCAGTGGTGGAGCATCGCCCCCTTCGGTGAGGGCGTGGAGCTGGACGCGCAGGACGTCGAGGCCTACCGGGGTGACACGCAGCGGGCGCTCGCCGACATCAAGGGCTGGATGGGCGCGGGCAAGGCCGTCGTGCTGCTGAGCGAGGGGCACGGCCCCGCCGAGCGCATGGTCGAGCTGCTCAAGGGCGTGGACGTGGCGGCGCGGCTGGTGCCGTCCCTCGACGGTGCGCCGCCGAAGGACGTCGTGCAGGTCACGACGGGCCGCATCGACCACGGCTTCGTCGCGCCGGACGTCGCCGTGGTGACCCACCTCGACCTCGTCGGCCAGAAGGCGTCCACCAAGGACATGCGGCGGCTGCCGTCGCGCCGCCGCAACATGGTCGACCCCCTCCAGCTCAAGGTCGGCGACCACGTGGTGCACGAGCAGCACGGCGTGGGCCGCTACGTCGAGATGGTGCAGCGCACGATCCAGGGCGCGACCCGCGAATACCTCGTGATCGAGTACGCCAGGGGCGACCGGCTCTACGTGCCGACCGACCAGCTCGACGAGGTCACGCGCTACGTCGGCGGCGAGGCGCCCACGCTCAACCGCATGGGCGGGGCCGACTGGGCCAAGGCCAAGACCAGGGCGAAGAAGGCGGTCAGGGAGATCGCGGGTGAGCTGATCCGGCTCTACTCGGCCCGGATGGCCTCGCCCGGCTACGCGTTCGCCTCCGACAGCCCCTGGCAGCGGGAGATGGAGGACGCCTTCCCGTACGCCGAGACGGGCGACCAGCTCGAAGCGATCGACGAGGTCAAGCGCGACATGGAGCGGCCCGTCCCGATGGACCGCCTGATCTGCGGCGACGTCGGCTACGGCAAGACCGAGATCGCGGTGCGGGCGGCCTTCAAGGCGGTGCAGGACGGCAAGCAGGTCGCCGTGCTGGTGCCGACGACGCTGCTCGTGCAGCAGCACCTGTCGACGTTCGGCGAGCGGTTCGCCGCCTTCCCGGTCACGGTGAAGCCGGTCTCCCGGTTCCAGACCGACGGCGAGGTCAAGGCGACCCTCGACGGCCTGCGTACGGGCGAGGTCGACGTGGTGATCGGCACGCACCGGCTGCTGTCGCCCGAGGTCAAGTTCAAGGACCTCGGCCTGATCATCGTGGACGAGGAGCAGCGGTTCGGCGTCGAGCACAAGGAGGCCATGAAGCACATGCGCACGCAGGTGGACGTGCTCGCCATGTCGGCGACGCCGATCCCGCGGACGCTGGAGATGGGCCTCACCGGCATCCGGGAGATGTCGACGATCCTCACGCCGCCGGAGGAGCGGCACCCGATCCTCACGTTCGTCGGGCCGTACGACGAGAAGCAGATCGCGGCGGCGATCCGGCGCGAGCTGATGCGCGACGGGCAGGTGTTCTTCGTCCACAACCGGGTCCGCACGATCGACAAGGTGGCCTCGCGGCTGCACGAGCTGGTGCCGGAGGCGCGGATCGCGGTCGCCCACGGACAGATGAACGAGAGCCAGCTCGAGAAGATCATGGTGGACTTCTGGGAGCGCAACTTCGACGTGCTCGTCTCCACCACGATCGTCGAGTCCGGCCTGGACGTGCCCAACGCCAACACGCTCATCGTGGACCGTGCGGACAACTACGGCCTGTCGCAGCTCCACCAGCTGCGCGGCCGGGTCGGCCGGGGCCGCGAGCGCGGTTACGCCTACTTCCTCTACCCGCCCGAGTCGCCGCTGACCGAGACCGCGCACGAGCGGCTCGCCACGATCGCCCAGCACACCGAGATGGGCGCCGGCATGTACGTCGCCATGAAGGACCTGGAGATCCGCGGCGCCGGCAACATCCTCGGGGCCGAGCAGTCGGGCCACATCGCCGGTGTCGGCTTCGACCTGTACGTCCGCATGATGGCCGAGGCCGTCCAGGAGCAGAAGTCCAAGCTCGCGGGCGAGGCGAAGGTGGAGGAGCGGCCCGAGGTCAAGGTCGAGCTGCCGATCAACGCCCACGTGCCGCACGACTACGTCACCTCCGAGCGGCTGCGCCTGGAGGCGTACAAGCGGATCGCGGCCATCGGCTCTGAGGACGACATCGCGGCCGTCCGCGACGAGCTCACCGACCGGTACGGCAGGCCGCCCCAGGAGGTGGACAACCTGCTGGAGGTGGCGCGCTTCCGGATCAAGGCCCGCAAGGCCGGGCTGACCGACGTGACGTTGCAGGGCCAGCAGATCAGGTTCGCGCCCGTGGAGCTGAGGGACTCCCAGCAGGTGCGGCTGCAGCGGCTCTACCCCCGCTCCATCTGGAAGCAGGCGACGGGCATCCTGCTCGTGCCGGTGCCCAAGACCAAACCGATCGGCGGTCAGCCACTGCGCGACCTCGACCTGCTGAAATGGTGTGGGGACCTGGTCGAGGCCCTGTTCCTGGAGCCGATGCGGGTACAGTGACCCGCGAAATTGTCAACATACGCGTGGCCGGTGTCGTTCGGGAGGATCGTCCGTGAAGTCGTATCGAGTGCGCGTCGCCGTGGCGCTGGCGGCGGCCGGGGTCGCCGTGACCGCCTGCGGCGGCCCCGTGCAGGCGGGTTCCGCGGCCATCGTGGGCAAGGAGCGCATCACCTCCAGCGAGCTGAACGACGAGGTCCGCGCGCTGCGCGCCGACCTTGCCGCCAACAAGATCCCCGAGGACCAGCTCCAGCTGTCCTTCTCGCTGCCGCAGACGGTCCTGCTCAACATGACCACGAGCAGGCAGTTCCGGGAGCTCGGCCGGAGCAAGGGCGTCGCGGTCACCGACCGGGAGGTCGACGACGTCGCCACGGCGCAGGGCGGCTGGGACCAGTTCAACAAGGTGCTGCTGGCCAACGGCATCCCGCTGGACGAGGGCCGCGACTTCATCCGCGCCGTCGTCATCCGCAACAAGCTGGCGCAGCAGTCCGGCGCCGGTCAGGACCAGGCGAGCCAGCAGGCCGCCCTCCAGAAGATCGTCCAGGAGGCCGACTCGGCCGTGCCGGTGAAGTACAGCCCGCGCTACGGCAAGTTCGACCCCCAGCAGGGCTTCGTCGCCGACGACCGCTTCGGCTCGGTGGGCGGGGCCACGGCGGGCGAGGCCGCCGCGGGTGCGGCCGGCGCCGCCCAGGCCGGCTGATCGCACGCCTTGCGGTATGGCCGGCGGCCCGGCGACGCCGGGTGGGCGGGCTCATTAGGCTGAGGCCATGGCGTTGATCGTGGTGACCACCTCGCCCCGGGTCGCTCCGGGCCTGCTCGCGCCCGCGGCGTGGAAGGCCCTCACCCGAGGGCGGGTGCTCACCGGCACCCCGGACCACCCCTACCTGCCCTATCTCGACGAGGCCGGCGTACGGGTCGAGGTGGTGACCCCCGACCCCGGCGCGGTCGCCCGCGAGAGCCGTACGGGGACGGTGGTGTGGCTGGCCGCGCAGGACGGCGACGAGGACTTCATGCGCGCGGTCGGCCACGCCGCGATCTCCCTGGACGAGCCGCCGGAGATCGAGGTCGTCCCCGGCTCCTACGACCTGCCAGGAGCCCGGCTGCTCGACCTCGTCCAGGTGATGGACCGGCTGCGCCGCGAGTGCCCGTGGGACCGCAAGCAGACCCACGAATCGCTCGTGCCCTACTTGGTCGAAGAGGCATACGAGGTGCTGGAGACCATCCACGAGGGCGCCTACGGCCCGCCGCTGCGCGAGGAGCTCGGCGACCTGCTGCTCCAGGTGGTGTTCCACGCCCGGCTCGCCCAGGAACGGATGGGCCCGGAGGAGGCGGCCGGGGACGGCTTCGACATCGACGACGTCGCCGCCGGGATCGTGGAGAAGCTGGTCCGCCGCCATCCGCACGTCTTCGCGGACGTCGAGGTCTCCGGCGCGGGTGACGTCGCCGACAACTGGGAGACGATCAAGGCGGCCGAGCGGGCCGCCAAGGGGGAGACCGCCTCGGCGCTCAGCGGCGTGCCCATGGGCCAGCCGGCGATCTCCCTGGCCGCCCAGCTCCTGCGCCGGGCCGGCCGGGCCGGGGCGCCCGCCTCTCTCGCCGGCGACCTCGCCCCGCCCGCCGGCGCCCGCCTGTTCGCGCTCGTACGGGAGACCCAGGACGCGGGGCTCGACCCCGAGGCCGAGCTGAGGGCGGCGGCCAGGGAGTACCGGCGGCGCGTGGAGGAGTGGGAGAACACCGCGGACACGCCGTGAACGGGCGGCCCTGCGCCGTACCGGGTAGTAGGGACCGATAGGCTCGGGTGGCAAACCGCCCGCCATTTTGCTAGGAGCGTTCGTGGCTGCCATCGAGGCCATCACCGCCCGCGAGATCCTCGACTCCCGTGGGAACCCCACGGTCGAGGTCGAGGTACTGCTGGACGACTACAGCACCGGCCGTGCCGCCGTTCCGAGTGGCGCCTCCACCGGTCAGTTCGAGGCCGTCGAGCTGCGCGACGGCGACAAGAAGCGCTATCTCGGCAAGGGTGTCGAGAAGGCCGTCCTCGGCGTGACCGACGAGATCGCCGACGAGCTCATCGGGTTCGACGCCGAGGAGCAGCGTCTCATCGACCAGACGATGATCGACCTGGACGGCACGCCCAACAAGGCCCGCCTCGGGGCCAACGCGCTCCTCGGCATCTCGCTGGCCGTCGCCAAGGCCGCCGCCGACAGCGCCGACCTGCCCCTGTTCCGCTACGTCGGCGGGCCGAACGCGCACATCCTGCCCGTGCCGATGATGAACATCCTGAACGGCGGCGCGCACGCCGACACCAACGTGGACATCCAGGAGTTCATGATCGCGCCGATCGGCGCCGAGACGTTCTCCGAGGCGCTGCGCATGGGCGCGGAGACCTACCACACGCTCAAGGGCGTGCTGAAGGAGAAGGGTTACGCCACCGGCCTGGGCGACGAGGGCGGCTTCGCGCCGAACCTGCCGTCGAACCGCGACGCGCTCGACCTGATCATGGTCGCGATCGAGAAGGCCGGTTACACGCCGGGCCAGGACATCGCGCTCGCGCTCGACGTCGCGGCCAGCGAGTTCCACAAGGACGGCGTCTACACGATCGACGGCAAGGGCGTGTCGGCCGCCGAGCTGATCTCCTTCTACGAGGACCTGGTCCGCTCCTACCCGCTGGTCTCCATCGAGGACCCGCTGAACGAGGAGGACTGGGACGGCTGGAAGGCCATCACCACGTCGCTCGGCGCCAAGGTCCAGCTCGTGGGTGACGACCTGTTCGTCACCAACCCCGAGCGGCTCGGCCGCGGCATCGCCGAGGGCGCCGCCAACGCGCTGCTGGTGAAGGTGAACCAGATCGGCACGCTGTCGGAGACCCTCGACGCGGTCGACCTGGCCCACCGCAGCGGCTACCGCTGCATGATGAGCCACCGCTCCGGCGAGACCGAGGACACCACGATCGCCGACCTCGCCGTGGCCACCAACTGCGGCCAGATCAAGACCGGCGCCCCGGCCCGTTCGGACCGGGTGGCCAAGTACAACCAGCTCCTGCGCATCGAGGAGCTGCTCGACGACGCGGCGCGGTACGCCGGTCGCGCCGCCTTCCCGCGCTTCCAGGGCTGATCGGCGGCACACGGCGGTAGCCCGGCTGGACACGTTCCGGACGCCCGATGTGGCGATGGGTGCGGCGACGCCGTACCCGTCCGGGCGTGTACGGCCGGGACGGGCGGTTAGTGTGGCCGTTGATCGGGCCTTGCACTGACCGGCCGGGAGGGGTGGTTTCGTGGCGGCGAAGCGGCCGCAGCTCACCGGGCGCGCGGCGATCCTCGCGGTCGTCGTGTGCGCCATCGCCATGAGCCTGGCCTACCCCGTGCGAGAGTACGTCGCCCAGCGCCGGCAGATCGCCCAGCTGGAGGCGCAGCAGGCGAACGCGCTGCGCAAGCTCCAGAACCTGGAGCAGCGGCGCCGGCGGCTGGAGGATCCGGACTACATCAAGCGCCTGGCCAAGGAGCGGCTGTTCTACTGCGAGCCGGGCGCGGACTGCTACCAGGTGATCGACGAGGAGACGGCCGGGTCCGCCGCCGCCAAGGCGGGGACGAAGCCGCCGGAGCGGCCCGCCTGGTACGTCACTCTCTGGCGGTCGTTCGAGGCAGCCGACAAGGGGCGGCCCGCCGCACCCGCGGCAGGGCGGAGCCCCGCACCGACGGCGTCCGCATCGGCGTCCGCGCCGGCGCCGGCGGGATGAGGACCGCGGACGGCCGCGAGAGGGCATCGTGAAGGGCGAGGAGATCGACGTGGCGGACGACCAGGCGGACCACGTGGGCCACACGGGCCGTGTGGACCCCGCTGACCTGGCGGCGGCGCGGGCGCAGCTCGGGCGGCAGCCGCGCGGGGTGCGGGCCGTCGCCCACCGGTGCCCCTGCGGCCTGCCCGACGTGCTGGAGACCGCGCCCCGGCTGCCCGACGGCGCGCCGTTCCCCACGCTGTTCTACCTGACCTGCCCGAAAGCCGCCTCGGCGATCGGCACGCTGGAGTCGTCCGGTCTGATGAAGAGCATGCAGGCCCGGCTCTCCGAGGACCCCGAGCTGGCCGAGGCCTACCTGGCGGCCCACGAGGACTACGTCGCCCGCCGCGACCGCGCGGCCGACGAGGAGGGCGTGGAGCCGCTGCCGCGCGACATGCAGACCGCCGGCGGCATGCCTGGCCGGGTCAAGTGCCTGCACGCGCTGGTCGCCCACGAGCTGGCCGCGCCGGGGGTCAACCCGTTCGGCCGGGAGGCCCTCGACGCGCTGCCCGACTGGTGGGCCGGCGGCCCCTGCGTGGTCGTGGAGAATTCCGAAGAGCGGCCATAGGCCGGGCGCGGGACAGAATCGGGAGCGCCGTCGTGGCGCGGGGAGCCGACCGGAGGCCGGAGAGGATGAGCGTGAAGACGAAGCGGGTCGCGGCCATCGATTGCGGGACCAACTCGGTCCGCCTTCTCATCGCGGACATCTCTGGCGACGACCTCACCGACGTCGAACGGCGAATGGAGATCGTCAGGCTCGGCCAGGACGTCGACCGTACGGGACGGCTCGCGCCGGAGGCCCTGGAGCGGACGTTCACGGCCATGCGCGGGTACGCCAAGCTGATCAGGGAGCACGCCCCGGACGGGTCCGTGCCGGTCCGCGTGGTCGCCACCTCGGCGACCCGCGACGCCGCCAACCGGGCCGACTTCGTCTCCGGCGTACGGGACATCTTCGGCGTGGAGCCCGAGGTGGTGACCGGTGACGAGGAGGCGCGGCTGTCCTTCACCGGCGCGACCCGGGGCCTGGCCCGCTCTGGCGCCGAGGCCGAGACGCCTTATCTCGTGGTGGACATCGGGGGCGGTTCGACCGAGTTCGTCGTCGGCTCCCGGTCGGTCGAGGGCGCGCTGTCGGTGGACATCGGCTGCGTACGGCTGACCGAGCGTCACCTGCGCGACGACCCGCCGAGCGCCGGGACGGTGGAGGCGGCCGTCGCCGACATCGAGGCGGCCATGGACCGGGTCGAGGAGAGCGTCCCCGTGCGTACGGCGCGGACGCTGGTCGGCCTGGCGGGCTCGGTCACCACGGTCGCCGGCATCGCGCTCGATCTGCCCGCCTACGACCCCGCGCGCATCCATCACTCGCGTATCCCCGCCGAGCGGGTCCACGAGGTGTCCGCGCGGCTGCTGCGTATGACGCACGACGAGCGGGCGGCCATCCCGGTCATGCACCCGGGCCGGGTGGACGTCATCGGCGCGGGCGCGCTCATCCTCGACCGCATCGTCCGCCGCTACGGCTTCCCGGAGGTCGTGGTCAGCGAGCACGACATCCTCGACGGCATCGCCTGGTCCCTCGCCTGACAAGAACCGGGGCGTCAGGGGGCGACCGGCTCGGCGCTCGTCTCGTAGGCATCGAGGATCGAGTCGAGGAGGCCCGGGAACCGGTCGTCGAGGTCGGCCAGGCGTAGCGCGGTCCACCGGCGGTTGCCGTCCTCCCGCTGGTGGATGACGCCGGCCTCCCTGAGCACCCGGAAGTGGTGCGTGAGCGTCGACGGCGCCACGTCCACAGGGAACGTGCCGCAGGCCCGTTCCGGCTCGGCGCGCAGCGTCCGCACGATCGTCATGCGCGTGGGATCCGCCAGCGCGTGCAGGACGTCGAGCAGGTCGATCTCGGCGGCGTCCGGATGCGTCAATGCCGACCGGCGGCGTTGGGATCGGGGCATCTTCCACCTCTCTTTCGACAACCATCGTACAACTGTGGTACGACTTTCGTCGTACGACGAACGTCGAAAAAGGAGCGGGACATGCAGGCGCTGGTGATGACGGGACCGTCGCGCGGGTCGGACCTGACCGAGATCAGGGACATGCCGGTGCCGGTGCCCGGTGAGGGGGAGGTGTCCATCGACGTCTCCCACGCGGGCGTCAACTTCATCGACGTGATGGCGCGCAGGGGAGACCCGGGCTACGTCACCGCCTGGCCGTACGTGCCGGGCAAGGAGGTGGCGGGAACGGTGCGCCAGGTGGGCCCGGGAGTCTCCGGCCTGGCACCGGGACAACGAGTGGCCGCCTTCACCCCGTCAGGCGGTCTGGCCGAGGTGGCCGTGGCACCCGCCGCCCTGGTCGTGCCGCTGCCGGACGACGTGCCGTCCCACCTCGGCGCGGCCGCCCCGCTGATGCTGACGAGCGCGTTGCTGCTGCTCACCGACGCGGCGAGGCTCGGCGCGGGTGAGAGCGTGCTCGTCCACTCCGCGAGCGGCGGTGTCGGGTCGGCCGTGGCACGCCTGGTCCCCGCACTCGGCGGAGGACGGCTCATCGGCACCGTGGGACGGCTGGACAAGGTCGGCGCGGCACGTTCCGCCGGCTACGACACGGTCGTCGTCCGTGGTGAGGGGACCGGCGCCGCTATCCGGGACGCGGCGCCCGATGGCGTGGACGTCGTCCTCGACCCCCTCGGTGTCGAGCTGCTCGAACTTGACCTGGAGGTCACCGGCCCCGGCGGCCGGATCGTGCTGTTCGGCAACGCGGGGGGTGGGGAGGTCCCGCCGCTTCCGCCGCACCCCCGCCTGATGCGGGGCAACGTGGGGATCGTCGGCTTCAGCGCCAGCGCTCTCACCGTCGGCGCGCCCCACCGGCTCGCCCGGGGCCTGCGTCGCGTCCTCGACCTGGTCGCGGAGGGCCGGCTGGATGTTCCGGTGACCGAGATCGGCGCTCTGCCCGGGGTGCCCGAGGTGCACCAACTGCTCGCCGAAGGCCGCGGCAGCGGAAAGTACGTCGTCCGGATCGCGTGAACGCCGCGTTGAGCACCTGAAGATCTTGCTGCTATTCCGCAATGCGTAGTACTGTGCGATGCGTGGACAGTAGCCAGCTCCTCAAAGGAGTTCTCGACCTGGCGGTCCTCGCGGTGCTCGCCGAGCGCGACAGTTACGGATACGACGTCGTACGCCGCCTGCGTGAGGTGGGGCTCGAGGACGTCGGCGACGCCTCGGTGTACGGGACGCTGCGGCGGCTCTTCAAGGCCGGAGCGCTCACGTCCTACGTGGTCGCCTCCGACGAGGGACCGCACCGCAAGTACTACGGCCTGAACGACGTGGGCCGCTCGCTCCTCCAGACCTCGGCGAAGACCTGGACGTCCTTCGCCGCCACCATGAACGACCTGCTCAAGGAGGTCGATCCGGGATGAACCCCCCAATGACGCCCCAGAAGTACGCCGCCGCCGTACGCGAGGCGCTCGCCGATCTCCCCGCCCGCGACAGGGACGCGCTGCTGGAGGACCTGGACGAGCATCTCGCCGAGGTCGCCGCCGAGCCGGGCATGTCGCTGGAGGAACGCCTCGGCAGCCCCGAGGCGTACGCGGCCGAGCTGCGGGCCGCCTACGGCGGGCGGCCGTCGGGCGGCGGCTCCTCACTGGGCGGGCGGCTGCGCGAGCGCACGAGCGGAGCCGTCCGGCGCGTTCACACGCGGCTGCTCGTGCTCCCGCCCTACCGTCAGGCCGCCGTCTTCGCCCCCGAGTTGCGCCCCGCGTGGTGGGTGCTGCGGGGTTACGCGATCGCGCTGGCCGTGCTCGCGCCGATCAGCGCCCCCGGGCTCGTCCCCGGCGACCTCCCCGCCTGGGTGTTCACGCTCGCGGTCATCTGGGGGTCGGTGTGGCTGGGCCGGCGGGGCCGCACGCGGGGGTCGCGTTGGGGCCGGGCGCTGCTGCTCGGAGCCAACCTGCTGGCCGCGGTCCTCGTGGTCGCGGCGATGGCCGACGTTCCGAGCACGTCGTCGCGAGGCGTGGCCTTCGAATACGGCCCCCGGCCGGACGTGTACGCGCCGGGCATGCGGGTGGAGAGGGTGTCCTCGCTGGGCGGGGACGTCTCCAACATCTTCCCGTACGCGGAGGACGGGACACCGTTGCACAACGTCCGGCTCTACGATCAGGACGGCAACCCGATCACGGTGGATCCCGAGGGCTCCGGCCAGACCGTCGTCGTCCCCTGTGACGGCGAGCCGCCCATGCGCAACGCCTACCCGCTGCCGTTGCGACCCGTGGAGTACCGCGCCGGGGCGACCTGCGCGCCCGCCACGCCGACGCCGACGGATGCCACCGACGCCACGGCCTCCGCGTCGCCGTCCGCGTCGCCCTCGCCGTCGCCGTCGCCGTCGCCGTCGCCCTCCGCCACGCCGTCCCGGCGGTAGGGGAACCGCGGGGTCAGCCGGACCCGAGCGCGCGCAGCATGGTCAGGAGCGTCGTGCGGTCGGAGACGGGCCGGAAGAAGGCCCGGTCCACCCCCTCGACCACGGTGATGGCCTCCCGCACGAGGGCGGCGCCGCGCTCGGTCACCCGCAGCCTCCTGGCTCGGGTGTCGGCGGGGTCGACCTCGCGCGAGACCAGGCCCTTGGCCTCCAGCTTGCGGATGACCTGCAAGGTCATCTTCACGTCCGTGCCGGCCTGCCGGGCCAGTGTGAGCTGGTTGGGACCGTCGCCGTGGGAGTTCAGCCACCACGTGCCGGCCAGCAGGACGAACTGCACGTGGGTGAGATCCAGCGGCGCGAGGGCCGCGGCGATGTCGCGCTGCCAGCGGAGCGTGGCGTGGCACAGCAGGAACCCCCGGCTCTCCTCGGGGTCCAGCGGCGGCATGGTCTAGCCCTCCTCTGCCAGCCGCACCAGCGCGGCCAGCACGTCGGGGAAGTCGGCGGTGATGGCCGGGCCGAGCCGCGGTCCGACCCGGCGTCCATCTCGTCGGTGAACCACGTGCCCGGCTCGATCTCGGTCAGGCGCACAGGCCGGCTCCGTGTACGGACGGAGCCGGGCCGGACGTCAGCCGCGCAGCCGGACGGGCAGGGAGAACAGACCGCGCATGATGGCGCTGGGCCACCACCTCAGCTCGGCGGGGTCGGCGGCGAGGGCCAGATCGGGGAATCGTTCGAGCACCCGGCCGATAGCGGCCTCTCCCTCCACCCTGGCCAGGGCCGCACCGACGCAGTAGTGGGGCCCCCGGCCGAAGGCGAGGTGCGGTTCGCCGACCCGGCCGGGGGAGAACGCGTCCGGGTCGGCGAACGCCGCCGGGTCCCGGTTGGCCGCCAGCAGCGAGACGAGGATGGGCTCCCCGGGCAGCATCTCCTGGCCGCCGACGACCACGGGCTCGGTGGGAAAACGCCAGGTGGCGTTCCGTACGGGACCGTCGTAACGCAGCATCTCGTCGATGAAGTCCGGCAGCAGGGAGAGGTCGGCGCGCAGGGCCGCCGCCTGGCCGGGATGCCGCAGCAGCGCGAGCAGACCGTTGCCGATCAGCGCCACGGTCGTCTCGTGGCCGGCGATCAGCAGCAGGAACGCGGTCGAGGTCAGCTCGTCCTTGTCGATCTCGCCCTGGTTGGACCGCCGTACGAGGTCGGTGAGCAGGTCGTTGCCCGGCCGGGAGCGCTTCAGCTCGACCAGGTCGGCCAGGAAGGTCTCCAGGGCGTCCGTCGCGCGGGTGATCTCCGCCACCTCGGACGCCGCCGCAGAGTCGATGACGGAGGCGTGGTGGTGGAAGGTGGCCCGGTCCTCCTCGGGCACGCCGAGCAGGTCGCAGATGATCGTGATCGGCAGCGGATAGGCGAGGTCGGCGATCAGATCCGCCTCGGGGCCGTCGAGGCGGTCGAGCAGCGCGTCGGTCACCTCCAGCGCCCGCGTCCGCAGCCCCGCCATCCGCCGGGGCGTGAAGGCCGCGCTCACGAGCCGCCGCAGCCGCGCGTGGTCGGCCCCGTCGGCGTTGATCATGTGGCGGGCGAGCCCGGGCCGATGGTCCAGGGGCAGGCCGAGAGAGGCGGCCCGCCACTCGGGCGAGCCGGCCGCCGGGTCCTTGGCGAGGGCGGGATGGGTCAGCGCGGTCACGGCGTCCTCGTACCGCGTGACCAGCCACGCCTCGCAGCCGGGCAGCGGCACGCGGGTCACCGGGGCGTTCCGGCGCAGCCAGTCATAGGCGGGGTAGGGGTCGGCGTCGAACGCCGGGCCGAACAGCGGGGGGAATGAGTCGGTGGACACGGGCCGTACGTACCCATCCGCGGCGCGACGGAAAAGATTGGAATCTTTCTCGGCATGACCTCTTCGTGACACGCGCGCCGATGCCCCGCGGACACTGCGTGGGAACCGCGAGACGGTGCGGCACGGGCGTGCCGAGTCCGGGCGGCCCGATCGGCGGGCGGCGGCGTCGCGAGAACCGGCTTCCGGCCGACGCATACCTTGTGGCCTGGCACGATCGGTGTCATGAGCTCCGTTCCTCCCGGTTCCGGCTGGCCGGGCGACCCCGCGCGCCCGGACACCCCCGTCGCCCACGACGCCCACGAGGTCGCCAAACTGGCCGCCGAGAGCCGCACTCTGACCGAACTGACCGCCAGGCAGTCGGTGTGCCGCGCCTGTCCGCGCCTCGTCGAGTGGCGGGAGGAGGTCGCCGACGTCAAACGGCGGGCGTTCGCGGACGAGACCTACTGGGGCCGGCCGATCGCGGGATGGGGCGACGAGGCGCCGCACACGCTCATCGTGGGGCTGGCCCCCGCCGCGCACGGCGGCAACCGGACCGGCCGGATCTTCACCGGCGACCGCAGCGGCGACTGGCTGTTCGCGTCGCTGTACCGCACCGGCCTCGCCGCGCAGGAGACCAGCGTTCACGCGGGCGACGGCCAGCGGTTGATCGGCGCCCGGATGATGGCGGCGGTGCGGTGCGCCCCGCCCGCCAACAAGCCGACCCCGGAGGAGCGCGACACCTGCTTCTCCTGGCTCGCGAGGGAACTCGCGCTCGTGGCCGGTACGACCCGGGTGATCGTGGCGCTCGGCGGTTTCGCCTGGCAGGCGGTGTGGCCCGCGCTGCGCGAGGCCGGGTTCACGCTGCCGCCCCGCAGGCCGCCGTTCGGCCACGCGGTGGAGGTGCCCCTCTCCCACGGCGCGGCTCCGGTCACGCTCATCGGCTGCTACCACCCGAGTCAGCAGAACACCTTCACCGGCCGGGTCACCGCGGACATGCTCGACGGGGTCTTCGCCCGCGCAGTCGCACTGGGAACCGCGACCTTGTGAACCATTTCACAAGTGTGAAGTCGATCACGGAGAGAAGATTGCAGGAATTTTCCTGAGAAATGACGTCAAGAGATGACGAAGTGGGGAAAATCACTGGACCTTTGGCCCTAGTGGGTTGGTGCGGTTGCCAACTCGTGACGTAGGCTTGTGAATGCTTTCACAAGCTTCGGAGGGCATCGTGGCAGACCGCAACTGGAAGCACGTCGTCATCGTCGGCGGTGGGTACGTGGGCCTTTACACGGCTCTTCGTCTCCAGCGCACGCTCCGCCGTGAGCTGCGCGACGGCAGCGTGCGGATCACGCTCATCGACCCGCAGTCGTACATGACCTACCAGCCGTTCCTCCCCGAGGCGGCGGCAGGCAACATCTCGCCGCGCCACGTCGTGGCCCCGTTGCGCCGGGTGCTGCCCAAGGTGCGCATCCTCAACGGCAAGGTCTCCAAGGTGCACCACGAGGCGCGCACACTGACCTTCGAGCCCGCCGCCGGCCAGTCCCGTGAGGTCGAATACGACGTCGTCGTCATGGCGGCCGGCTCGATCTCGCGTACGCTGCCGATCCCCGGCCTGGAGGACGCGGCCATCGGCTTCAAGACCGTCGGCGAGGCCATCGCGCTGCGCAACCGGGTCCTGGCCCTCCTCGACCGCGCCGAGTCGAGCGATGACGAGGACGTGCGCCGCCGCGCGCTGACCTTCGTCGTGGTCGGCGGCGGCTTCGCGGGCATCGAGGCCCTCGCCGAGCTCGAGGACATGACCGAGGACGCGGTCACGTACTACCCGAGCATCGACAAGAAGGACCTGCGCTGGGTCCTGATCGAGGCGTCCGACCGCATCCTGCCCGAGGTCGGCCCCGAGATGGGCGAGTGGACCGCCGAGCAGCTGCGCGAGCGCGGCATCGAGCTCAAGATGGAGACGTTCCTCCAGTCGTGCGAGGGCGGCCTGGTCAAGACCTCGGACGGCGACGAGTTCGAGTCGGCCACGATCGTCTGGACCGCCGGCGTCAAGGCGAGCCCGATCGTCAACTCCACCGACCTGCCGCTCGACGAGCGCGGCCGGATCAAGACCACGACGCGCCTGACCGTCGCGGGCGTCAAGGGCGCCTTCGCCGCCGGCGACATCGCCGGTGTCCCCGACGTGACGAACCCCGGTCAGTACTGCGCGCCCAACGCCCAGCACGCCGTACGGCAGGCGAAGGTCCTCGGCGACAACATCACCGCGTACCTGCGCGGGGAGAAGCTGCAGGACTACCGGCACAAGTACGCCGGGTCGGTCGCCGGGCTCGGCCTCTACCGGGGCGTCGCGAACGTCTACGGCATGAAGCTGCGCGGCTTCCCGGCCTGGTTCATGCACCGCACCTACCACCTGTCGCGGGTCCCCACGGTCAACCGGAAGGTCCGCGTGGTGATGGACTGGACGCTGTCGCTGTTCTTCAAGCGGGAGACGATCTCCCTCGGCGAGATCGAGCACCCGCGCGACGAGTTCAGGGCGGCCGCGAAGAGCGGCCTCAAGCGCTGACCCGCTCGGCGCGGACGGATCGAAGGACGACCTCAGGACACGCACACGGCCCGGCGGCGCACACCGCCGGGCCGTGTGCGTGTTCCTGTGCTCTGCCATGCTGGTGTGGTGGACGGTGGAGAAGGTGCGGACGGTCTCCCGGACCTTGACCGGGTGGCTCCCAGGGGTGCCGTTCACGCGCTGTGGAAAGGGGGACAAGCCGCGTAAGACGTAACTTGCTTACAGAGGAGTGATCCGTGACATATGATCGCGGCGCCCCCGTAGCCCAATGGCAGAGGCAAGCCCCTTAAAAGGGCTGTGGTGTGGGTTCGAGTCCCACCGGGGGCACTGGCGCCTCCCAGCAACAAGAAGCCGGTGACCTGCGTGATCCAGGCCACCGGCTGATCTGGCTAGTCCGAGAAGATCGGCGTCACCGGCTTTCGGGCATGGTGACAGGTTCCCTTACGGAATCAATCCGCCGCCCGTGCCGGGCGGTATGCGCGGTGCCGCAGCCCATAGTGCGCGCATCAGGACACGGCGGCCGGTTGTCTGCGCATCAGCAAGTGGCCGCGGCGGAATCGTTCATCCTCCAAAGGCTCGCGCAGCATCCGCCCCACCTCGACGAACTCCTCCTCGCGGGCCAGAGCGGCCAGGTCGTCGATCGGCCACCGGTAGGCCGGCGTGACCTTGTGGTCGAACTGCTGCACGGGACCGCCCTCGGATTCGAAGAATCCGAGCAGGAGGTAACCACCCGGGGCCAGCACCCGGCGGAACTCGGCGAAGTACGGCGGCAGCTCCGGCGGTGGGATGTGGATGACGGAGTACCAGGAGATCAGGCCGCCCAGCTCGCCGTCGGCCACGTCGAAGGCGCCCATCGAACCCAGCTCGAAACGCAGGTCAGGGTGGTCTTTGCGGGCAATGTCGATCATCGCGGGAGACAGGTCGACGCCGAAGGCGTCCAGTCCGAGGTCACGCAGGTGCGCCGTCATGTACCCGGGACCACAGCCGGCCTCGACGACGGGCCGGGGTCCGGCGGCCCGTACGAGTTCGGCGAACACGGCAACCATCGCGCGATCCAGTGGCAGGCGGTCGAGCGAGTCTCGGGCGAGGTCGGCGTAGAGATCGGCGACGGCGTCGTAGGCGTCCGCCGTCGCGGTCAGATAGGGGGAGGATTCGGCCACGGCGGACGACTGTAGTTCATCGGTCGGCAAAAATCGTCGATCAGTGACCGATCGGCGCGTCCTTCCGTTCCGGTGGGCTGACCGCGACCTGGACCCCCGGTGGCGTCCCGAGGCCATGGGCTGTCAGAGCGAACCGCGGGCGAGATCAACGTTGTTACCAAAGTGTCTTTGGAGTTGCCATTGCAACTCGAGGTGCCAACTTGACTGCTGGTACATCGATGACCCCACAAAGGGGGGAATGGTTCCGTATGTCCGATTCTGGAGGCTTCCAGCCGCAATCGTGCGGCGCTACAGAGGCCCCGGCCGGAAGGAATCACATGTACGGGAAACGAACCGGCATCTTAGGCGCGGCCCTTTTCGGCGCGCTCGTGCTGTGGCCGACTCAGGGGGCCCTGGCCTCGCCCCCGCCATCCTCCGGTCTTGCTGCCGCGGTAACGGCGACATCCCCGCAGGATGACGGCCACGGCCACGGCCACAAGCACAAGGGTGAGCACCACAAGAAGAAGCATCACAAGGGTGAGCACCACAAGAAGAAGCATCACAAGGGTGAGCACCACAAGAAGAAGCACCACAAGGGTGAGCACCACAAGAAGAAGCACCACAAGGGCGTGCACCACAAGGGCGTGCACCACAAGGGCGTGCACCACAAGGGCGTGCACCACAAGGGCGTGCACCACAAGGGCGTGCACCACTAGCGGGGCTCGGACCGCATCGCCATGGCCGCTCCTCCTCGAGTCGGAGGGGCGGTCTTCCGTTGTCCGGCGAGGTGGGCCCCTGTGTCCGGTTCAACCGCACAGGGCGGACGCTGACGCGCGAAGCGCGGGCTTGGCGACCGATCGGTAGATCTTTTCGTTCCATTTGCCATGCGGAGCCCATACTCGGATACATTCGTGCATGCGTTTCGTCCCTTTTGTCATGATTCTTGCCGGTTTGGTGGCAGGTACCGCCTCGCCGGCGTCGGCGATCACCCACGGCTCGGTCGATACGACCGATCACCCGGAAGTGGGGGCCCTCATCGGTGAGAAGCCGGAAAGCGACGGCACGTGGTCGTACTGCACCGGCACCCTCATCTCGCCGACCGTCTTCCTCACGGCCGCCCACTGCGGGAGCAAGGGCCAGAAGACCGCCCGGGTCTCCTTCGCCAGCCACTACCAGTCCGGGGCGAAGCTCTACACCGGTCGCTACGTGCCCGACTCGAGATACAAGGGCGAGGCCTATGACCTGGCGGTCGTGGTCTTCTCCGAGCCCGTCACCGGCATCACGCCGGCCAAGCTGCCCACTCTGGGCCTGCTCGATCAGCTCAAGGCCGACGACAGTCTGAAGACCGCGCGCTTCACCCCGGTCGGGTACGGCTCGGTGGACCCCACGAAGAAGCGGCACGGATGGCGGTACCACTACACCGACACGCGCAGCCAGACCTCCATCTCCTTCAAGCGCCTCGGCAGCAGGTGGCTCGACCTGGCGCCGGACTCCTCGCGCGGGGAGGGCGGAACCTGCTACGGCGACTCGGGCGGCCCCAACTACCTCGGAGGTCCCGACTCGAACCTGCTCGTGGCCACGACGATCAGCGGAGTGGACGACGCCTGCCGGACGACCAACGTCGACTACCGCCTGGACATCCCCGAGGTCCGGGAGTTCCTCGGCAAGTACGTCACGCTCCCCTGACGCCGTACTCAATATTGGGGGTAGACGTATACCCCCAATGGGGGTATGAATGATACATGCCTAAGATCAACGTGTACCTGCCGGATGATCTGGCGGAGGCGGTCAAGGAAGCGGCACTTCCGGTGTCCGCGATCTGCCAGCGGGCGCTGGAGCAGGCGGTCCGCCGGGTGAGCGCCATCCGCGAGAGCATCCTCGGCGATTTCGAGATCGACGACCCCCGGCTGTCGCACTTCACGCCCAGGACCCGCGCCGTCTTCCGGCTGGCGCTGGAACGGGCCCGGGCCGAGAACGCCGCCGGCATCGGCACCGAGCACCTGCTCGCCGCGATGCTGGCCGAGGGGCAGAACCTCGCCCTGCACGTCCTGCGAGCCATGGAGGTCGAGCCCACCCTGGTCGAGCGCGACCTCGCGAGCCGCCGCCCGTCCGTACCCGCCGCGGCGGCCGGCCCTGAGCAGTCCGGGGACGAGGGAACGCCGAAGGACGGTCCGAGCCGGTTCGGCGCGCACGCGGCCAACGCCCTCGAACTGGCGGTCACCGAGGCCCATGCGCTGGGGCACAACTACATCGGGTGCGAGCACCTGCTGCTCGGCCTGGTCGCCGAGCCCGACGGGATCGGCGGGCAGGTGCTGCGGGATCGGGGCGCCGAGCCGCGCCTCACGCGGCGCGCGGTCGTCGCGGCGCTCGCCGGCTACGTCCACCTCCGGGCCCAGGCACAGGACGCCTCCGCATCCCAGACCACCTCCCAGACCGCCGCGCAGGCCGTGGCGGCGGTCGTCCGTCAGGAGATCGCTCCGCTCCTGCGGCGCATCGAGCGGCTCGAGCAGCACGCCGGAGTCGCCGCGCCCGCCGAGGGCGAGGCCTCGTGACCGGACGCGTGCTGCTGGTGGCGACGGGCGACGTCATGGCGTACGCCCGTCACACCGGCCGCCCGGGGCTCGCGACGGCCGCCGACCTGCTGGCGGCCGTACCCGGGGATCTCGGTGTGGAGGTCGTGACCGAGGACGTGCAGGCCGAGCCGAGCTGGGACACCTCGTCCTCCACGATGCTGCGGCTGGCCCGGCGTGCCCGCTCGGCCCTGCTCGACGAGGGGTTCGACGGCGTGGTCGTCACCCACGGCCTGGACACGATCGAGGAGACGGCCTTCCTCACGGACCTGCTCGCAGGCCCCGCCGCTCTACGCGGCGGCATCGTGCTGACCGGCGCCGTGCGTGGGCTGGACGAGCTGTCGAGCGACGGCCCGCGCAACCTCGCGTCGTCCCTGGTCGCCGCCGCCGATCCCGCTCTTCGCGGCGTCGGCGCGGTGGTCTGCGTGAACGACGAACTGCAGGCGGCCCGCTGGGTCACGATGGCCGACGCGACGGGCGTGGCGGCCTTCTCGTCCGCGCCCGCGCCGATCCTCGGCCGGGTGGCGGACGGCCGGGTCGAGATGACGGCGACGCCGCCGCCGCGGCCCCCGGCCGCGCGGGGAGAGCCGGAGACGAACGTCGCGCTGATCAAGACGTACCCGGAGATGGACCCCGTGCTCGTCACGTCCGTCGTGGACGCCGGAGCCAGGGGCGTGGTGCTGGAGGGCACCGGCGCCGGGAACATCCCGATCACCCTGTACGCGACCCTCAGTGAGCTGGCGGAGTGGGACATCCCCGTGGTGGTCGCCTCGCGGTGCCGCACCCGGCCGGTCGCGCTGGAGGACCTGCCGCCGGCCCTGGGGCTGGCCGCGAAGGTCGGCGCCATCGGGGCACGCGGGCTGGCAGCGGTGAAGGCCCGATACGCCCTGATGGTGGCGCTCGGCGGGGGCGGGCGGCGCGCCGTCCGCGACTGGTTCGCCCGCCTCTGACCGCCGTCAGGCATGTCCCTCGTTCAGTGGCGCCGGGACGTTCTCCACCTGCGGCGGCTCGGTGTACGGGCCCGCGGCGCGGCGGATCGCGGCCTGCGAGGGCGCGGCGTCGGCGTTCTGCGGGCAGCCGGAGACCGGCAGGCACAGCACGAACATGGCACCGCCGTACGGCGACTCGGCCGCCACCAGGGTGCCGCAGTGGGCGCGGGCGATGTCGCGGGCGATGGCCAGGCCGAGGCCGGTGCCCCCGTGGCCCCTGCTGCGTGCCGTGTCCGACCTGGCGAACCGCTCGAAGATCCGCTCCCGTTCGCGCACCGGGACGCCGGGACCGTCGTCGCCGACCCACAACTCGACGAAGCCGTCGTCGCGCCGGAGCCCGACCTCGACCACGCTCCGGGCGTGCCGCTGCGCGTTGTCGAGCAGGTTGGTCAGCAGCCGGGCGAGGTGGCGCGGCGCGGCGTGCATCCTGACACCGTCCTCCAGCCGAAGGCGCACCGATATCCGGTCGGTCCGGCGGGCGACCTCATCCCTGACCAGCTCCGACACGTCCACGGGCTTGCGGCCCGGGGCCGTCGCCCCCACCTTCGCCAGCAGGAGCAGGTCGTCGATGATCGCTTCCAGTCGCTCCACGTCGAGCAGCGCGTCCCTGAGCAGCGACCGCAGATCGGTCTCGTCGGGGTGAAGCTGCGCCTCCTCCAGTTGTGTGCGCAGGCCGGCGAGCGGAGTGCGCAGCTCGTGGGAGGCGTCCGCGGCGAACTCGCGCTGCCGCCGCAGCGCCCGCTCGGTGGTGAGCTTCGCCTGCTCGATGCGGGCGAGCGTGCTGTTCACGGTGCGGGCGAGCCGCGCGATCTCGTCGTCCCCGGCCGGTACGGGCACCCGGGTGTCCAGGTCGTTCACGTTGACGGTGGCCAGGTCGCTGCGGATGGCCTCGACGGGGCGCAGGGTGCGTCCGGCCACTTTCCAGGTGGCCCAGGCGGTGAGCAGCACGAGCACGGAGACCTCCGCGGTGAAGAGTAGATCGAACATCGTGACGGGAGTGAAGCCCTCGATGGGGCGCCCCGCGTACACGACGGGGGAGTCGGGCCCCGGCGTCACCCGCAGCGCGGCCAGACGCAGGCAGCCGAACCCGTCGTGCGTGCAGGCCTGCAGGTCCTGCATCGGGTCCTGCTGGGACGGCCAGAAGGAAGTCAGCGGGGGCATCCCCCGGGCGGCGGGCGACGCGGCGAGCACCCGCCGATTCGGAGCCACCACTTGGACCAGGTCGATCCCGGCCACCTGTGGATCGATGATGTGGCGGAAATGGCCCGCACGCCACGCGGCGGCGGTGAGCGCCGCCTCCTGGCGGGCGTCGAGCCAGACCGCCGTGGAGAACGCCTGCCGGGCCAGCATGCTGCCCAGGATCCCGGTGGGGATCAGCAGCAGGGTGGCGAGCGCCGTGATGAGGACGGTGATGCGCCCTCGGATGGAATGAGGCTGGAACCTTCGCAATAACGGTGGGCCGCTGACGTTCATCTCCGTCCTCCTCGCGATGGCATTCCCCTGCGGCACTGGCGGCGGACGGGCGGCTCTCCGGCGTCGACGTGGCCGTCCGGACGGTCTGCTGTGCCGATCTGATTCGGAATGAGAGGCTCGCAACGGCAGGCGGAGTGGTCGCTGAGGCGTTCTGCCTGGTCAGGCCGCTACTTCTCGGCTCCGCACCAACGCTAGCACTAGACTTGAAGAGTTCAAGTAAAGGAGTCGTTCAAGTTTGTTCTACGGTCGGCGTCAGCCGTCGTTTTCGGTGAGCGACGGCGGGAACTCGCCCGGAAGCCTGATCGTTGCCACTGTGGTGGAGTGGCGCTCCCACTTGTAGGGGCACCGCTCCTCGGGCACCATCCCCACTAGGCCGCGCAGCGGCTGATCAGTGAGTCGCGTCCTGGAGGAAGCGAATGGAGAGCAAGAACCCCATATTCAGTCGGCGCGGGGCGGCTGGTCAGCAGGCGTGGGCCGGTCCGACGCCCAGCGTGCAGCAGCTGAACCAGATGTACGCCACCCCCTCGTACGCTCCCCCGGCGGCGCGGACCATGACGATCGACGACGTCGTGGTGCGCGGCTTCATGACCCTCGGCACGCTCGTCGTGTCGGCGGCCCTGGCCTGGTACTTCAACGTCGGCTGGGGGCTGGCGGCGCCGGCGATGATCGTGGGCCTGATCCTCGGGCTCATCGTGTCGTTCCGGCAGAGCACGAATCCGGCGCTGATCCTCGGCTACTCCGTGTGCTACGGCGTCGCCATCGGCGTGCTGAGCCACATGTACGACAATGTCTACAACGGCATCGTCCTGCAGGCCGTGCTCGGCACGATGGTGGCCTTCGGCGGCACGCTGGCCGTGTACGCGCTGAAGATCTTCCGGCCGACTCCGAAGTTCGCCAAGTTCGTGATCGCCGCCGCGTTCGGCGCGGTCGGCCTGATGCTGATCAACTGGATCGCGAGCATCTTCGTCAGCGGTGGCCTGGGCCTGCGCACCGACAGCCCCATCGGCTGGGTCTTCAGCATCGGCATGATCCTGCTCGGCTGCTTCTTCCTGCTGCTCGACTTCAGCGAGATCGAGCAGGGGGTGCGGGCCGGCGTGCCGGAGCGCTACTCGTGGCTGATGGCGTTCGGCCTGACCCTGAGCCTCGTCTGGCTCTACCTGGAGATCCTCCGCTTCATCAGCTACTTCACGAACAACGACTAGCCGTACGAGCGGAAGGGGTGCCGTTCCTCCGGGAGCGGCACCCCTTTGTTGCGCTATATCAGGATCCGGTGATCGGCGCTGCAACTTTCGATCAACATCCTGTAACAAATCAATGCCGCTGAGGGCTTGTCAAGCGCGGACCGGTGATGCACTGTGACACAAAGCAGCCTTTTCCGTGGAGGTGCCCATGTCGTTGAACCACTCACCGGAGACCCAGAACAAGCTGATCGCCCGCGTCCCGTCCATAACCGGGCGCGACCTCCCAGAGTGGTTCGAAGCCATCGACAACGGCCCGTCGTTCCTACGCTGCGAAGAGCGGGCCAACTGGCTCGCCGACGAGCACGGGCTGAGCCACGGCTACGCCGCCGCGATCGTCCTCGAGCACGAACGGCGCCGTCGCTTCTAGACCGGGGCGCGGGAGGGGCAGTGACATCCCGCGCACACCAGCAGCAGCCGTACCACGTTCTGTACGGAGGCTTCCGTCCTGAGGCAGCACTGACGCGCCCGCACCGGCCCGGTGCGGGCGCATCATTGTTCTATGGATCTCGACAAGGCGCGTGAGTTCGTCAGGAGCAACCACCGAGCGGTCATGCTGACCCGCTATCCGGACGGGAGGCCGCAGACCTCCCCGGTGACCGTCGGCTGCGACAAGGACGGTTACATCGTGATCAGCAGCCGCGAGACGGCCGTCAAGACCCGCAACCTGCGGGAGAACCCCCAGGTCGTGCTCACTGTGATGACCGACGCCTTCTACGGCGAGTGGATGCAGATCGAGGGCATCGCCCACGTCGTCTCGCTGCCGGACGCGATGGAGCACCTGGTGCAGTACTACCGCGACATCAGCGGCGAGCACCCGGACTGGGACGACTACCGCGCCGTGATGATCAAGGACAAGCGAGTGATCATCCGGGTCGAGCCCACGCGCGCGGGCCCCAACTACCACGGCTGAGTTCGCGCCGGTCCCGGCCCTGGCCGGGACCGGCGTGACTCCCGTCGCTCAGGACAGCCGCTCCAGGACCATCGCCATGCCCTGGCCGCCGCCGACGCACATCGTCTCCAGCCCGATCGACTTGTCGTGGAACCGGAGGCTGTTGACCAGCGTGGAGGTGATGCGGGCGCCGGTCATGCCGAAGGGGTGGCCCACCGCGATCGCGCCTCCGTTCACGTTGAGCCGCTCGATGTCGATGCCCAGCTCCTGGTAGGAGGGGATCACCTGGGCCGCGAACGCCTCGTTGATCTCGACCAGGTCGACGTCGCCGATCGACATGCCCGCGCGGGCGAGGGCCTGCCGCGACGCCTCGATCGGGCCCAGCCCCATGATCTCGGGGGACAGGCCGGTGACGCCGGTCGACACGATCCGGGCGAGCGGCGTGATGCCCAGCTCGGCGGCCTTGGTGTCGCTCATGACGACCACCGCGGCGGCGCCGTCGTTCAGCGGGCAGCAGTTGCCCGCCGTCACCGTGCCGTCCGGCCGGAAGACCGGCTTGAGCTGCGAGACCGCCTCGTACGTCGTGCCGGCCCTGGGGCCGTCGTCCTTGCTCGCCACGGTGCCGTCGGGGAGCGTCACCGGGGTGATGTCGCTCTCCCAGAAGCCGTTGGCGATGGCCTTCTCGGCGAGGTTCTGCGAGCGCACGCCGAACTCGTCCTGCTCGTGCCGCGAGACGCCGCTCAGGGCCGCGACGTTCTCGGCCGTCTGACCCATGGCGATGTAGACGTCGGGCAGCGCGCCGTCCTCGCGCGGGTCGTGCCACACCGGCGCGCCACCCTTCGCGGTCTCCTCCGTCCGCGTCTTCGCCTCGTCGAACAGCGGGTTCTGCGCCTGGGGCATGTCGGAGCTGCCGTTCATGAAGCGGGAGACGGTCTCGACACCCGCCGAGATGAACACGTCGCCCTCGCCCGCCTTGATGGCGTGGAACGCCATCCGGGTCGTCTGCAGAGAAGAGGAGCAGTAGCGGGTCACCGTGGTGCCCGGCACGTTGTCGAGCCCGAGCATCACCGCGACCACACGTCCCAGGTTGTGGCCCTGCTCGCCGCCGGGGAGCCCGCAGCCCAGCATGAGGTCGTCAACGTCGTTCGGGTCGAGCTGCGGCACCTTCGCCAGCGCGGCGCGGACCATTTGCACGGTCAGGTCGTCCGGGCGGATGTCCTTGAGTGACCCCTTGAAGGCGCGGCCGATCGGCGACCGCGCGGTCGCCACGATGACTGCCTCGGGCATGTGACTCTCCTGCCTGATCTCGTGCCCCTCCACTCAGGGTTCGGGGGGCCTCCTTCCCGGAGGTTACCCCTCGGTACGCCGCCCGCCACGCCCTGGGCCCCACTCACCAGAATTTTGTACTACTGCACAGTGTTTCCCGCGTCGCTCGTCGTGGCGCTCGCTTCCGGCGCGGGTTTCCAATCGGTCAGCCGTACATGCCGGGGGTGGTGGCGGTGCCGTCGTTGACGGCGTGGAGGCCGCCCTTCTCGTCGCGCCACAGGCGCCAGCCGTTCTGGCTGCCGGTGAACCAGGAGGGCGGCGCGGAGGAGGAGTCCTTGCGCTTGCCCGTGGCCAGGTCGAACTCGCACAGCGCCGCGATCGAGTAGAACCCGGAGATCATGCCGCGCAGCGGCAGCGGCTTGGGATCGGTGACGCAGAACGACCAGCCGGTCGCGCCGCTCACCGGGGTCGGCTCACCGGTGCTGAGATCGAAGACCGAACCGGGCGCGTCGCGCTTGAGGAAGCCGAGCTTGTTCATCTCGGGAGGGAAGGCCAGCCACCAGCCCGACCCGGGGACCTGGGTGGGCGTGATCTGCCCCAGGACCCGTCCGGTCTCGGCGTCGAGCCGGGCGAACCCGCCGTACTGGCCCTGCTCGTCGACCGGCCGGACCACCGGCGCGTACGCGGGGTTGCCGCTGGGGTAGACGCGGACGACGGACGGCCGCATCCAGTCGACGGTGCCGTCGGCGAGACGTGCGGAGAACAGGCCGAACGTCGAGGTCTCCTTGGTCTGGGGGTTGGTGTACGGGGCGACGTACCCGATGATCTTGTCGCCTGTCGCGCCGAAGGCCCAGCCTCCGCTCAGGTCGACGTCGGGGCCGAGGGCCTGCTCGATCGGCAGCTGCCAGACGGTCTTGCCGTCCTTGAGCGCGCGGGCCTCCAGCACCGGGTGGGAGGCGAGCCTGAGCAGGACGACCTTGGACGCGTCGGACCACTCGACCTCCGCGATGCCGGCCAGGCGCCACTT
Organism: Microbispora sp. H10830; assembly: GCF_014161375.1. Classification (NCBI taxonomy): domain Bacteria; kingdom Bacillati; phylum Actinomycetota; class Actinomycetes; order Streptosporangiales; family Streptosporangiaceae; genus Microbispora; species Microbispora sp. H10830. Next base: position 181,247 of record NZ_JABBWX010000006.1, read on the forward strand.
CACGGCGCCGGTGCGGGGGTCGAGGACCACGACGCGGGCGGACGAGAGCGCGGTGTCCTCGGAGACGCAGACATACGGCCCGCAGCGCTGCGGCCCGAACGTGGACCGCACGGGCCTGGTCCACTTCTGCTGCCCGGTGCGGGCGTCCCTGGCGACCAGCGTGGCGCCCTTGTGGCCGGCCGCGGCGGGGTCGAGCGCGATCACCACGGCCTGCCCGCCGCCGGTCTCCACGGTCGCCGGAGCCTGCACCCCCATGCCGGGGAGCCGGCCCGCCATCGTCGCGGGGTGCGCCCACAGCCGGCGGCCGGTGGCGAGGTCGAGGGCGACGGTCTCCAGGGAGCCGTCGGGCCGCATGGAGGTGGTCGCCGCGACGCCGCCTCCCGTGGTGGCCCGGCTGACCGCGTTCACCTGCGTGTTCTGCCAGGCCGGGGAGTCCTTGGCGGCTTCGTCGCCGCCGGAGCAGCCGGTGAGGGCGCCCCCGGTCAGCAGGGCGGTCGCGGCGAGCGCCAGAGCGGGTTTCACGTGGTTCAGCTGGGGCCGGATCATTTCGCTCCTACAGGGGGTGATGGCCCGGCCGCAGGAGGTAACCGGCTCTAGGCGTTCGGAAGCGGCCCGGGTCTCCGGCGGAGCAGCGCCGCCCACCGTCCATGGGGGCCGACCGCCCGGCCGGCGACACGGGTCGCGGTGACCTCGGTGCCGGGTTCCTCCACGGCCATTGCGGCCAAGAGGTATTGCGATCCTTCGACGCGCACGGGTTCCGGCTCGGGCCACAACCCCAACGCGGCGCATACAGACGGTAGCACTGCGTACGCGGCCTGTAGGTAACCTCGGGCAGATGGATGAAAACGATCAGGTCCGAACATCTCGGCCGGGTTCGCGTCGAACTCGGGTCCGAGCAGGTCGGCGAACGCCACCGTGCGGCCGCCCGCCTCGACGACGGCGACCGTCTGGGCCGCGGCGAGCTGCCGCGACCAGCGCCGGGTGACCCATCGGAGCGGTTGCGCGATCGGGCGTACGGTGCCGAGGTCGGGGCAGGTGCCCACGACCACCTCCGCGCCGGCCTCGCCCAGCCGGCGCACGGCCTTCTGCAGGTGCCGCACGGCCCGGGCCGGCAGGGTGGCCGTGGTCACGTCGTTGGCCCCCACGAAGACGACCGCGATCTCCGGGCGGGCCTCCAGCGCGCGGTCCACCTGGACGCCGAGGTCCACCGACGCCGCGCCCGACTGGCCGACCACGGTGAGGCGCACCGGGCGCTCGGCCACCGCCGCGAGCCCGTACGCGACGCGGACGGCCGGGGTGTCCTCGGGGCGGGTCATGCCGAGGCCGACGGAGAGGGAGTCGCCGAGGACGGCCATGCGGATCGGCTCCCCGGGGAATGCGCCGTACACGCCGTCGGCCTGGGGGCCGTCGAGGCCGTGCGGCTGCCCCACGAGGCGCCTGGCCACCATGGCCTCGGCCATCAGCAGGCCGTACGTGACCGCTCCCAGGGCCGTGAGCCCGCCTCCGCCCACGGCGGCGGCGGTGGCGATGCGCCGCGCGGCGCGCACCGCGCCGGACGTCCAGACCACCCGCCCTCCTCACGCTCACGGTACGGTTTGAAGTTAAGAAACTAGCCGAGTTCCGGCCACCCCTATCGGAACCCCGGCTGACGGCAGGCTGACAAGCTTCGGCAAACAAGGTGGTCATCGCGGTGCGCGTACACGACTCGCTGGTGGAGCTGATGGGCAACACCCCGCTCGTCCGGCTGCGCAAGGTCACGGCGGGCGCGCCCGCCCAGGTCCTGGCCAAGGTGGAGTACTTCAACCCCGGCGGCTCGGTGAAGGACCGCATCGCGGTGCGGATGATCGAGGCGGCCGAGCGGAGCGGCGAGCTCAAGCCCGGCGGCACGATCGTCGAGCCGACCTCCGGCAACACCGGTGTGGGCCTGGCCATCGTGGCGCAGGAGAAGGGCTACCGCTGCCTGTTCGTCTGCCCGGACAAGGTCGCCCAGGACAAGATCAACGTGCTCCGGGCGTACGGCGCGGAGGTCGTCGTCTGCCCGACCGCCGTCTCGCCCGACCACCCCGACTCGTACTACTCGGTGTCCGACCGGCTGGCCCGCGAGATCCCGAACGCATGGAAGCCCGACCAGTACTCCAACCCCGAGAACCCGGCGAGCCACTACCACTCCACCGGCCCGGAGATCTGGGAGCAGACCGAGGGCAGGATCACGCACTTCGTCGCCGGCATCGGCACCGGCGGGACGATCAGCGGCACCGGCAAGTACCTCAAGGAGGTCTCCGGCGGCCGGGTGAAGGTCGTCGGCGCCGACCCCGTCGGTTCCGTCTACTCCGGCGGCACCGGCCGTCCCTACCTGGTGGAGGGCGTGGGCGAGGACATCTGGCCCGCGACGTACGACACCACGATCTGCGACGAGATCATCGCGGTCTCCGACAAGGACTCGTTCGGCATGACCCGCAGGCTCGCCCGCGAGGAGGCGCTGCTCGTCGGCGGCTCGTGCGGCATGGCGGTGGTGGCGGCCGTACGGGTTGCCCAGGCGGCCGGGCCGGACGACGTCGTGGTCGTGCTGCTGCCCGACGGCGGCCGCGGCTACCTGTCGAAGATCTTCAACGACGAGTGGATGGCCGACTACGGCTTCCTCACCACGTCGAGCGAGGAGGGCCTGGTCGGCGACGTGCTGGGGCGCAAGACGCCGGGGCTGCCCGAGTTCGTCCACGTCCACCCGCACGAGTCCGTCGGCACCGCGATATCGATCATGCGGGAGTACAACGTCTCCCAGCTTCCGGTCATGAAGGAGGAGCCGCCGGTCATGGCGGCCGAGGTCATCGGCTCGATCGTGGAGCGCGACCTGCTGGAGGGCCTCTACCGCGGCCGGGTGCGGTCCGAGGACGAGATCGGCGGCCACATGTCCGCCCCGCTGCCCATGATCGGGTCAGGTGAGCCGGTGGCCCGGGCGGTCGAGGCGCTGGAGAAGGCCGACGCCGCCGTGGTCCTCGACGACGGCAAGCCGGTGGGCATGGTCACCCGTCAGGACCTGCTGGCCTTCCTCGCCAACCACTGATCCGGCGACTGGGCCGGTCACTGGGCCGGTCACTGGGCCGACGGCTGACGCGCCCGCCGGGACCAGGCGGGCCGGGCGGCTACGCTCGACCCCATGAACCAAGGTTTCGAGACGCTGGCCATCCACGCGGGCCAGGAGGCGGACCCGCACACGGGCGCCGTCGTTCCTCCTATATACGCCGTGTCCACCTACAAGCAGGACGGCGTGGGCGGCCTGCGGGCGGGATACGAGTACAGCCGGTCGGCCAACCCGACCAGGACCGCCCTTGAGGAGGCGCTGGCCGCCGTCGAGGGCGGCGTGCGCGGGCTGGCCTTCGCGTCGGGCCTCGCCGCCGAGGACACGCTGCTGCGGACCGTCTGCAAGCCCGGCGACCACGTGGTGATCCCCGACGACGCGTACGGCGGCACCTACCGGCTGTTCTCCCGGGTGCTCCAGGAGTGGGGGGTCTCCTTCGACCCGGTGCCGCTCGGCGACCTGGACGCGGTGCGCGCCGCCGTACGGCCGGAAACGAAGGCGATCTGGGTGGAGACGCCCACGAACCCGCTGCTGAACGTCGCGGACATCGCCGCGCTGGCGGACGTCGCCCACGACGGCGGCGCGGTGCTCGTGGTGGACAACACCTTCGCCTCGCCCTACCTGCAGCAGCCGCTCAGCCTGGGCGCGGACGCCGTGGTCCACTCGACGACCAAGTACGTCGGCGGCCACTCCGACGTGGTCGGCGGCGCGCTGGTGACGCGGTCGGCGGACCTCGGCGAGCGGCTTGCCTACCACCAGAACGCGATGGGCGCGGTGGCAGGGCCGTTCGACTCCTGGCTCACCCTGCGCGGCCTCAAGACGCTGGGCGTGCGCATGGACCGGCACTGCGACAACGCCGAGCGCGTGGTCGACCTGCTGCTGTCGCACCCGAAGGTCGTCCAGGTCCTCTACCCGGGCCTGCCCGAGCATCCCGGCCACGAGGTCGCGGCCAAGCAGATGCGGCGCTTCGGCGGGATGGTGTCGTTCCGCGTCGAGGGCGGCGAGGAGGCGGCCGTCGAGATCTGCAACCGCGCCAAGCTGTTCACGCTCGGGGAGTCGCTCGGCGGCGTCGAGTCCCTGATCGAGCACCCCGGCCGGATGACCCACGCGTCGGCCGCCGGGTCGCCGCTGGAGGTCCCGGCCGACCTGGTCCGCCTGTCGGTCGGCATCGAGACCGTCGACGACCTCCTGGCCGACCTCTCCAAGGCCCTCGGCTGACGACCGTCCAACGCCCGCTCCGCGCCCTGTCTGATGGCCGCTCCGCGCTCTGTCTAATGGGCGCTCCGCGCTCTGTCTAATGGGCACTCCGCGCCGGGGCCGTACGCTCCGGCGCGGAGGCGCGGGCGGGAGCCACCCACCGTTCGCACAACAGGGCGGCGAGCGCCGCGGCGGTCAGGAGGGCGCCCGCCACGGTCACGCTGCGGACCCCCGCGTGGTCGATGAGCGCGCCGCCGAGCAGCGACCCGCCCGCGATGCCGACGTTGAAGGCCGAGCCGCTGCCGGCCGAGGCGATGTCGGTGCTGCCCGGGGCCACCTGCAGCGCGCGGCTCGCGATGGCCGCCGCCAGCGCGCTGAACGACATGCCCGTCACGCAGAGGGCCACCACCGCCACCGGGTGCAGGGCGCCGAAGACGTACATGGCGAGCAGCGCGCACGTGATGAGGGCCAGCGGCCCGACGAGGGCGGTCCTGGGCCGGTTGTCGAGCAGCCGGCCGACCACGACGGTCCCCGCGACCCCGGCGATTCCGGACGCGAGGAGCAGCGGGCTGAGCGCGGCCGGGGCGAAGCCGCCGAAGTCCAGCAGGAACGGCGTGATGTAGGTGTACGCGGTGAGGTAGCCGCCCACGCCGATGACGGTGGCGACGATGAGCAGCGCGTAGCGGCGGGCGTCCGGGGTCGCGCCGCGGCCCGGTTCGTGGCCGTCGGAGCCCACGCGCGGCATCAGCGTCGCCACGGTGACGCACGTGACGAGGCCGACGGCGGCGGCCAGGGCGAACGCGGTCCGCCAGCCGACCTGCTGGCCGAGCCAGGTGCCTGCGGGGACGCCGAGGACGGGCCCCAGGGAACTGCCGATCGACATCCGGGCGATCGCGCGCCCCCGGATCTCCGGGGGGAACATCGCCGCCGCGGCCGGGGTCGCGACCGACCAGAACAGCGCCTGGGTGGCCGCGACCAGCAGCCGCCCGCCCAGCAGCACCGGGTAGTTCGGCGCCACGGCGGTCAGCAGCATCCCCGCGACGAACACGCCGAGCGTGACGGTGAGCAACCTGCGCCGCGGCACCCGCTGGGTCAGCCGGGTGAGCGGCAGCGACGCCAGCACCACGACCGCGGCGTACCCCGTGACCAGCAGGCCCGTCTCGGACGGCGACCGGTCCAGGTCGGCCGCCATGACCGTGAGCAGCCCGATGGGGAGTACCTCGGCGGTGACGTAGGTGAAGGCTCCGACGGCGAGGGCGACCAGCGCCCACGCCGCGCGGCGTTGCGTCGTAAGGTGCACCCGCTCCTCTTTCCCCCGTTTCCGGCCAAAGACGTTCTACCGGACATACGGGGGAAAGCGGGAATCTTTCTCTCAGGGGTTGAAGAAGACCATCAGGAACAGGATGACGAGCCAGATCAGGGCGCTGATGCCGCCCAGTGCGGCGATCCGACCGGTCTGCACCTTGGCGTCGTCCTCCGGCGACTCGCTGGACAGCGCCGCGATGGCCGTGCGCTGGTCACGCTCGACGATCACCAGCAGGACGGCCGCGACGACGAACAGCGTCATCGACACCGACAGGTAGGGCGCCCCGAGGGCGCTGCGGCCAAGCAGCAGGCCGAACAGGAAGACCCCGATCGTGAGCAGGCCGAACAGCCGGGTCGCGCGGTGCAGATACCGCAGCACCGCGACTTCCCTGGCCCGGATGTAGCGCGGTGTGACGCTCGTGACCGCCGTGAGCGGACCGAGCGCGAAGATCGCGAACCCTATGTGCAGCCACAGCAGGAAATGGTCGAGAGGCGACATGGGCAGAGGCTATCGCCTGGGCTTATCGGCCCGCAGTCGCCCGGACGCCCTCGTCGCGGGCGCGTCGGACACCGGGGCGTCGAGGAACTACTTCCGGCGACGGGGGCGGTTGTGGACCGCCATCTCGTACAGCACTCCGGTGAGGACCATGAGAACGACAAGGCCGACCGCTGCGAACATGGGAGCGCTCCTTCCACCGGCATGTGGAACGACCAGCGCGAACAGGGGATGCCTGTCTATCGTCCGCCGATTGCAGCCCGGTCGGCAATCGATTATCGATCCGCCGGTGCCGTCTCCCGGGGTCACGGCCGCCGTCTCCCCGCTCGCGCCCGCTGCCCGTGCTTTCCGAGTGTCGGTGCTTGACGCGCCCCCGTATCACGCCGATGCGCTTAGCCATGCCCGTATGACAGGCGACGAACCGCTTCGCGACGTCCCTTGAGGCCGCGACCGGGCCAGGACCGGGCCGCGACCACGGGCTGCGTGCGGCCCGGCCGTCGTCAGCGGGTGCGGCGGGCGCGCAGGAAGTCGCTGACGACGTACTCGCCGAGGCGGTCGGCGCTGGCGGAGAAGACGCGGCCGCCGTTACGCCGGGCGACCTCGTCCACGAACTCGCGCAGCCGGTCGTCGGCGGCCAGCATGAAGACGTTGATCGTCGCGCGCCGCCGGGTCATCTTGTCGACCTCGGCGAGTGTCAGCGTCAGCGTCTCCTGCGACGGCGGCCACTCGAAACGCGGCACGCCGTTGCGCATCAGGTGCGCCGTCGGCTCGCCGTCGGTCACCACCAGGACCACCGGCTCGAAGTCCGGGTGCCGGTCGAGGTGACGGCCCGCGATCAGCAGGGCGTGGTGCAGGTTGGTGCCCTGGACCATGTCCCATTCCAGCCCGGCCAGCTCGTCGGGCCGCAGCACCCGCGCGTAGTTCGAGAACCCGATGATCTGCACCGCGTCCTGCGGGAACTTCGAGGCCACCAGCGCCTGGAGGGCGAGGGCGGTCTGCTTGGCCGCCGCCCAGGTGCCGCGCAGGGCCATCGAGTAGGACAGGTCGACCAGCAGGCACACGGCCGCCGCCGAGCGCCGCTCGGTTTCCACGACCTCGAAGTCGTCCACCGACAGGCTCACCGGCGCGCCGCCGCCCCGCCGTACGCCGTTGACGACCGTACGCACGACGTCGATGGGCTGCTCGTCGCCGAAGCGCCACGAACGGGTCGATCCGGTCGGCTCCCCGGCCGTGCCCGCGTCGCGCTGGTCGTGGTCGCCGCGGCGGCCCGAGTCGAGCGAGGCGAAGACCCGGCGCAGGGCGGTCTCCCCGAGCCGGCGTACGGCCTTGGGGGTGAGCTCCAGCTTGCCGCGGTTGCGCCGCAGGTAGCCCTGGGCCTCCAGCTCGCGCTCGACCTGCCGCAGGGCCTCCAGGTCGTCCACGGCCGAGCGGCCGAGTGCCCGCCTGATGGCGGCCTCGTCGATGTCGTCGAGCCGGGCGCCGGGGTAGTCCTGGCGCAGCGCGGTCTCCAGATCGCCGAGGTCGGCCAGCTCCTGCAGGGCCGTCACGGCGTCGCCCATGTCCATCGGCTCCTCGCCGGACACCCGTTCGGGGGCGCCCCAGGCGAGGTCGGGGCGGCGGGCGTAGAGGGCGTCGCCGAGCCGGCGCATCTGCTCGGCCAGGCCCGCCTGCTCCAGCGTGTGGTTGATCAGCCCGGCCAGCTCCTCGCGTTGCTCCGGGGTGAGCGAGGCGAGCAGCCGCTGCGCGGCGGCGGCGCGGCGGGCGAGCTGGTCGACCAGCTCGTCGAGGTTCCGCGGATTCTCGGGGAACATGTCCCCGTATTGCTGGATGAACCGGTCGAAGTCATCCTGGGTGTGCTCACCCCGGGCGTCGCGGTCCAGCATGTCGTTGAGGTCCGACATCATCTGCCTGACCCGCTCCATGGCGGCCGGGTCGGGGTTGGCCAGCGCGTCGCGCATGCCGCGGAACTGGCTGTCGAGGACCTCTCGACGCAGCAGGTCGCGCAGCTCCTCGAACGTCTGCCGCGCGGCGGCCGACCGCCAGTCGTAGTCGGCCAGCTCCTGAACCGCCCGCGCCGTGTCGGAGGGCAGCGCGTCGAGCGCCGACTCCCGGAAGCGGGCGTCGTCGGAAGGATCAGGGAACAGCTCGGCCCGCTCCTGGCCGATCGCCTTGTCGAGCAGGGCGCGCGCGCGTTCCAGCGTGCCGTCGAGCCGGGTGTTCTCCCGCAGCTCGCGGCGGCGCCGCCGCACCTGGCGGAGCAGGTCGTCGAGGCCGCGGCGGTCGGGAGCGCCGGGGAGCCCTCGCCTGAGCAGGTCGCGCAGCGCGTCGAGCGGTGTCGAGCCGGACAGGATGGCGTCGCCCATCTCGTCCAGCGCCGAACGTACGTCGTAGGGCGGAGCCAGTGGATCAGGCCCGTCGTGATACTCCCGGTAGAAGTAGCTCATGGCCGCGTCACGTCCGGTACACGGTTCCGCCGTCGGTCTCGTCCTTGGACAGCCTGCGCATCAGGTAGAGCCCCTCCAGCGTGAACTCCAGCGCCGCGGCGGCGTGGCCGGGCGACTCGTCGCCCTCGCCCATGCCGAGCCGCGCCATGATCTTCGACAGGCCCTCGACGCGGCCGATCCTGCGCAGCAGCTCGTGGGCCGCCACCAGCTCGCCCGACTCGACCTGCGCGCCCTCGCCGAACCTGTCGAGCAGCGGCGCGAGGTCGGCGCCGCCGAGCGAGCCGCGGAAGGTCTCGGCCGTCGCGCGGCGCAGCAGGTGGGCGAGCACGTCGATCTCCCGCCCCTCCTCGCTGACCTCGAACTCGACCTTGCCGCGCAGCGTGTGGACCACGCCGGGCAGGTCGCACACCCGCGTGACGGGCCGTTCCTCCCCGGTCAGCGCGGCCCGCCGTACGGCGGAGGCGGCGGCGGTCTCGGCGGCCGCGATCGAGAAGCGGGCCGACACGCCCGAGCGGGAGTCGACGGCGGTGGACTCGCGGACCAGACGGGTGAACCGGGCGATCACCTCCACCAGGTGGTCGGGCAGGTCCGCGCCGAGGGCGCCGAGGTCGGCCTCCTGGCGGATCAGGACCAGCTCGTCCTCGACCGTCCGGGGGTAGTGCGTGCGGATCTCCGCGCCGAAGCGGTCCTTCAGCGGGGTGATGATCCGGCCGCGGTTGGTGTAGTCCTCGGGGTTCGCGCTGGCGATCAGCAGGATGTCGAGGGGGAGGCGCAGGTTGTAGCCGCGGACCTGGATGTCGCGCTCCTCCAGCACGTTGAGCAGCGCCACCTGGATGCGCTCGGCCAGGTCGGGCAGCTCGTTGACGGAGAAGACGCCCCGGTTGGTCCGGGGGACCAGGCCGTAGTGGACCGTCTCGGGGTCGCCGAGCGTGCGGCCCTCGGCGATCTTGATGGGGTCGACGTCGCCGATCAGGTCGCCGACCGAGGTGTCCGGGGTGGCCAGCTTCTCGCCGTACCGGTCCTCGCGGTGCTTCCACGCGACCGGCAGGTCGTCGCCGTGGGCGGCGGCCAGCCGCCGGCACCGGACGCAGACCGGCGCGTACGGGTGGTCGTTGATCTCACAGCCCTCGACCACGGGCGACCACTCGTCGAGCAGGCCGGTGACGGTGCGGATCAGGCGGGTCTTGCCCTGGCCGCGCTCGCCGAGGAGCACGAGGTCGTGACCGGCGATCAGCGCCCTCTCGAGGTGGGGCAGGACGGTGTCGTCGAAGCCGACGATGCCGGGGAACCGGTTCTCGCCGGCCCGCAGCCGGGCCAGGAGGTTCTCCCTGATCTCGGCCTTGACCGTGCGGTATCGGTGTCCACTCTCGCGCAGTTCACGCAGAGTGCTGGGGGCAGGCGTGGGCGATTTGTGCACGGAGTCGAGCCTACGTCCCCGTCAGACGATCCTGCAGCCGGGTTTGGGAGACACGGCTGCCGGACGCCTGGCCCAATTGGCCGGGCGGCCCGTGCGTTGACCTCCTTTCAGTGGGGAGAATCGGCCCAAGGAAACAGTCGCGGAGGAAGAGAGGGCGAGACATGGCGGTATTGACGAGCCGCTTCGCCGACGGTCTCGCCGTGGGCGCGAACCTGGTGGAAGCGGCCGAGACGGCCGTACGCCAGGCGTTGGCCGGCCTGTCGGGTCCGCCAGACCTGGTGTGCTTCTTCATCTGCGGGGACGATCCCGACGACGTGGACAGGGCGGGCCGGCGGGCGATGTCCGTCGCGTCCGGTGCCGCCGTGATCGGCTGCAGCGCGACCGGCGTCATCGGGCACGGCCAGGGTGTGGAGCTGACCCCGGCCGTCAGCGCGTGGGCGGCCTCCCTCGGCGGCGCCAGGATCGACACCTTCGCCCTGGAGACGCTCAGGACGGAGGACAGGTTCGTGGTCGTGGGGCTGCCAGAGCGCGTCCCCGACGACCGGGCGGCGATCCTGCTCGCCGACCCCTACAGCTTCCCCACCGACGCGTTCATCGAGCACTCGCACGAGGTGCTGGGCAGCCTGCCGATCGTCGGCGGCCTGGCCAACGGACTCCAGGGCCGTGGTTCCGTGCGGCTGTTCGCCAACGGAGAGGTCCACGACTCCGGGGCGATCGGAGTGATCATCGGCGGCGAGGTGAACATCGGCACGGTGGTGAGCCAGGGCTGCCGGCCCATCGGGCCGTCCATGGCCGTCACACGGGCCGAGGACAACGTGCTGCTGGAGCTCGCCGGCCAGCCCGCCCTGGCCCGCCTGGAGGACATCGTCAGCGCCCTCGACGAGGAGGACCGCGAACTGGTGGCCGCCGGTTTACAGATCGGCATCGCCATGGACGAGTACGCCGAGCGCCACGAGCGCGGCGACTTCCTGATCCGCGGGGTCATCGGCATCGATCCCGAACGCGAGGCGGTGGCCGTCGGCGACGTGATCGAGATCGGCAGGACGGTGCGGTTCCAGGTCAGGGATGCCGAGGCCGCCGACGAGGACCTCTACGAACTGCTCGACGCCCACCTGCAGCAGCACTCCGGCCGGGTCGAGGGGGCCCTGCTGTTCTCCTGCAACGGCCGGGGCTCGGGCATGTTCGGCTCGGCCGACCACGACGCGCTCGCCGTACGCGAGACGCTGGGGCCGATCGGGGTGGCGGGGTTCTTCGCCGCGGGTGAGGTCGGGCCGGTCAGCGGGCACAACCACGTCCACGGCTTCACCGCGTCGCTGCTCGTCTTCTCCAGCGGCACCGGATTTTCCAGCGGCACGGGACTGTCCACCGGTACGGGAGCGGGCGCGTGAGCGACCTCACTCTGGCCGTCGACATCGGCGGCACGAAGTTCGCGGCGGGGCTGGTGGAGCCGGACGGGCGGGTCGTGGCCGCCGAGCGGGTCGCCACCCCGCAGGGCGCCGACGATGAGACGCTGTGGCGCACGCTGACCGCCCTGCTCGACCGGCTGGACGTGCCCACAGCCCTCGCCGGCGTGGGCATCGGCTGCGGCGGCCCGATGACCTGGCCCGAGGGGGAGGTCTCGCCGCTCAACATGGGCGGCTGGCGCGGCTTCCCGCTGCGCGGGAGGCTGGCCGCGCGCTTTCCCGGCGTCCCGGTCCGCATCCACAACGACGCGATCTGCCTGGCCGTCGCCGAGCACTGGTGCGGTGCCGGGCGGGGGAGCGCGGCCATGCTGGGGATGGTCGTGTCGACCGGGGTCGGCGGCGGGCTCATCCTCGGCGGCAGGCTCATCGACGGCGGGACGGGCAACGCCGGTCACATCGGCCATGTCGTGGTCGACCCCGAGGGCCCGCCGTGCGGCTGCGGCGGCAACGGCTGCCTGGAGGCGATCGCCCGCGGCCCCGGCCTCGCCGCCTGGGCGCTCGCCCAGGGCTGGTCTCCGGGCGCTGCCGTCACCGAAGGGGACCTCTACCGGGAGGAGGGGGCGGCCACCGCGCGCAGGCTGGCCGCCGACGCCGCGGCGGGCGACCCGATCGCGCTGGCCGCGATGGCCCGGGCCGGGCGCGCCCTGGGCGTCGCGATCGCCTCGGCCGTCAACCTGTGCGACCTCGACCTCGTGACCGTCGGCGGAGGGCTCAGCCAGGCGGGCGACCTGCTTTTCCGGCCCCTGGAGGAGGCCTTGCGGGAGCACACCCGGATGGGGTTCGCCGGGCGGGTGCGGGTCGTGCCCGCCGCGCTCGGCCAGGACGCCGGTCTCGTCGGCGCCGCCGCCCTCGTGATCGCCGGAGACAGATACTGGTCGCCCGGCATCTGAAGGCGTGTCGCCCCCCGGAACCTGTGATGATTGGCACATGGCTGTCCCACAGGTGACGTACGACGACGTCGTCGCCGCGCGCGAGTTGCTGTCGGAAGTGGCGGCGCTGACGCCCGTCCTGCACTCACGGGTGCTGTCCGAGATCGTCGGCGGCTCGGTGCACCTCAAATGCGAGAACCTCCAGCGGGCCGGGTCGTTCAAGATCCGCGGGGCGTACGTGCGGATCGCGCGCCTGAGCGAGGAGGAGCGGGCCAGGGGCGTGGTGGCGGCCAGCGCGGGCAACCACGCGCAGGGCGTGGCGCTGGGCTCGTCGCTGGTCGGGGCCAAGTCGACCGTCTACATGCCCGAGGGCGCGCCGCTGCCGAAGGTGGAGGCCACCCGGGCGTACGGCGCGGACGTGGTCTTCGCGGGGCACACGGTCGACCAGGCCCTGCAGGCGGCCAGGGAGCACGCCGACCGGACCGGCGCCGTGTTCATCCACCCGTTCGACCACCCCGACGTGGTCGCCGGGCAGGGCACGGTCGGCCTGGAGATCCTTGAGCAGCTTCCCGGCACGGCCACGATCGTGCTGCCCATCGGCGGCGGCGGTCTCGCGGCGGGGGTCGCGCTCGCGGTGAAGTCCCAGCGCCCGGGGATCAAGGTGGTGGGCGTGCAGGCCGAGCGGGCCGCGTCCTACCCCGACTCGCTGGCCGCGGGCCGTCCTGTCATGGTCGAGCCCACGTCGACGATGGCGGACGGCATCGCGGTCGGGCGGCCGGGCGAGCTGCCGTTCGAGCTGATCCACTACCTGGTGGACAGCGTCGTGACGGTTTCGGAGGAGTCGCTGTCGCGGGCCCTGCTGCTGTGCCTCGAACGCTCGAAGCTGCTGGTGGAGCCGGCCGGGGTGGCGGGGGTCGCGGCGCTGCTCGACCAGCCGCACGCGTTCGAGCCGCCGGTGGTGGTCGTGCTGTCGGGCGGCAACATCGACCCGCTGCTGCTGGCCAGGGTGCTGCGGCACGGCCTGGCGGCGGCGGGCCGCTACCTCGCCTTCCGCATCCGGCTGACCGACCGTCCCGGGGCCCTGGCCGCGCTGCTTGCCCGGTTGGCCGATCTCGGCGCCAACGTGCTCGACGTGGTGCACGAGCGGTTCGGCTCCCGCCTGCATCTGGAGGAGGCCGAGGTCCTGCTGCAACTGGAGACCCGGGGCCCGGCACACTGCGACGAGGTGCTGAGCGCGCTGCGGCGGGACGGCTACAAGCTGCTGTTCTCCTAGCTTCTCTGGGCCCGGCCTTTGCGGGGGTCCGGGGGTCGTCCCCCGGTGTGGACGGTCAGGTGATCGGGGCGGGACGCTTCGGCTGGAACAGCCAGGCGTCGAACAGCCCCTTGAGGTCCTTGCCCGACACGCGCTCGGCCAGCGCGATGAAGTCCTGCGTCGTGACGTTGCCGTACCTGTGGGCGTCGGTCCACGCCCTGATCAGCGGGAAGAACTTGTCGTCGCCGATCTCCCTGCGCAGGGCGTGCAGCGTCATCGCGCCGCGGTTGTAGACGGCCGCGCTGAACAGGTCGTCGGCGCGGGCCGCGCCCGGAGGGTAGGCCCACATCGAGTCCGTCGCGTTCGCGTAGTAGCGCTTGAAGGCCGAATCGGCCGTGTACTGACCGGTGTGCTCCGCCCACAGCCATTCGGCGTACGTCGCGAAGCCCTCGTTCAGCCACAGGTCCCGCCAGCGCGCGATGCTCAGGCTGTCGCCGAACCACTGGTGCGCGAGCTCGTGCGCGATGATCGCGGGCTCGGGGGAGAAGCCGCCGTAGATGGGCTTGGTCTGGTTCTCCAGCGCGTACCCCGCCGCGTAGTCGTCGATCACGCCGCCGGTGGAGGAGAAGGGGTACGGCCCGAACACGGTCGACCAGTAGTCGGTGATCTTCCCCGTCTGCGTGAGGAGCTGGCCGAGCGAGCCGCGGAAGGAGTCGGCGACGGCGACGTAGATCGGCAGGCCCTTGTCGCTCGTGCCGGTGCGGATCTGGAACTTCCCGGTCGTCATCGTGGCGAGGTAGCTCGCCATCGGGTGCTTCTCCTGCCAGACGAAGGTCGTCTTGCCCGCCCTGGTCTGCGGCGTCCCGGCCATCTCGCCGTTGGCGATCGCGGTCAGCCCCTCGGGAACGGTGATCTGGAAGTCGTAGGTCGCCTTGTCCGAGGGGTGGTCGTTCGACGGGAACCAGGTCTTCGCGCCGTTCGGCTCACACGTGACGAACGCACCGTCGGCGGTGGAGATGAAGCCGTACTGGCCGAGGTTGGCGGAGTCGCGCATCGGTTCTGGCACGCCCGAGTAGTCGACCGTGACCGCGAACCGGTCGCCGTTCGAGATCCGCTTGCCCGGCTCGATCACGAGCTCGTCCTTGCCGCGGCTGAACGAGGCGGCCCCGCCGTCCACCGTCACCCGGCTCACCGTGAGCCCGTGCAGGTCGAGGTCGAACGACGTCAGGTCCTGTGCGGCCTTGGCCTCGATCGTGGCGCTGCCCGCGAGCTTTCTCGACGACGGGTCGTACGACAGGCGCAGGTCGTAGTGCTGGACGTCGTAGCCGCCGTTGCCGTCGCTGGGGAAGTCCGGGTCGCCGATCCCCGGGGCGCCCGTGGTGCTCCTCGACGCGCCCGCACCCGGTGACGCCGGGGCGACCGCCGCCGCCTGGGACGGCGCGACCGCGCCCTCGGACGGCGCGCAGGCCGTGGCGGCCCCCACGGCCAGGGCACAGATCAGGGCGGAGACCGACCTGCCGGCCCGCACGCCGGTCGGCGTGGTGGTCGGCGTCGTGGTCGGCCCAGGGAACGGAGGAAGACGATGCGTGGACATATGTCTGGCAACTCTACGCGAGGCCGCGGTGTGGTCCGGGTAGTGACTCCGGACGTTTTCCCTGCTCGCGGGGGTCGCCGGGTCCGCGGGCGGGCGGGTCTCAGGCGTCCACGACGACCGTCCGGGCCGCCTTGTCGTGCAGGGCCTGCTTCCTGCGGTCGAACAGGATCCACGCGAGGTTCACCAGCCCGAGGCAGCACAGCCAGCCCAGCACGATCTCCACCGCCTGCCGCACCGCGATCGGCCCGGGACCGGCCGCCTCCCCGGTCTCCCGCACGACGCGCATGCCGAACAGCCTCTTGCCCACTGTCTGGCCGTTCCAGAACGACTGGAGCAGCCAGTAGTAGAGGAACCCGATCACTCCGAGGAGAAGGCCGTTGCCGACCGGGACCCGCGCCACCGCCCCCGTCGTGCTGTCGTACACGACCCTCCAGTTGTCCCAGGTGAGCGGCGAGGTGACGAGCCCGACGAGCACGGCGTCCACGATCCCGGCGAACAGGCGGCGCCAGCGGCCGGCGAGCTGCGGCGCCGTCTGCCCGAAGGGCGGGGGCGTCCAGGGAATCCTCGGTTCCTCGTGCGGGCTTCCCGGAGGCGGCGGTGTTCCCATGGCTGAATGGTCACCCCGCCGCCCTTCGGTCAAAGCCGGGCGCGCGCAAAGGGTGCGTCAGAGGCCGTGTCAGAGGGTGCCGCGGCGTTCCTGCTCACGCTCGATGGCCTCGAAGAGCGCCTTGAAGTTGCCCTTGCCGAACCCGAGGGAGCCGTGACGCTCGATGAGCTCGAAGAAGACGGTCGGACGGTCCACCACGGGCTTGGTGAAGATCTGCAGAAGGTAGCCGTCCTCGTCGCGGTCCACGAGGATGCGGCGCTTCTTCAGCTCCTCGACCGGCACGCGGACCTCGCCGATGCGGGAGCGCAGCTCCGGGTCGTCGTAATAGGAGTCGGGCGTGTCGAGGAACTCGACGCCCGCCTCGCGCATGGCGTCGACCGTCGTGACGATGTCGTTGGTGGCCAGCGCGATGTGCTGCACGCCAGGGCCGCCGTAGAACTCCAGGAACTCCTCGATCTGGGACTTCTTCTTGCCCTCGGCGGGCTCGTTCAGCGGGAACTTGACCTTGCGGGTGCCGTCCGCGACGACCTTGGACATCAGCGCCGAGTATTCGGTGGCGATGTCGTCGCCGATGAACTCCGCCATCTTGGTGAAGCCCATGACCTTCTCATAGAACTCCACCCATTCCTCCATGCGCTCGACGTTGCCGACGCAGTGGTCGATCGCCTGGAAGAGCCGGCCGTTCTTCACCGCGGGCGGCGCGACGATGGGCTCGGCCGCGACGTATCCCGGCAGGTAGGGCCCGGTGTAGTTGGCGCGGTCGATCAGCGTGTGCCGGGTCTCGCCGTAGGTCGCGATGGCCGCGACCACGACCTTGCCGTGGTCGTCCTCGACCACGTGGGGCTCCTCCAGCCCCCGGGCCCCCTGCTCCAGCGCGTGGCGGTAGGCCGCCTCCACGTCCGGCACGTCCAGCGCGAGGTCGATGACGCCGTCGCCGTGCTCGGCCACGTGACGCGCGAGCGGCGTGCCAGGGCGTACGGCTCCGCGCAGCTCGAACCGGGCCGAGCCCGACATGAGGACGTACGCCACCTCGTCGCGGCTGCCCGTCTCCGGCCCCCGGTAGGCCACCAGGCGCATCCCGAAGGCGGTCGAGTAGTAGTGGGCGGCCTGCTTCGCGTTGCCGACCGCGAAGACCACCGCGTCCATGCCGTGAACCGGAAAGACATCGTTCATGCGTCAACTGTCCGTTGGCGTGGCCAATTTGCGCAACAGTGAGTTGATTCGGTGGACAATATGCTCAGTCTTCGCTTCATGCAA
Organism: Microbispora sp. H10830; assembly: GCF_014161375.1. NCBI lineage: Bacteria > Bacillati > Actinomycetota > Actinomycetes > Streptosporangiales > Streptosporangiaceae > Microbispora > Microbispora sp. H10830. The sequence goes on from NZ_JABBWX010000006.1 coordinate 198,224, forward strand.
GGGGAAATCGTTATGACGATTGACCATCTCGACGCCCGGCTCGTCGCACTGCTGGCCGCCGAGCCCAGGATCGGCGTGCTCGAGTGCTCCCGCAGGCTGAACGTCGCCCGGGGGACGGTGCAGGCCCGGCTCGACCGGATGGCCGAGAAGGGAGTCATCACCGGCTACGGCCCGGACATCGATCCGGCCGCGCTCGGCTTCGACGTGACGGCGTTCGTGACGTTGCACATCAGGCAGGTCGCGGGACACGTGCCGGTGGCCGACCAGCTCGCGCTCATCCCCGAGGTCCTGGAGGTCCACACGATCACCGGAGGGGGAGACATGCTCTGCCGCGTGGTCGCCCGCAGCAACGCCGACCTCCAGCGCGTCATCGACCTGATCGTGGACGTGCAGGGCGTCGTCAGGACCGAATCGGTGATCGCGCTCGACACGCCGGTGCCGTACCGGACCCTTCCGCTCGTCCGCGCGGCCGGGGGCTGACGCGGTTTTCCACGGTGTCCTTTGCCCGGGGCAGGCTTTTCCACAGACGTCGCGGGAAGTGCCGGACCATCGATGGCCATCGTTTACCGTGGTTCCATCCGCCCAGCTCAGAGGGCACAAAAGGGCGTAGCGGGGGTATCGGACTTATCGGGGGTCACAGCGTGGACAGCGCCGAGGAGGGCCCGATCGAGGAGGGCGCCGCGGAACCGCGGGCGTCACTCGGCGGCCCGAACGGGGGAGGAGGCGGCGGGGACGGCGGCGCGCCGAAGCCTCGCCGGCGAAGACGGCTGCCGCGTGTCCTCCTCGTGAGCCTGGCCACCGGGATCGTCGGGCTCGTCGTGTTCCTCGCCGTGGTGTGGGCGCTGACCCCCATCCCGGACAGCACCCAGGAACTGGCGACGGCCCAGGGTTCGGTGATCTACTACCGGGACGGCAGAACGGTTCTCGCCACCGAGGGCGTCAACCGCAAGAACGTGCCGCTCACACAGGTCCCCCAGGTCGTCAGAAGCGCCGTCATCGCGGCGGAGAACCGGACGTTCTACCAGGACCAGGGCGTCTCCCTGTCCGGTACGGCCCGCGCCGTGTGGTCGACGGTCACCGGCCGCCAGCTCCAGGGCGGCTCGACGATCACTCAGCAGATGGTCCGCAACTACTACAGCGGTCTCGGTCAGGAACGCTCCATCGGGCGCAAGCTCAAGGAGATCATGATCGCGCTGAAGGTGGATCGTTCCAAGCAGAAGGACTGGGTGCTGGAGCGCTACCTCAACACCATCTACTTCGGCCGGGGGGCTTACGGCATCCAGGCCGCCGCGCGGGCCTACTTCGACAAGGACGTGCAGAACCTGACGGCGGCCGAGGGCGCCTACCTCGCCGCCGTGATCCAGCAGCCCACCCGTTTCGCCAACCCGACCGGGGCCGCGCTCGACGCGGTGAAGGCCAGGTGGACGTCGGTGATCCGGGGCATGCGCGAGATCGGCGCGATCACCCGTGAAGATGCCGACGCCCAGGTGTTCCCCACACTCGCCAGGCAGCGGGCGCCGTTGTCCCTCGGCGGCCAGAACGGCTACATGCTGGCGCAGGTGCGCGCGGAGCTGAACCGGCTCGGCTACACCGACGAGGACATCAACCACGGCGGCCTGAAGGTCACCACCACGTTCGACAAGAAGCTCATGGCGCAGGCCCAGCAGGCGGTCAAGTCGGTCCTGCCGGACGACACCCCCAAAAAGGTCCGCACCGGCCTGGCGGCCGTCGATCCCGCGACCGGCGAGGTCGTCGCCTTCTACGGCGGTCGTTATGAGACAAACCAGTACGACAACGCCTTCTCCGCCAAGGTCCAGGCCGGCTCGACCTTCAAGCCCTACACGCTGGCCGCCGCGCTCGAAGCCGGATACGGCCTCGACACGCTGGTCTACGGCAACTCCCCCATTCGCATCGGCTCCGCCGACATCCCGAACTCCGGCGGCAGGTCGTACGGGCAGGCGATCACACTGCTCCAGGCGACGCAGTTCTCGGTGAACACCGCCTTCGTGGACCTGGGGCAGCGGATCGGCCTCGACAAGGTCGTCGCCGCGGCGCGGGCCGCCGGGATCCCCGCAGGGCAGCTCGCCCCCCACCAGAGCGCCGCCACCTTGCCCCTCGGCGTGGCGTCGGTGAGCGCCGTGCAGCAGGCCTCCGGCTTCGCCACCTTCGCCGCCGGGGGCATCCACCATGAGCCTCATGTGATCCGTGCGGTCACCGACAGCACCGGACTCACCCGGAAGTTCGCCCCATCCGGCACCCGGGCCTTCAGCGAGAACACCGCCGCCGACACGACGTACGCGCTGGAGCAGGTGGTGCGCAGCGGCACCGGCACGGCCGCGCGACTGTGGGACCGCCCCGTGGCGGGCAAGACCGGCACCACCGACGAGTCGGCGGCCGTCTGGTTCTCCGGCTACGTCCCCCAGCTGGCCGTCGCGGTCGACATGTTCCGCGACGACAACAAGCCGGTGACCGTCCCCGGCTACGGCGAGTTGTACGGCGGCACGCTGCCCGCCGAGATCTGGAAGACCTTCATGAGCACCGCCATGGAGGACAAGCCGGTCCGGGAGTTCCCCGACCCGGTCACGTGGAACCCCTACTACTGGGACACCTACGGCATGGCCATGCCCCAGCAGAGCGGGGCTCCCACGGCATATCCGTCGGGGCCCGCCGGGTCGCCCATGCCGTACGGGCCGGGTGACGGGGTGACGGTGCCCGGCCCCGACGCGCCCGGCGTGCCCGGTCCGCCCACAGGAGCGGACGAGGAGCAGCAGGGCGCGACCGGCCAGGACGGCGAGGCCGGCCCGAGAGGCGGCGCGAACGGCATCGGCGGTGCGACCGGCCCGACCGGCACCGGCCGCAGCCGCGATACGGGTGCCCCGGACGCCGCCACCCGCGCCGCTCCCGAGACGGGGACAACCAGATCCGACACGGGTGCCAGGCGGACCGGCCAGACCGACGTGGGCACCAGGCGGACCGGCCAGACCGGCCAGACCGGCCAGAACAGTCAGAACGGCGAGGATGGCCAGAGTGGCCAGACGGGCCACGGTGGTCAGAGCGGCCCGGTCGCGCAGATCCCCGGACCGCAGCTCCCGGTCGCCCAGGTTCCCGCCCGTTGACGGCTCCAGCCGGGCACTCCAGTGGCGGGCGACTGTGACGTTCAGGCGAGGACAGGGAAGTTGCCGCGGAAGACGCCATGGGGGTCGTGGCGGCGCTTGACGTCACGGAGGCGGTCAAGCACGGCGGGGGTGAAGGCGTCGGCCACGCTCTCCTGCGGGTTGAGGAAGGTGAAGGGCTTGCGCCCGCTGACGGGGAGGGCTTCGGCGATCGCGCGCTGCTTGGCCGTGATCGCCTCGGCCGTCGCCGGGTCGGCCGGGACCCCGAACAGGTAGAGCGCGTACGGCTCGGCCAGCGGTCCGTGCGGGCTGTCGGACGGGCGGGCGAACGCGCCGCCCAGATGACGGATCTGCACGCTCAGCAGTGGGGCGACGGGGCCGGCGAGCAGCGTCTTGGCCGTCGTGTCGTCCAGCCGGGTCAGCAGCTCTCCGCGAGAGGAGCCGGCGCCGGGGTCGGTGGGTTCGGCGGTGATGGACCCGAGTTCGGAGACCGGCATGGTCCGCCGGCTGTCCGACAGCGGCCGGGGAAGGCGGTCCAGTGGCGCCAGCAGGTCGCGAGCCTCGGACGCCTCACCGAGATATGCGGCGTCCACGGCCACCATGGGCGCGGAGCCGGGGAAATGCAGCAGGTCCAGCCAGACGGTCAGCTCGTCCGGTGCGGCGGCGGTGATCCGCCGGTAGGCGTCCATCACGTCCGGCCCGTGCTCGGCCGGCCACAGCACCCGCCCTCCATACAGTCGTGGCGCGGGGTGGAGGGACAGCTCCAGGGCGGTGACGATCGCGAAGTCACCGCCCCCGCCGCGCAGGGCCCAGAACAGGTCGGGGTCGGCGTCGGCCGTGACGCGCCGCTGTCGTCCCTCGGCGTCGACGATGTCGAAGGCCGTGACGCTGTCGGCGACCCAGCCGTAGGTGCGGCCGAACCAGCTGAGCCCGCCGCCGAGGGCGACGCCGGTGACGCTGACGACCGGAGAGCTGCCCGGCAGGCCGGTCAGTCCGTACGGCGCGGCGGCTGCCTGCAGCCGGCCCGAGGACACGCCTGCCCCGACGCGGGCCCGCCGGCCGGCCGCATCGATCTCCACGGCGTCCAGTGGCCGGGTGCGCAGCAGGACGGCGCCGTCGGTGCGGCCGGTGGCGCCGTGCCCGTTCGGCTGGGCGGCGACGGTCAACCCGGCGGCGCGTGCGTGCCGCACCAGCGCGGCGACGTCGTCGGCGTCGGCGGCCTCGACGACGGCCGCCACCGGTTGTTCGACGGCCAGGTTCCACGGACGGCGGGAGGCGTCGAAGCCGGGGTCGCCGGTCAACCAGACCCGGCCGCGGACGGCGGCGCGCAGGGTGTTCAGAGCGTTCACGATCATTCTCTTTCCGTGATGGCAGGTCAGACGGCTTCCGCGCGGCCGAAGAAGGCCGTGGGGTCGCCGGTGTACCAGGCGTTGTGGATGCGCATGCGGCGGATGACCCAGCGCTCGCCGTCGCGGACCAGCTCCACGTCGTACGGATTCTTGAGCAGGGCGAAGGTGGCGTGGTCGGCGGTGAGCAGGTGCTGGGCCTCCACCAGGGCGGTCAGGCGCGCGGTGTCGCCGTCGACCGAGATCCGGGGATTGGTGATCTGGTGGGTGGTGTCCACCCGGCCGGTGAACATGGCCAGGATCGTGCTGACGATCACTTCCCGCCCGGACATCAGGGGTGGCCGGCCGCCCCATCTGGCGGCCGCGGGACGGAAGTCCAGCTCCGCCTCGGCGGCGAAGGCCGAGGCGAACAGTTCCTCGTCCTTCAGGTCCTGGCCCAGGCCGAACCGGTACAAGGCGTCCAGGATCTCGGCATGGTCCCGCAGTTCCCGGACGACCGCGGTCATGTGGGCAGACTGAGTGGACAGCGCGGATTCACGGGTGACGAACATCGGCTACTCCCGCCGCAGGTCAGAGGGGTTTCTGAACGGGTCCACTCTCGACCGGAGCAGGAAGCCGATCAACGCGGTCCTGTGCAATGATCGTGAAGTCTGAGTTAACGATGGGGGGATCATGCTGGAGCGGCACGAGCTGGAGGCGTTCCTCACCCTCGCCGAGGAGTTGCACTTCGGCCGCACAGCCGAACGCCTGCGCGTGTCCACCTCCAGGATCAGCCAGACGATCGCCAAGCTCGAACGCCGTGTCGGCGTCCCGCTGTTCGACCGCACCAGCCGCCGGGTGGAGTTGACCCCGCTGGGACGCCGGCTGCACGAGGAGGTGCGGCCCGCCTGGCTGCAGATCATCTCCGCGTTCGAGCAGGCCGTCGCCGCAGGCCGTGGCCTCACCGGCACGCTGCGGGTCGCCTTCGTCGGCGCCGCCGGCGGGCAACTGCTCGTCGGGGCGGCCGAACTCCTGCGGCGGCGCGAGCCCGGTTGCGACGTTCAGCTCCGGGAGGCGCAGATGGTCGATCTCATGCCCTGGCTGCGCGACGGCGAGGTCGACGTCGCGTTGGGCACCTTCCCTGTTGAGGAGCCCGGCATCGCCACCGGGCCGGTCCTGGTGTCAGAGGCGCGCATGCTCGCGGTGCCGTCCGGGCACCCGTTCGCCCGCCGGGAGTCGGTCTCCCTGGAGGACCTGGCCAGGGTTCCCCTGCTCCAGCTCCCCGGCACGCTTCCCGACTCCCTGCGCGAAGACCGCACCCCGCGCACCACGCCCTCCGGACGGGTGATCGAACCGGGCCCCTCGGCCGCCACGTTCAACGAGATGCTCACCCTCATCGGCGCCGGCCACGGTGTCCTTCCGGTCGGCGCGCAGGCCAGGCGCTACTACGTCCGGCCCGACGTCGCCTACATCCCGTTCAGCGACGCCCCACCGCTGCGATGGGGTCTGTTGTGGAGAACCGACAACTCCACGGCACGCGTCCGCGCCTTCGTCCAGGCGGCCGGCGATCTGGTCGGCGGCCACGCCTGAGGACCTGCCGCCCTGCCGCTTGCGCGGTGTCGCCTCTATTGGGCCAGTTCGGCGCGCAGCTCGGCGGGCGTGGTGACCGGCGCCCGGCAGGTGAACCGCCGGCACACGTAGGCCGCGGGAGAGCCGTCGACCATGCCCCGCCCCTCGAGCAGCGGCACGTCCACCGGCACGCTGCCCGCGTGTCCCGTGTCGGCTTCTCCTGTGCCGGCTTCTCCAGTGCTGACTTCTCCTGTGCTGACTTGTCCCGTGCCCAGCGCGACGACCAGCCCCGGCGTGCCGGACATGAGGGCCGCCCTGTGCAGCGCGCGGGTGCGGGCGTCGTCGGCCGGGCCGACGATCGCCACCTCGGCGGGGCCGCGCAGCGCGGCCTCCGCCACCGCGAGACCCCACCCGGCGAACCGGGCGTACCGCTCCGCCAGCGCGGAGACCGTGCCCAGCGCCGCCTCGGCCGCCTCCCGGTGCCGGGCCGAACCGGTGAGCGCGGCGTACGACAGCAGCGCCCCCGCCGCCGCGAACTGACCCGAGGGCGTCGCGTTGTCCGTCGGGTCCTGGGGCCGCTGGAACAGCCGCTCACCGTCGTCGGGGGCGTCGTAGAACCCCCCCGATCCGTTGGGGAACCGCGTCAGCACGGTCTCCAGCAGGTCTCCGGCGCGGTGGAACCACCGGCTCTCGCCGGTGACGCCATAGAGGGCGAGGAAGCCCTCGGCCGTGTTGGCGTAGTCCTCCAGCATGCCGGCGTTGGCCCCCGCCCGGCCGTCGCGGGAGGTCCGCAGCAGCCGGGCCGGGTCGCGGCTCACCGTGTGCAGGTCGTCGAGCAGTACGGCCGCCTCGCGTGCGGCCTGGAGCAGGTCCGGCCGGTCGAAGAGCGCGCCCGCCTCGGCCAGGGCGGCGATCGCGAGCCCGTTCCAGGAGGCCACGACCTTGTCGTCCCGGCCGGGCCGTGGCCGCCGCTCCCGCGCGGCGCGCAGGGCCGTACGGACCCGGTCGAACCGGGCCGGGTCGTCGGGGTCGGCGAGGAGCTGGAGCACCGACATGCCGTGCTCGAACGTGCCGGTCACCTCGAACACCGATGCGGCCCAGACGGCATCGTCCTCCCCGAGGACCTCGCGGAGCTGATCGGGAGTCCAGACGTAGAACACCCCCTCGCCGTGGGCGCCGTCCGGTCCCTCGCTGTCGGCGTCGAGGGCCGAGGCGAACGCGCCCTCGGGCGTGCGCATCTCCCGCAGCAGCCATTCGGCGGTCTCCAGGACCACCCGCTTGGCCAGGACCGAACCGGTCGCGCGCCACCAGTGGGCGTAGACCCGCAGCAGCAGGGCGTTATCGTAGAGCATCTTCTCGAAGTGCGGCACCACCCAGCCGGCGTCGACCGAGTAGCGGGCGAAGCCCCCGCCGAGCTGGTCGTACATGCCGCCCCTGGCCATCGCCTCCATGGTCGTCTCCGCCATGGCCGCGGCCTCCCGGGTGCCGTGCCGCAGCAGGAACTCCAGGACCATGGACGGCGGGAACTTGGGCGCCCCGCCGAATCCGCCCCGCCGCTCGTCGAAGGTCTCCGCGAGGTTGCGTACGGCGAGGTCGAGGGTCTCGGCGGTGGGCAGCGGGCCCGAGGGCGCCCCGGTGCGTTCGGCGAGCGCCTCCACCACCTTCTCCCCCTGGGCCAGGACGCCCTCCCGGTCCTGCCCCCACGCCTGCGAGACGGCGTGCAGCAGCCGCTGGAAGTGCGGCCGGGGAAAGTAGGTGCCGGCGTAGAACGGGTGCCCGTCGGGGGTGGCGAAGACCGTCATCGGCCAGCCGCCCTGCCCGGTCATCGCCTGGACCGCGCCCATGTAGACGGCGTCCACGTCGGGCCGCTCCTCGCGGTCCACCTTGACGTTGACGAACAACTCGTTCATCAGCCGCGCGGTGGCCTCGTCCTCGAACGACTCGTGCGCCATCACGTGGCACCAGTGGCACGCCGAATAGCCCACGCTGATCAGCAGGGGGACGTCACGCCCGCGCGCCTCCGCGAACGCCTCCTCGCCCCAGGGGAACCAGTCCACCGGGTTGTCCGCGTGTTGCAGGAGGTAGGGAGAGGTCTCGCCACCCAGCCGGTTCATAGGGTCAGCCTCTCACACCGCCGGAAAAGGACGATCGAGTGAGGACGACGTGGCGGTCCACCCGCTACGGACGCAGTTCCAGGGAGACGTACGGGGACAGCGCGCGGAGGAAGTCGAGGGCGTCGAAGATCTCGCCGGCGGAGGCGACGCCGACGGTCCTGGTCCGTCCGGTGAGTACGCGGTCGACCGCTTCCACCGCGAGCGGCGCGGTGACGGCGTAGATGTCCCGGCCTCTCGCCACGGCGCGCCGTTCGCTGCCGCCGGAGCGCACGACGACGTCGACGAGGAAGGTCTGGGCGGACCGCCCACGCTCGTCGACCGGGGCCGGCGCCGGCGTGTCCGGGTCCGACAGGTCCCTGGCGGCCTCGACCGTCATGTAGGTGCGCACATCGGGGATGGGCAGGTGGCTGGGAATGGTGACGACGTCGGCCATCGTGAACTCCCCGATGACGGCCCGAGGCCCCATCGGGTCGGGGAAGGGCCACTCCAGGGTCGGCGCCTTGTCGTCGCGATACTCCAGCCGGCCGTTCGTGTAACGGACGCGCCGGCCGCCCCGCCGCTGCCCGGAGACCACGCCCGCGGCACGTGTCCCGGCGGTCGGGTGCCAGCTGCTCAGCCCGTACGCGACGTGCGCCTCGTCGGCCGCCGTCCAGTCGCCCATCGCGGCGGTGGCCAGCAGGTCGCCGAAACCGCCGTAGAAGGCCATAGCGGGGACGATCACGGCTCCCGCGGCGCGGGCGCGGTCCGCGAAGTTCGCGAACGTGTCGACGTTGGCCTCGATCTCCGCCGCCACATCCACGTACGGGATCCCGGCGCGCAGTGCCGCCTCGATCACGGGAGCGGCCGTCGCGGCGAAGGGCCCGGCACAGTTGATCACGGCCGCCGCACCCGCCAGTGTGCGGTCGAGCGAGGCCGGGTCGTCGACCGACGCCGTGCGGGCCTCCAGCCCGGATTCGGACGCCAGCATCTTCAGCTTGCCGGCGTCGCGCCCGGACAGAACCGGAACGAACCCGCGATCCCGCAGCTGTGCCACCACAAAGCGCCCGGTGTGCCCGTACGCGCCGAACACCGCCACCGTGAGACCCGATCCCATCGGTTCTCCTCCTCGTCAAACTTCTCAAACGATCCGCTGCGATCTGTCGTGGACATCCTGACGAGGACGGGTGTCTCCCACGAGTGTCTGGAACGCCATTACCCATACAATTCCGGACATGAGCACTGTCGCGCTGGCCGTCACCGACGGGATGCTGCATTTCGAGCTGTCGCTGGCGTACGAGGTCTTCGGGACCGACCTGACCCACGTGGCCGATCCCTGGTACAGCCTCGTCGTCTGCGGGCCGGGCGCCGTGCGGGCCGGCCGGTTCCGGCTGGAGCCCGACCACGGTCTCGACCGGCTCCGGCACGCCGACACAGTGATCGTCCCGGGCTGGGCCGACGTCGACGTCGATCCACCCGCCGCTCTTGTCGACGCGGTGCGCGCGGCCCACGAGGCGGGCGCACGGGTGGCCTCCCTCTGCACGGGCGCTTTCGTGCTGGCCGCCGCCGGCCTGCTGGACGGGAAGCGCGCGACCACGCACTGGGCGCACACCCGGGATCTGGCCGCCCGCTACCCCCACGTGCACGTGGACCCGGACGTCCTGTACGTGGACAACGGCAGCGTGCTCACCTCCGCCGGCAAGGCCGCGGCCATGGACCTGTGCCTGCACCTCGTCCGCCTCGACCACGGCTCCTCGGTCGCCAACACGGTGGCCCGCCGCCTGGTCGTGCCGCCGCACCGGGACGGCGGCCAGGCCCAGTTCGTCACCACCCCGGTGCCCGCGCCCGACAACCATCCGCTCGCCGAACTGTTCCCCTGGGTGATCGAACGGCTGGACCATCCGCTGACCGTGGAGGACCTGGCCCGACAGGCGCGGATGAGCTCGCGCAATCTGAGCCGCCACTTCAGGTCGGTCACCGGCACCACCCCGCTGCAATGGCTGCTGACCCAGCGGATCCGCCACGCCCAGGAGTTGCTGGAGACCACCGACGACGGCATCGACGCCATCGCGGAGGCCACCGGCATGGGCACCGCCACGACGCTGCGCCGGCACTTCAACCGCACGGTCGGCGTGCCTCCGGACACCTACCGCCGCAACTTTCGCTCGCGGACACGCCCCGGCCCGGGCGAGCCGCCACGTCCGGGGGAACTCGTGGGGGACCGCGGGGATGTGTTCCGGCCCGTCCCGGCGTAGGCTCACAGGACGTGGGCTTGGATCTGGACTTCGCTATCAGGCACTCGGGACGTCCCGCGGCCGCCATGACGCGGCGCGACGTCGCGCGGGTGCTGCTGGCCGTGCCGTCCGGACAGGCCCTGGTCGCCCTTCCCGACCTGCGGCGCCAGTTGCTCGCGGCGGGCAACCCGCTGTCGCCCCGGTTCTGGGAGTCGGCCAAAGCCGTGCTGATGAGCATCGAGTCCGGTGTGGCGACGGTCGGCGACGTGCAGCGCTGGCTGGAGTCCAGCGGAACCGAGCCGATCATGCTCACCCGCAGCTACTTCCTGTGGCCCGAGGAGAGCGAGCGCGGTCCGGTGGCCACCGAGATGTACGAGCGGCTGGTCGAGTTCCTGGAGGAGCGGCTGGCGGCCGGGGAGATCGACGCGGACGCGCTGGCCGCGGGGGATCCCGGCGCCAGGCACGCCTACGAGGAGCTCCAGGAGCGCTGGCTCGGCACTGCGCTGCCGGACGGCCGGGTGCCCAACGTCGTGGTCAACGACGAGCAGGACCAGGAGCTGTACGCCGCCTGGGACGAGGAGGAGGCGTTCGCGCTGAGCGAGCTGCGGCGGGTGCTCGACGACCTTCCGGAGCCGCCCTTTCCGGCGGACGATCTCCGCTCGGCCGCGCGGCGGCTGCGGGTGACGTTGACCCGGCCCGGCTATCCGGGCAACGTGCTGCGCGCCTGCGCCGGATTGGAGGACGGCGAGCTGCCCGAACGGGACGAGGACCTGTGGCTCACCGTCGCCGCCGGGATCGCCGCGCCGATCTCCGACCTTCCGGACGAGGAGGACGCCGCCCGGTTCTTCGACATGGAGGGCGAGCTCAGCCACGAGGACTCGATACTGGCCTCGTTGTGCGCCATCCACCACGCCGACTGGCTCGCGTCGGTGATCACCCTGGTCCGGTACGGCCCGGGGGTGCTCGCCTCGCCCGAGCGGATCGCCCGGTTCATCGCCGACTCCGAGGACGTCGACATGGACCCCGACGAGCCGGAGGACCTGGAGGCGACGGAGATGCTGTTCACGGCGGTGACGCCGCTGTGGGCGCACCTCGGCATCGTGGACCGGGCCGAGGTGCTGACCCCGCTGGGCTGGTGGGGCCTGCCCAAGGCGCTGGAGCGCGCCTGGTCCTCGGGCCCCGCGCTGCCCGACTGAGCTCCGGGCTGAAGGCCACACCGCCCGGCTGAGGGATCAGCCGGGCGTGTCGACCAGGTCCCGGTAGTCGTCGTCCACCAGATCGCGGTATTCCGGATGCCGCTGGATGTAGTAGGCCACGAACGAGCACAACGGCACGACCCGCAGGCCGGCCGCCCGCGCTCCGTCGAGAGCCCCGCCCACCAGCCTGCCGCCCAGCCCGCGGCCCTCGAACTCGTCGCGCACCTCGGTGTGCGGGAGGACCATCGAGCCGTCCCGCAACCGGTACTGCGCGAACCCGGCGACCACGCCGTCGACGATGATCTCGTAACGCGACGCGGCGGGGTTGTCGACGACCCGGGCGCCCGCGCTCACGCCTCGGGCCCGTTCCCGCGCCGTTCGTCCTCGTGGTGGTCGTGCGGCACCTGGATCTTCCTCATCTGCTTGTTCATGTTCTTCAACAGGAAGAACAGGGCCAGACCGATCGCGGCGACGACGATGAAGCCCAGGAGACCCGGCCCGTAGCTGGTTGCATCCACGCCTTCAGCTTACGAGCAGGCAGGGGTGACCTCGGCGGCGATCCCCGCGAACAGGTCGTCCTCCGGCAACGTGGTGTCCACGAGCGACCGCGCGAGGTGGTAGTCCTCGGTCGGCCAGATCTCCTCCTGCAGCTCACGCGGGCAGACGAACCAGAACCCGTCCGGGTCCACCTGCGTGGCGTGCGCGAGCAGGGCGAGATCGCGGATCTCGAAGTACTCCCCGCACGGGACCTTCGTGGTGACCTCCCACTTCTGCGGCCGGTCCTCCCACCGCGCGATCCAGTCGGCGTACGGCGAGCCCATGCCGCGCTCGGTCATGACGTTGTGCAGCGCCTCGAACCGCTCCCGGGTGAAGCCCATGTGGTAGTAGAGCTTCAGCGGCTGCCACGGCTCACCCGTGCCGGGGTAGCGGTCGGGGTCGCCGGCCGCCTCGAACGCCTCGACCGACACCCGGTTGGTCATGATGTGGTCCGGGTGCGGGTAGCCGCCGTTGTCGTCGTACGTGAGGATCACGTGCGGCCGGAACTCCCGGACGGCGGCCACGAGCGGCGCCGACGCCACCTCGAGCGGCTGCAGCGCGAAGCACCCCTCGGGCAGCGGCTCGTTCTCGTCCTCCGGCAGCCCGGAGTCGACGAAGCCGAGGAAACGCTGCTGGACGCCGAGGATCTCGCGCGCCTTCTCCATCTCCTGGCGGCGCACCTCGCCCATGTTCTCCAGAATGTCCGGCCGGTCCATCTTCGGGTTGAGGATCGAGCCGCGTTCACCACCCGTACATGTGACGACGAGCACCTCCGCGCCCTCCGCGACGTAGCGGGCCATCGTGGCGGCGCCCTTGCTCGACTCGTCGTCTGGGTGCGCGTGCACGGCCATCAGCCTCAACGGTGCACTCACGTCTCTCCTCAGGTGTTCTATGGCTACGAAAAGAGGTTAGCTTCTAAGGGACCGTGCGTTCCGGACCCGGTATGGCCCGCGTCGCCGACACGGTCGACTTGTGCGGACGATCGTCTCGCACAACACCGACAATCCTCAGGGAGATTCCGCGATGCCCACCGATGAGGCCGGCGGCCGGGGGACACGCCCGGTGCTCGGCACGCCGGACGACTTCGCGCCCCGCCCGGCGCGGCCCGCCAGGCTGGTGCCGTACATCGTGATCGCGCTGATCGTGGCGGTGATGGCGGGCGGCTGGGGCTATGTCATGCTCCGCGCGAACGGGAACCCCTCGGTGAGCGCCGACGTGATCACCTTCGACGCGAGCGCAGCGGACTCCGCCGTCATCACCTTCACCGTGCACAAGCCCGCCGACCGGGCGGCGATGTGCCGGATCCAGGCACTCGACACCCAGCACCTGGAGGTCGGCAGCCGTGAGATCGACATTCCCGAGGGCCGGTCGGACCTCGAGTTCACCGAACGGTTGAGGACGAGTTCCCAGGCCACAGCGGTACATGTCGACTACTGCGATCTCGTATAGTGGAATCTTTGGGGAAGCGTTCGAAGGCGTTAACTTGACAGCCTTTCGAGTCACTTACGGAAACAAGGAGAGCCCGTGGCCGTCTCCCAGAACGACAACGTCACCTGGCTGACGCAAGAGGCGTACGACCGCCTCAAGGAGGAGTACGAGTACCTTTCGGGCCCGGGTCGCACGGACATCGCCAAGAAGATCGAAGCCGCCCGGGAAGAGGGTGACCTCAGGGAGAACGGTGGCTACCACGCCGCCAAGGACGAGCAGGGCAAGATGGAGGCCCGCATCTTCCACCTCCGGCAGATCCTGGACAGCGCCAGGGTCGGTGAGGCCCCTCGCGCCGAGGGCATCGTGGGTCCCGGCATGACCGTGACGGTCCGCTTCGACGGCGACGACGAGGAGGTCACCTTCCTGCTGGCCTCCCGTGAGGAGAGCGGCGCGCCCATCGACGTCTACTCGCCGAACTCCCCCCTCGGGTCCGCGATCAACGGCAAGAAGATCGGGGAGAAGGCGACGTACACGCTGCCCAACGGCAGGCAGAACACCGTCGAGATCCTCGAGGCCGTTCCGTACATCGGCAACTAGGCTCCACCCTTTTCGCCCCGGCCGGGAATTCCGGAATGGTTTGCGGTATTCCCGGCCGTGCGGCAGTCTCGTCGTGGACCGGACCATTCGCCGCGGGAGGGGTGAGAGCGTGCTCGACCGCCGAGCGCGTCCGTCCGCCCGTTTAGGCAGGAAGTTCGCGAGAGCCGTGTCCGAGGCTCGTCAGGATCTGGCCTATCGCCCCCGCCTGCCCCGCCCGGGGCGCCTGCGCAAGACGGTTCCCCTCATCGCCGTGGCGCTCGTCACCGTGCTCACGGTCGACGTGCTCGTGCTCGGCGAGCTCGGGTCGGAATCCACGAACTCGGGCGTGGTCACGGCCCTGTCCGAGCGGCGCACGGGCCACGGCTACGTGGCGGCGGCCCGGCAGGCCCGCGACGTGTCGGCTCTGCCCCCGGAACGCCAGGCCCCGGCCGCCCAGACGGTGACGCAGCAGCCGGTGGCTCCGCTGGAGCGGCTGATCCGCCCGCACCTGTTCGTGGTGGCCAACCGGCCCCTTCCCCCCGAGGTGGTGGAGAAGGTGCGCAAGGCGAAGGGCGTGACGGCCGCCGAGGTGACCGGCGCGGCCGACGTGGCCGTGGACGGCAAGCGGGTGCCGACGATGGGCGTCGACCCGTCCACCTTCCGGTCGTACACGCCGAAGGTGACGGCCTCCTCCGACGAGCTGTGGCGCAACATCGCCGCCGGCGACATGGCGGTCTCCTTCGAACTCGGCAACGACGGCGGCGTGCAGCTGGGCTCGCAGGTCCACAGCGGCGCCAGGCGCCTGCGCATCGGCGCGTACGCCACGGTGGGCATGGGCTCGATCGCGGCGATCGTCTCGAAGGGGACGGCGGCGGCGCTCGGCATCCCGGACGGCAACGCCCTGGTCGTGAGCGCGCCGAAGGTCGACTCCCGCAAGCTCCGCCTCAGGCTGCTGAAGATCCTGCCCAAGGGCAGTCAGGTCGCCACGATCAACCCGGTGGTGGTGACGCCCAAGGGACGCACGGTGTGGCCGCAGACCGCGTTCATGTCCGCGGAGCAGCTCAAGGTCGCGCTCACGGCGGCCGTCGGCAAGCTCGGCCGGCCGTACGTGTGGGGCGCCGAGGGGCCCGACAGCTTCGACTGCTCCGGGCTCGTGCAGTGGGCGTACGCGCAGGCGGGCGTGCGCATGCCGCGGGTGACGTACCAGCAGTGGGTCACCGGCCCGCAGGTGCCGCTGTCGCAGGCGCAGCCGGGCGACCTGCTGTTCTGGCGCAACGATCCGACCAACCCCGGCTACATCTCGCACGTCGCCATCTACTGGGGCAACGGGAAGATGCTGCACGCTCCACACACCGGCGACGTCGTGAAGATCGCGAACGTCTACACCAAGAACCTCGCCGGGGTCGTCCGGGTCAGTCCGCAGATCTCCGCGCGCGTCCGCTGACCGCGCCGGCGGCCAGTCCGTCCAGCACCAGCGAGAACAGGTGCTCGCTGCGCTCGGCGACGACCGGGCCCTGCTCGGCGATCCAGCCGACGGCGCTGACGAGCGCGAACACATCCATCCCGTCGACGTCGGGCCGGATGCGGCCGTCGTCCTGGGCCCGTTCGACCAGGCGTCCCGCGGCCTCCCGCATCGCGGAGCACGACGCGTGGAGGGGAGAGCCCTCGTCGCTGATCGTCGTCATCATCGAGGCGGTCAGGCCGCGGTAGGTGCTCGCGCCCCCGAGGAACTCCCGCAGCCACTGCCGTAGCGCCTCGTGGGAGTCGCCCGCGCCCTCCAGTTCCCCGGCGCGGGCCGCCAGCCGGTCGAACCGCTGCCGGAGCAACGCCTCCAGCAGCGCCTCTCTGGTGGGGAAATGCCGATAGAGCGTGCCCATGCCCACCTCGGCGCGGCGCGCGATGTCGCGCAGGGACGCCTGTGTCCCCTGCTCCTCCACCACGGTTCTGGCGACCTCCAGGATGCGCTCGTAGTTGCGCTGCGCGTCCGCGCGCTGCTGCCGGCCTGTCATGCGTCGATCCTCGCACCTCGGCATCCGGGGCATTGACATCCGGAGCGGTGCTCCGATTATTATCTGGAGCACTGCTCCGAATCAACAGGAGGTTCGATGCCCGCGATGAAGGCCGTCCGCATGCACAGGACCGGCGAGCCCGGCGTTCTGGCGGTGGAGGAGGTTCCCCGCCCCGAGCCGGGAACGGGAGACGTGCTCGTCCGCGTGCACGCGGCCGGGCTGAATCCGCCCGACTGGTATGCCCGCAAGGGCTTCTCGAACATCCCGGAGGCCCTGCGGCCCACGCTCCCTCTGCCGTACACGCCGGGTACGGACATCTCCGGCGTGGTCGCCGCCGTCGGCCACGGCGTCACCCCGTGGCAGGAGGGCGACGAGGTGTTCGGCCTCGTACGCTTCCCTTCCCTGGAGATGGAGAACGGGGGAAGGGGATACGCCGAGTACACCACCTCGCCCGCGTCGCAGCTGGCCCGCAAGCCGGCCGGTCTCAGCCACGTGGAGGCGGCCGCCGTGCCGATGGCGGGGCTCACCGCCTACCAGTACGTCTTCGATCACATCAAGCTCGACGAGGGCCGCAGGGTGCTGGTCAACGGCGCGGCCGGCGGAGTCGGGCACTTCGCGGTGCAGCTCGCCAAGTCGCAGGGCGCGTACGTCATCGGGGTCGCCTCGGGGCGGCACGAGACGTTCCTGCGCGAGCTGGGCGTCGACGAGTTCCTCGACTACACGACCACCCGTGTGGAGGACGAGGTGCGGGACGTGGACGTGCTCATCGACTGCGTGGGCGGCCCGGACGCCCACCGTTTTCTGCCGGTGCTGCGGCCCGGCGGCGTGATCAGCCCGGTCTTCCACGGCGATTACCACCGGGAGCGCGCGGCCGAGCTGGGCATCACGTTCCGATCCGGCCAGGTCCACTCGGACGGAGAGCAGATGGCCGAGCTGGGACGCCTGTTCGAAGAGGGCCGCCTGCGCGTCGGCATCGACTCGGTCTTCCCGCTCGCGGAGGCCGCGAAGGCCCACGAGCGGGCGGAGCGCGGGCACATCCAGGGAAAGATCGTCCTGCGGGTGGCGCCCGATCAGATCGGCAGCCCGGCCTCCAGGTAGCCGAGGGCCTCGTCGAGCAGCACGGGCAGCGGCGTCCTGCCGTCCTGCTCCACCCACGTGAACAGTGCCGGGAGCATGACCCCCATGACCGCGCCGACGAGCGTCCGTACGGCGGGGCTGCGGGGGTCGCGGCCCGCCCGCTCGGCCATCGCGCCCGCAAGCACGTCGATCGTGGCGAACAGTCCCTCCACGGTCCGCGCCCGCAGCGCGGGCACGGAGGTGGACAGCTTGGTCCGGGCGAGGACCTGATCGAGCTCCTCGGCACCGATCGACTCGAAGGCGGTGCGGAACGCGGCGCGCAGCGCGGCCAGCGGGGGCAGGTCCGCCGGCTGGGCCTTGATCGCCTCCATGAGGATCGGGTCGTAGTCGTCCTGGGTGACCACGTCCTCCTTTGTGGGGAAGTAGCGGAAGAACGTGCTCGGGGAGACCTCCGCCGCCTCCGCGATCTGCTCGACCGTCGTGGCCTCGTACCCCTGCTCGGCGAACAGCCGCAGGGCCTCCTCCTGGATGGTCCTGCGGGTCTTGGCCTTCTTGCGCTCGCGCAGGCTCGTGACAACGCGATCGGAGGGGTGCGGGGTCCGGTCAGCGCGCTGTGGTGAGCTCATGCCCCGATTCTGCCGTCTTTCCGTCCTCGGCCGTACTGCCCGGTAGGAAGACCGCCACCAGGACGGCGGCCAGCGCCGACGCGGCGCCGCACACCAGCAGGACCAAGTCCATGCCGCTCAGGAACGCCTCCCTGGCGGCGTCCAGGAGCGCGGCGTTCCCCGTGCGCGCGGCCAGGGCCACCGCCGCCGTGATCGAGTCGCCCGCCGCCTCCGGGACGCCCTCCGGCAGTCCGGAGGCGTACGCCGCCGAGAGCACGCTGCCGAGGCCGGCCACGCCCAGCGCGCCGCCGACCTGACGTACGGTCTGCAGGGTCGCCGATCCCGAGCCCGACCGCTCCTCCGGCAGCGTGGCGAGCACGCCGTCCATGGCGGGGACCATGGCCAGGCCCACGCCCGCGCCGAGGATGGCCAGCCACGCCGCGACGAACCCGTATCCGGAGGACATCGAGGTCGTCGCGCCCAGACCGAAACCGGCGGCGAGCACGACCAGGCCCGCCGGCATCACCACGCGCAGGCCGAGGCGCGCCGTGAGCCGCTCTCCGGTCAGGCCGCCGAGCATGAGCCCGGCCACCATCGGGATCACCCGTACGCCGGTGCCGAAGGCGTCGTGTCCCAGCACGGCCTGCAGGTGCTGCGGGACGACGAACAACACACCCGACATGCCGAGGCTCACGAACGTCGCGCCGGCCGCGCCCCACACGAAGACGCGGTTGCGGAACAGGCCGAGATCCGTCATCGGCTGCCGGACGCGGGCCTCGACGCGGACGAACACCGCCAGCAGCGCCACCCCTGCGCCGAGACCGGCCAGCACGCGGGGGTCGCCCCAGCCGCGCGCCGGGACCTCGATGACGCCGTATACCAGCGCCGCCAGGCCCGTCACCGACAGCAGCGCGCCGGGGACGTCGATCCGGGGCGCGGCGGGATCACGTGACTCGGGGATGAACACGGCCGCCGCCGCCACCGCGACGACGATCACGGGGATGTTGACGAGGAAGATCGAGCCCCACCGGAAGTGGTCGAGCAGGTAGCCGCCCACGATGGGGCCGAGGGGCAGGCCGAGCGCCATGGCGGCGGTGAAGACGGCGATCGCGCGCCCGCGCTCGGCCGGAGGGAAGATCACCGGCAGGATCGAGGTCGCCAGCGGCATGATCACCGCGCCGCCCGCGCCCATGAGCGCACGGGCCGTGACCAGGGTGCCCGTGCTCGTGGCGAACGTCGCGAACACCGACGCGATCCCGAAGGCCGCCAGGCCGGCCAGCAGCAGGCGCCTGCGCCCGAAGCGGTCTCCGATCGCGCCCGACGGAAGCATCAGCGCGGCGAACGGAACCATGTACGCGTCCACGATCCACTGCAGGTCGCCGGTCGTGGCGTGCAGATCGGCCGCGAGCGTCGGCAGCGCCACGTTGAGCACCGTCGCGTCCATGCCGATGACCAGGGCGCTCAGCACGAGGGCGCCGAGCGCCCACCACCGAGAAGTGAGAGTAGCCATATTTTGAAAGTAACTCTCAAAAAGTGGCTACTGTCAATCTCGGCCATCGATGCGCAGCGATGTAATGTTGATTACATGAATTCAGAAGAGCAGTTGAGCGCCTGGTTCGCCGGCCGGTTGCCGGAAGACTGGTTCGCCGAGTCCCCCAAGGTCGTGGTGGACCGCGAGGAGATCAGCGTCCTGGGCACGCTTCCGCCGCTGTCGGTGGCCGAAGGGCTCCCCGACGTGGAGCGTGCGGCGGCGATGGAGGGGTACGTCGAGCGGTTCCGTGAGGAGACGCGCGAGCGCAGGATCGACATCGCCAGGGAGGCCGAGCACCGCTTCCGCCGCAAGGTCTCCTGGGGCGTCGTCGTCGGTGACGAGACAGTGATGTTCACCACTCTTTCCGTCCCCGTCATGACCCGGCTGCGCCAGCCGGAACGGCAGGTCCTCGACACCCTGGTCGCCGCGGGTGTCGCGCGCAGCCGCAGCGACGCGCTGGCCTGGTGCGTCAGGCTCGTCGGCAGACACACCGACACGTGGCTCGCTGACCTGCGCGATGCCCTCCAGCATGTGGACCGGATCAGGGCGGAAGGCCCCGGCGGATTGGACTGAACCAATTCCCGAAGAGGTCTGGACCATTCGAATTGGCCTATACCAATGTGTAAGCCCGGCCAGGCGGGTAAGGGGGAGAAGGACGTTTTTTCAACAGGGCCAGAGTGGGTAAGGTCCCACAACATCACGGCTGCTGCCTGCGCCGATGCTGTCCGAGGTCGCGAAGTGGAGAATGGCGCCGATTTAACGGAGTGGAAACACGATGGTCTACTCCAATTGGATTCGGAAGCCATTTTCGCTGATGATGCTCTGGCCCTGAGAGATTAAGGAGCCGCCCCCGTGTCCATTTCAGTAGAGGTACCGACGCCCACCACTCACAGCGATCTGGCGGCCTGGGTGACGCGGATCGCGGAGCTGACCCAGCCGGACCGGATCGAATGGTGCGACGGCTCCGAGGCCGAATGGACGCGCCTGACCAACCTTCTGGTCGAGCAGGGCACCCTCAAGCGGCTGGTCAAGCGTCCCAACAGCTTCTACGCGGCCTCGGACCCGAGCGACGTCGCCCGTGTGGAGGACCGCACGTTCATCTGCTCCGAGCGTGAGGAGGACGCCGGGCCGACCAACAACTGGATCGCGCCCGACGAGATGCGCCGCACGTTCGCCACCCTGTTCAAGGGCTGCATGCGGGGCCGGACGATGTACGTCGTGCCGTTCTGCATGGGCCCCCTGGGCGGGACCATCTCGCAGCTCGGCGTCGAGATCACCGACTCGCCGTATGTCGTGGTGTCGATGCGGATCATGACCAGGATGGGAGACGAGGCGCTGCGCCTCATCGAGGAGCGCGGAGCGGCGCGAAAGGCCCGAGAGAGCGAGGCACGAGCCGACGAGGGCCGCGGCAAGCGCGACCAAGAGCACAGCGACTTCGTCAAGGCCGTTCACTCGGTGGGCGCGCCGCTGGAGCCCGGCCAGGCCGACGTGCCGTGGCCGTGCAGCCAGACCAAGTACATCAGCCACTTCCCGGAGACCCGCGAGATCTGGTCGTACGGCTCGGGCTACGGCGGCAACGCGCTGCTGGGCAAGAAGTGCTACGCGCTGCGGATCGCCAGCACGATGGCCCGCGACGAGGGCTGGCTGGCCGAGCACATGCTGATCCTCAAGCTCACGCCGCCGCAGGGCGAGGCGCGGTACGTCGCCGCGGCCTTCCCGTCGGCGTGCGGCAAGACGAACCTCGCCATGCTCCAGCCCACGATCCCGGGCTGGAAGGTCGAGACGATCGGCGACGACATCGCCTGGATGCGCTTCGGCCCCGACGGCCGGCTGTACGCCATCAACCCGGAGGCCGGCTTCTTCGGCGTCGCGCCCGGGACCGGCCAGTCGACGAACGCCAACGCGATCAAGACGCTGTGGGGCAACAGCATCTTCACGAACGTCGCGCTGACCGACGACGGGGACGTCTGGTGGGAGGGCCTCACGGACGAACCGCCCGCGCACCTCACCGACTGGAAGGGCCGTGACTGGACGCCGGAGTCCGGCGAGCCCGCCGCCCACCCGAACGCCCGGTTCACCACTCCGGCCGAGCAGTGCCCGACGATCGCCCGCGAGTGGCAGGACCCGGCCGGGGTGCCGATCTCGGCCATCCTGTTCGGCGGCCGCAGGGCGACCGCGGTGCCGCTGGTGACCGAGTCGCTGAGCTGGCGGCACGGCGTCTTCCTGGGTGCCAACGTGGCCTCGGAGAAGACCGCGGCGGCCGAGGGCAAGGTCGGCGAGCTGCGCCGCGACCCGTTCGCGATGCTGCCGTTCTGCGGCTACAACATGGGCGACTACTTCGGGCACTGGCTCGAGATCGGCAGGATGACCGACCCGGAGAAGCTGCCCAGGATCTACTACGTGAACTGGTTCCGCAAGGACGCGAACGGCCGCTTCCTGTGGCCGGGCTTCGGCGAGAACAGCCGGGTGCTCAAGTGGATCGTCGACCGGCTGAACGGCGTGGCCGACGCCGTGCCCACGCCGATCGGCAACCTGCCGGCCTCGCTCGACACCGACGGCCTCGATATCGCGCCCGAGGACATGGAGCTCCTGCTCGGCGTCGACCCCGAGGTGTGGCGCGAGGAGGCCGCGCTGATCCCGCCCTACTTCGAGACCTTCGGCGATCACATGCCGAAGGAGCTGTGGGACGAGTACCGCGCCCTGCTCCAGCGGCTCGGCTGAGTCCAGCGGCTCGCTGATCCACGCGTACGGCCCGCGCACCCGCTCCCTTCGGACGGAACTTTCCCCGTGAAGGCTTCGTCTACGGGATAGACGGGGCGCGGGCCGTCCGGCCCGGTTCGGGGGCCCCTCCTTCTCCCCAGAGGAGGGCGTACGTGGAACTGGTGCTCGTCGTCGCCGCGGCGATAATCGCGGCACTCGTCGTCACGACCGCTCTCGCCGTCGGCAGGGAGCGGCGAAGAGCCACATCGGTGCCCGCGGCGTCCGGGCTCGACCTGGACGCCTACGAGCTGGCCTTCCTGGCGGGCGGGCCGGCCCGGGCGGTCAACACGGCGCTCGCCTCGCTGGCGGTCCGCGAGTATGTGCGCGTCGCCCGCGGCGGCAGGGTCACCGCCGTGGCGGATGCTCCCGCCACCTCCGCCGATCCCGTCGAGCAGGCCGTGCTCGACCTGGCCACGCGGCCCGGCGGGGCGAGCGCGGCCGAGATCAGACGCCGCGCGGGCGACGGCTCCGCGATGGCGGCGCTGAAGGGACGCCTGATCGCGCAGGGCTACCTGCTTCCCGACGGCTCTCTGGAGGGAGCGCGCCGCCTCAACGCGCGCCTGCGCGGTCTCGCGGTGCTCGCCTTCGCCGCCGCGGCCGTCACGTTCGTGCTGATCGTCTTCACCGGGACCGTCGCCTCCGACACGGCGAGCTGGGCCGCGTTCGCGATCGCCGCGATCTCCGACGGATACGCCCTGATCGCATCCGTCACGTACGCCGCGTCCTTGCGGGACCCGCTGAGCCATGCGGGCGAGGAGGCGCTGCGGCAGGCGCGCGAAAGGCACCCGAGGGGAGTTCTCGCGCACGGAACCGCCGGGGCGCTCGGTGTGGGCGGTGCGGCGGGTGTCGCCGCGGTCACAACCATCGCTCTATGGGGCCTGGGCGAGCTCGGCGACCCGCACCTCGCGGGCCAGATCGCGGCAGAGGACGCCCTCGCCCGCCGATCCTTCGACGGGGGCGGCGGGTCCTCGGGCGGAGACTACGCCCCGAGCGACGGCGGCGCGGGTCACGCGAGCTGCGGTTCGAGCGGGTGCGGCTCCGGCGGCTCGAGCGGCTGCGGAAGCAGTGGTTGCGGGGGTGGCTGCGGGGGCGGCGGGTGCGGCGGTGGCTGAGCGCCGGTTCGGCAGGTGGCTGCCGTCCGGCAGGCGTGCCGGGAAGCACAAGGGGGACGCCGCCGGTGCCGGCCAGGGCGGCGGCCAGGGGGCCGGTCTCGGTGTCGGGATCGGCTGGCGGCCGGAGATCGATCTCACGGTGGAGCGGCTGCCCGGCGTCGGGTTCGTCGAAGTGATCGTCGAGAACGTCGATCCGGCCCGGCTGCCCGAGTCCCTGGCCGTGCTCCGCGCCGCCGGGATGCCCGTCGTGCCCCACGGCGTGGGCCTGGGCGTCGGCGGGGCGCACCGACCCGATCCGGCCCGGCTGGCGCGCCTCGCGGCGTGCGCCGAGGCGTTGGACGCCCCTCTGGTGAGCGAGCACGTGGCCTTCGTGCGGGCCGGGAGCGTGGAAGCCGGTCACCTGCTGCCGGTCCCGCGCACCCGGGAGGCACTGTCGGTGGTCGTGGAGAACGTGCGGGAGGCGCAGGACGCGCTCCCGGTGCCGCTCGCGCTCGAAAACGTGGCGGCCCTGTTCGGCTGGCCGGACGACGAGCTGACCGAGGCGCAGTTCCTCGGCGAGCTGGTCGAGCGGACAGGCGTGAAACTGCTGGTCGACGTGGCGAACCTTTACACGAACCAGGTCAACCTCGGCCTGGACGCGCGGCGGGCGCTCGACGAGCTGCCGCTGGAGGCCGTCGCGTACGTGCACGTGGCGGGCGGGCACGCCCACGACGGGCTCTGGCACGACACGCACACCGCGTCGCCTCCCGCCGAGGTGCTCGACCTGCTGACCGAGCTGTGCGGCCGGGTGACGCCGCCCGGGGTGCTGCTGGAGTGGGACGACGCCTATCCCGGCGACAGCGCCCTGGCGGGCGAGCTGGGCCGCATCCGGGAGGCGGTGTCCCGTGCCTGAGCCGGCGGCGTGGCCTGCGTCCCCGGCGTCGGCTGCGTCTCCGGCGTCGCCTGAGGCCCCGGCAGAGGCGCGGGCCGCGCTGGCGGCCGCCCAGGCGGAGCTGCTGGCGGCCCTGGTGGCGGGCGGCCGCGTGCCGGACGGCTTCGACCCCCGCCGGCTGGCCGTCCAGGCCCACGGGCTGCTGGCCAAGCGGCGCGGCTCGGTCGCCCGCGCCGCCCCGGACCTGGCCGAGGCTCTCGGGGCCGAGTTCGCCGGTCTGTTCGCCGCGTACGCCGCGGAACACGTGAAGCCCGAGGGCGGGTCGAGGGCGGACGCACGCGACTTCGCCTCCTGGCTGCGGGCACGCCGGCGTCTCTGACCGCGAAGCGGGTTACTCCGGCCGTGCCCAGGAAAGCCTGAGGAGGGCAGGGCATGCCGGTTCGCCCGCGATAATTGGTGATCGAGCCCCACCGTCGCGAGGAAGAGGGTCGCATGCGCGATCTCGTGTACAAGCTGTACGAGCGCAGGCTCGAACGGACGCTGTCCTCCGACCAGATTCCCCGCCACGTCGGCGTCATCGTGGACGGCAACCGCAGGTGGGCGCGGGCCATGGGCCTGCGGGACGTCAGCCGGGGCCACCAGAAGGGCGCCGACAAGATCTCCGAGCTGCTGGTGTGGTGCCGCGAGGCCGGGGTCGAGTACGTGACGCTGTGGCTGCTCTCCACCGACAACCTCGCCAGGGACAAGGCCGAGCTCGAGCCGCTGCTCCAGGTGATCGAGAACCTCGTGCAGGATCTCGTGGACCAGGGATGGCACCTCAACCCCATGGGCTCGCTCGACCTTCTGCCCGATCACACGGCTCGTGTCCTCAAACACGCAAAAGAAACCACATCGCATCGTCCCGGCCTGATTGTGAACGTTGCCGTTGGGTATGGAGGAAGGCGTGAGATCGCTGATGCGGTGCGCTCCCTCCTCCAGGAGCATGCCAGCAAGGGCGCGAGTATCGAGGACCTCGTCGAGGTCCTCGACGTCGAGCACATCGCGGAGCATCTCTACACGCGCGGCCTGCCCGATCCGGATCTCGTCATCCGGACCTCGGGAGAGCAGCGACTCTCTGGATTCCTGCTCTGGCAGAGCGCCCACTCCGAGTTCTACTTCTGCGAGGCCTACTGGCCCGACTTCCGCAGAGTCGACTTCCTGCGGGCGCTCCGCTCGTACGCCGCACGGCACCGTCGGTACGGCTCCTGAGACGGTACGTGACCAGCATCTTTTAGCCTGCGTAAACCTATTGGGCTGGGGAGATTCGTTACGTAACGTGGTAGCTGAGCGGCCGTCGAGGGGATCGGCGGCCACCACCTCGGGAGAGGGCCCGTCCTTGCGCGACCACCATGCGAGGAGGGCCGGAGCCCCGGCCTGCCTTCGCAGGTCACGGGCCCGGTCCGTTCACCACCAGTCAAGGCAGGGCGCCCACCTCAGGCGCCCGGGGGAGAACGCGTGGCAGTGTCCTCGAGCAACCCGTCCACATCCCGCACCTACGTTCTGGACACGTCCGTCCTGCTCGCCGACCCGGCGGCGATGAGCCGCTTCGCCGAGCACGAGGTCGTCGTCCCGATCGTCGTCATCACGGAACTGGAGGCCAAGCGCCACCACCCCGAGCTCGGCTACTTCGCCCGGGAGGCGCTGCGCTTCCTCGATGACCTCAGAGTGCGGTACGGACGGCTGGATGAGCCCATGCCGATCGGCGACGGGAACATCCGGGTCGAGCTGAACCATAGTGATCCGTCCTGCCTCCCGGCGGGCTTCCGCCTGGGCGACAACGACACCCGCATCCTCACCGTCGCACAGAACCTCGCGGCGGAGGGCAAGGACGTGGTGCTGGTGTCGAAGGACCTTCCGATGCGGGTCAAGGCGGCGTCCATCGGCCTCAGCGCGGAGGAGTACCGCGCCGGCATGGTGGTCGAGTCCGGCTGGACCGGCATGGCGGAGCTCCAGGTCACCACGGAGGAGATGGACGCCCTCTTCGAGGTCGGCACGGCCGACATCGACGAGGCGCGCGAGCTGCCGTGCCACACGGGCCTGCGGCTGCTGTCGAGCCGCGGCTCCGCGCTCGGCCGCGTCCTGCCGGACAAGTCGGTACGTCTGGTGAGGGGCGACCGTGAGGTCTTCGGGCTGCACGGCCGGTCGGCGGAGCAGCGGATCGCGCTCGACCTGCTGATGGACCCCGACGTCGGCATCGTCTCGATGGGCGGCCGTGCCGGCACCGGCAAGTCCGCGCTGGCGCTGTGCGCGGGCCTGGAGGCGGTGCTGGAGCGCCGCCAGCACCGCAAGATCATTGTCTTCCGCCCGCTGTACGCCGTGGGCGGCCAGGAGCTCGGCTACCTGCCCGGCTCGGAGAACGACAAGATGGGCCCGTGGGCCCAGGCGGTCTACGACACGCTGGGCGCGGTGACGTCCCCCGAGGTGATCGAGGAGGTCATCGACCGGGGCATGCTGGAGGTCCTGCCGCTGACCCACATCCGCGGCCGTTCCCTCCACGACGCCTTCGTGATCGTGGACGAGGCGCAGTCGCTGGAGCGCGGCGTGCTGCTGACCGTGCTGTCCCGCATCGGGGCCAACTCGCGGGTCGTGCTCACCCACGACATCGCCCAGCGTGACAACCTGCGGGTGGGCCGGCACGACGGCGTCGTCGCCGTGGTGGAGAAGCTCAAGGGCCACCCGCTGTTCGCCCACATCACGCTGACCAGGTCCGAGCGGTCGCCGATCGCCGCCCTGGTGACCGAGATGCTGGAGAACATCACGCTCTGATCAGATCACGTCACGGGGGGAGATGGCCGTCCTTGGGGGCCAGATCCCAGAACTCCCGGCAGGTGTGGACCTTCAGGGGGCCGTTCCTGTCGGGAGTCGCGTGAGCGATCTCCACGGCCCAGATCTCCGGGCGCAGCCGCGCCGTACAGGTGATCTGGGCCATGGCGGTCCTGGTGATCTTCCAGCCGCTCACGAACAGCCGTACGCGCAGGCTGAGGGTGTTGTCGGGGTCGTTGCGGCTGCCCGCGTCCGGGGCGTACCTAACGAGCTGCACCTGGGCCAGCGTGAGCCCGGTCAGCGCGGTGGACAGCCGGTTCGACGTCCGCCCGCTGGCCGCGAACAGCGCGTCCAGCACGTCGTTGACGTGCGGCGAGCGCGCCGCGACCCGGGTGGGCCACAGCCGGCCGTCCCGCAGCAGGTAGATCGTGACGAGGGTGGGGGTGCCGCTGATGACCGGCGCCGGACCGGCGTCGACCACCCCGGTCGGCGCGACCCCGCAGGCCGCCGGCGCCATGAGCAGCCCCGCGAGCAGGGCCGCGGCCGCGCGTCTGATCCGTCTCCTGCTCATGGTTTCGGGATCCAGACGCGGAAGAGGGTGCCGGGGTCGCAGCGCTCGGCCGTGATCGAGCCGCCGTGCAGCTCGGCGTTGGCCTTGGCGATGGCCAGGCCGAGACCGCTGCCCACGCTTCTGGCCCGGTCGGTGCCCGCCTTGTAGAAGCGGTCGAAGACGTGGGGGAGGACCTGCTCGGGGATGCCGCTCCCGTGGTCGCGCACGGTCACCTCGAGCGCTCCGTGATTCTCGCCGCCGACCGCCACCCGCGCGCTCACCACCACAGGGGGCGCACCGTGGTTGAGCGCGTTGCCGACGAGGTTGGCCACGATCACGTCGAACCTCCGGGCGTCCAGGGAGAACGTGAGCCCGACGGGCACGGTGAGCTTCACCCGGTCGGCCCAGCCCCGCACCTCCAGGCAGTCGGCCAGCGTGTCGCCCACGTCGACGGTCTCCCGGCGGAGCGTGGCGGCGCCCGCGTCGAACCGGCTGATCTCGATGAGGTGCTCGACCAGCACCCGCAGCCTGTCGATCTCGCGGACGACGATCCGCACGGCCTCCCCGGCGTCGTCCGGCAGGTCCTCGGCGTCCTCCGACAGCATGTCCGTCACCGCGGTCATCGCGGTCAGCGGCGTGCGCAGCTCGTGCGAGACGTCCGCGACGAACCGCCGCGACATCGACTCCAGCGTCCGCAGCTCTGAGACGGTGTCCTCCAGCGCCGCCGCCGTCTCGTTGAACGTCGCGGTCAGCTCCGCCAGCTCGTCCCTGCCCCGTACGGGGAGGCGGACCTGCAGCTCACCGGCGCCGAGGGCGCGGGCGGCCGCGCCCAGCCGCCGTACGGGCAGCAGCACCCGCCGGGCCGACAGCAGGGCCAGGGTCAGCGCCAGGACGAGCGTGATGCCTCCGGCCTGCGCGAGGGCGGCCCTGAGGCGGGACAGCACGGCCTCCTCCTCCGACAGCGGCACGAAGACGTAGGCCGTCAGGCCCGTCGGGCGCAGCACGCCGTCGCGGGTGGCCCGCTGGATCTGCGTGGCGACGATCAGCCACGGATGGTCCCCGAACAGCACCCTCTGGTAGACCAGCCGCCGGGCCGCCTGCCAGCGGAGCTGGTCGGGCACGTCGGTCATCGTGAACCTGGCGCCGGTGTTGGAGCGCCGGTGGTCGCCGTAGGTCACGATGACGGTCCGGTCCGGGGCCTCGAGTGCCTGCACCACCCCGCCGAGGTCCTCGTCGGTGACGGTGGTGTCGCTCGGCCAGACCACGTCGCTCGCGCCGATCGGCAGCGTGATCCTGGACAGCGTCTCGCGCACGTCGGCGACGGCACCCCGCTCCGCGCGCTCCAGGAGCCCCCGGCGGACGATCTGGTATCCCAGGCCCGCCACCATGGCGGACGCGGTGACCGCCACCAGCAGGAAGGTGATCACCAGCCGGGCCCGCAGCCCGGTGGGCACCCAGGTCATGGCGGGGTCATGGCGGGCTGAAGCGGTACCCGAAGCCGCGCACGGTGTGGATGTAGACGGGGTCGGCGGGCACCGGCTCGATCTTGGCCCTGATGCGCTGCACGCACGCGTCGACCAGCCGCGAGTCCGCCACGTGCGTGTGGTCCCAGACGGCGCGCAGGAGGTAGCGGCGGTTGAGCACCTGACCGGGATGGCGGACCAGTTCGAGCAGCAGGCGCAGCTCGGTCGGGGTGAGGTGGATCTCCTTGCCCGCGAGGCTCACCTTGAGGGCTCCGCGGTCGATCACGAGGTCGCCGAAGGTGAGGCGGTCGGGCGAGGCCGACTCGAGGCGGCGCAGAATGGCACGGATGCGGGCGTCCAGGACCCGAGGCTCGACCGGCTTGACGACGTAGTCGTCGGCGCCCGCCTCCAGCCCCACCACCACGTCGAGGTCGTCGCCCCTGGCCGTGAGCAGGATGATCGGCAGCGGATCGAGCCTGCGGATGCGGCGGCACACCTCGACCCCGTCGATGCCGGGCAGCATGACATCGAGGATGGCGATCTCGGGACGGCGGGAGCGCACGTGGTCGAGGGCCTCCTCGCCGGTGGCGTACGCGGTCACCGAGTGGCCCTGCCGGGTGAGCGCGAGCTCGAGTCCGGCACGGACCGAGGGGTCGTCTTCGACCAGGAGGATGCCTGCCACCCGGTCATTATGGTGCGGACCTCACCAATTCCCCTATTTGTCACAGTCCTGTGACCTCGCCCGCACGCCATCATCAAGAAGCGGGAGCAGGCTGGTGCCGGGCACCCATGCCTCTCCCTGTGGCGCAAAGTGTGACCAAAATCACATTATGGGGGAAAGTCCATGTGATCGGCGGTCGGGTCAAGACGTCACCAAACAGGTACCACGATTCGGTTGCGGAGCACCCCCCACCACAGGGCAAGCTCATAAGCCGTGAGCTCTGGTCAGCAGTTGAAGGATCGCCCCCGCGCCTCCCGGCCCCGGCGGGGAGCCGACGGCCGCTCCGGGTCGGGCCGGCTGACTCCCAAGCGGATCGCGATCCTCGGCGTCAGTGTGGCCGTGCTCGCGGGCGGGACGGCCTTCGTGGTCCGCACCTCGATCGAGCACGGCAACGCGCCCAAGCAGGTGCTGGGCCCGGACAGCTTCCTCGCCCTCGACCCGAACGCGCCCGACCCCGAGACCGACATCCTCAAGGAGCAGGCGGTCCAGGCGCTGCGCAAGGACAGGCTGCAGAGCACCCGCGACGACCGGAAGAAGGGTCTCGACCCGGTCGAGATCGCCCAGAAGGCCCCCGGCGGCGGCGGCTTCACCCCGGCCGACTTCCCGCCCGGCTCCACCCCGGACCCCGGCAGCAACAAGGCGCTCGGCAAGCAGATGGCCGAGGCGCGCGGCTGGGGCGGCGAGTGGGGCTGCCTGGAGAAGCTGTGGGACAGGGAGAGCCACTGGAACGAGCGGGCCATGAACCGCTACAGCGGCGCCTACGGAATCCCCCAGGCGCTGCCCGGCAGCAAGATGGCGAGCGCGGGCTCCGACTGGCAGACCAACCCAGCCACCCAGATCAAGTGGGGTCTCGGCTACATCGCCGGCCGCTACAAGACGCCCTGCGGCGCCTGGGGGCACTCCCAGTCCACCGGCTGGTACTGAGGTCTCTCCCAGTCCCAGGTCTCCCTGGTCCGCGAAACTCTGGTCAGGGTTTCTCGACCTTTCGGCAAGCCCGCGCGTAGGGCGGGGGTCGCACTGCACCCTTGGCCTCATGGGTGTGAAGGTCAGCGTGGTTATGCCCGTGTCCAACCCCGGGCTGTCGAACGACGCCTTCGGCGCGTGTGTGCGCTCGGTGCTGGAGCAGTCGCTGCCGCCGGACGAGTACGAGGTCGTCTTCGCGGACGACGGGTCGACGGACGGGACCCGCAGGCGGCTCGACGCGATCGCCGAGCAGCGCGACAACGTGCGGGTCCTGCACCTCGACCACAGCGGCTCGCCCGCGCGCGGGCGCAACGTCGGCCTGTCGGTGGCCCGCGGCGAGTACGTCTACCTGCTCGGCCAGTACGACAGGCTTGAGCCGCACGCACTGGAGCGGATGTACGACAGGGCCGTGGAGACCGACGCCGACGTGCTGATCGGCAGGCTCGCCGACCAGGGGCCGCCGCCGGCCACATTCGCCCGCGACCGGGACCGGGCCGACGTGCTGCGCGACCACCTCCTCGCGCTGCCGACGGCGCACAAGCTGTTCAGCCGCGACTTCCTGGAGACCTGCCAGCTCCGCTTCGCCGACCGGCCGCTGTCCGAGCAGGCGTTCGTGACCAGGGCGTACCTCGCCGCGAAGGTGATCGCCGTGCTGGCCGACGAGATCTGCTGCCACCTGGGCCCGGCTTCCTCCGGGACGGCGGAGGAGGAGGCGCCGGACGCCGAGGCGCTCTTCGACGGCCTCAACGCGATCTTCGATGTGGTGGACGCCTACACCGAGCCGGGCTCGCAGCGGGAGCGCATCCAGGCCCACTGGTATCGGACGCTCGGGCTGCGCCGTCTCGCGGGCGCGCGGTTCCTCGCCGCCGAGCCGGACGAGCGGATGGTCCTGTTCTCCTTCCTGCGCCGCTTCACCCTCGACCGCTTTCCCGCCTCGCTCGACGTCCACCTTCCCGCGCACCTGCGCGCCCGTACGGCGCTGCTGCGCCTGGACCGCCTCGACGCGCTGGTCGCGCTCGCCGAGGCGTCCCGGGGCACCAGGCTCAGCGCGGAGCTGCGGGAGCTGCGCTGGGACCAGGGCGTGCTGCTGCTCGACCTGAGCGTGGAGATCCTGCGGGCCGGGGGCGCTCCGCTGTGGCTGCGGCAGCGGGGCGACCGGCTGCTGTGGACTCCGCCCCCCGGGGTCGAGGGCCTGCTCGACGGCCTGCTCGACGACGAGGGCGCCGACGTGACCGACGCGGTGCGCAGGGCCCGTGTGGAGGTCTGCGTCCGCCACGTGGAGACCGGCGTGGTCCACTCCCTGCCGGTCACCTGCTCGGTGGGCCGCGCGGGCCTCGGGGACCAGGCACGCGGCGGCCAGGTGCGCGTGTGGGTGAGCGGCCAGGCCCGCCTCGACGCCGGCGCGGCCGCCATCGGACGGCCGCTGCCCGCCGGGCTGTGGGAGGTCCACGTGCGTATGCGAGGCATCCATGCGGGCCGCACCCGGGTGGCCCGCCCCGCCCTGCCGATGAGCTGCGCGGGCGCGCTCGCCGGCGAGCCCAGGCGGCTCGTCGTGCCGTGCTGGTCCGAGCGTGGCGAGCTGGGCGTCTGCGTGGAGCCGAAGTCGTTCCCCGAGTCGATCGCGCTGGTCTCGTCCCGGGCCACCGTGGCCAGGCAGGAGGGACACGTCTTCGTCGTCGTGCCCGTGCCGTACGTGCCGCCGAGCGGCGGGCCGCCGGCCGAGCTGGTGCTGCGTGAGCAGGACGGGCGCGGTCGCAGCATGGTCGTGCCCGCGCTGGTCGAGCCGGGGATACCCGGCCGGGTGGCCGGGCAGCTCGTCGCGCGGGTGCCGGTGAGCCGGATCGGCGGGGACGAGTGCCTCGGCCCGGGGTCCTGGCGGCCCGCGCTCCGGGTCGACCAGAAGGACGTGGACCTGCTGTTCGGGCTGACGGTGCGCCGCGGCGGGCAGGTGCACGTCCTGCCCGCCGGGGCGGCGCCGCAGGCCCCCTCGCTGCTGCGGCGCATCGCCGTCCGCGTCCTGCGCGAGCGCCGCTGACTTCAGATCGCGCGGGGCTGTCCGCGCCGACTAACCGCGCCGACTATCCGCGCAGGTGTGCGAGCAGCGCCGCGCGGAACTCCGCCGGCTTGTCGAGGTGCGGGCCGTGGCCGGCGCCCTCGACGACGACCTCCCGGTAGGCGCCGTAGCGGTCCAGCACGGCCCGCGTCTGGGTCACCATGGGCTGGGCGGGCGTGCCGTCCCAGCCGGGCACGGCGCCGATCGCCCCCAGGTGTGCCAGGTCGAACAGCGACGTGTCCGAGACGATCACGTCCTGGTCGCCCCTGATCCAGAGGATGGGCGGCTTCGGGGCGATCTCGTGCAGGTCGTCGATCCGGAAGTTGGTCGGCGCGATCGTGTTGAGCACGCCCCGCTTGCCGGGGGCCACGCCCGGCCAGGCGTCCGAGGGCAGGGAGTCGCCCGGGTAGTGGTCCTCGCCGATCCGGGTGGACAGCATCGACTCCACGAACGCGTCCTCCTCCTCGCCCAGGTCGGTTCCGGCGGCGACGTACGTGGCGCGCAGCACGTTCCGGGGCGAGACGGGGGAGTCGGCCGACCGGTCGCCCGCCCGGAGCGCCGCCACGAACTCGGGGTTGGCCGCGCCGCCGCCGGAGCCCACCCCGTCGGGGCCGGTGAGCACGCCGTCCGGGCCGACGGTGCCGCCGAAGCCGTACGGCGAGACGGGGTTGACCAGCGTGGCGCTGCGGACCGCCTCGGGCCGGTCGCGCATGGCCTGCATGACGACCCCGCCGCCGAGGCTCCAGCCCACGAGGTGCGCGGGCCCGATCCGGTCGAGCAGCGCGAGCAGGTCGTCGGAGTAGTCGCGCACGCCCCGGCTCGCGTCCACCGGCTCGGGGTCGGAGTCGCCGAAGCCGCGCAGGTCGAGCGCGTACGGCCGGAACCCCTCCGCCGCGATCGCGGTCATCGTCGAGCGCCAGAACGCGCTGGAGGAGACGTTGCCGTGCACGAACACCACTGAGTCACCCGCCGAGCCGGGCACGGACAGGACGTTGAGGGTCAGGCGGGGCGTGCTGACGCGCTCGGCGGATATGGGCAGGGTCATGGTGTTGCTCCCAGGGTGCAGGTGTTCTCGAGGTCGCCCGTTGCCGGGCGAGGCAGGGTGGCGTCCGGGGGCGGCGGCGTGCCCGTGCCGATCCACGCCTCCAGCGCGGTGAACGCGCTGCGGAAGCAGGGGAGCAGGGGCCGCAGGCGGTCGGGGAAGGCCGGGTAGAGGCTGTCGACGTGGTTGCCGCCCTCGACGCGGTAGTAGCGCAGCAGCCGGTCGCGGTGCCGGTCGGCGATCATCTTGGCGTAGACGTCGGAATCCTCGCGGATCGGCAGCAGCGTGTCCAGAGTGCCGTGGACGATGACCAGCGGCCGCTTGATCTTCCCGGTGAGGCTCACCCGCGCGACCGCCTGCTTCACGGCCGCGGGCCTGGAGGCGTAGTCGTAGTCGGTGTCGCAGCCGGGCGTGCCGGAGGCGCAGAACGGCGTGCCCGCCTCGGCGTCGCCGTCATAGGCGGGGTCGAACTCCTCACGGTAGAGGCGCTGGGTGAGGTCCCAGTAGTACTGGTAGTGGAACGGCCACAGGAAGTCGGACTCGGGCGCGAAGCCCGCCGCCGCGACGCCGGCCGTGTCGCCCTTCGCGTACGCGCGCAGCGCGGGCGGCAGGAACGTCAGCAGGTTGGGTCCGTCGGCGGTGAAGAGCGTGCCCTCCCAGTCGACGCCGCCGTCGAACAGGTCGGGACGGTTCTCGATCTGCCAGCGGACCAGGTAGCCGCCGTTGGACTGGCCGGCCGCGATCGTCGTGCGGGCCGGCCTGCCGTACCGCTGCCGGACGACGGCCTTGGCCGCGACCGCCAGCTCGCTGACCCGGCGGTTCCACTCGGCCACCGCGTCGCCGGGCCGTACGCCGTCGCGGTAGAAGTAGACGCCGGTGTTGCCCTTGTCGGTCGCGGCGTACGCGTAGCCCTTGGCCAGCGCCCAGTCGGAGATCGTGAAGTCGTTGGCGTACGTCTCCCGGTTGCCGGGCGACCCGGCGACGACCAGGCCGCCGTTCCAGTGCTGGGGCAGCCGGATGACGAACTGCGCGTCGTGGTTCCAGCCGTGGTTGGTGTTCCCGGTGGAGGTGTCGGGGAAGTAGCCGTCGACCTGCATGCCGGGCACGCCGCCGGGGTTCACGGCGCCGGGGGAGTTGAGGCCCGACCAGTCCGACTGGTCGGTGTGGCCGGAGGCCAGCGCGCCCTTCGTGGTGAGATCGTCGAGGCAGGCGATCACCTGCTTCTGCGCGCCCGGCACGGTCACCCCCGGGCAGGCGGCGGCCTCGGACGGGACGGCGGCGGCCAGGGGGAGGGCCAGCGCCAGGGCCGCCAGCACGACGGCACCGGCGCGCATCAGGCCTCCTTCACGATCGCGGCGGCCTGGGCGGCGCCCGAGGTCGGCTCGATGGCGGACAGGTCGCGGTCGCGGGTCTCCCTGGAGGCGATCACCGCGATGATCGTGAGGATCGCCGCCGCCACCACGTAGACGGAGATCGGCACGCTCGATCCGTACGCGTCGAGCAGGGCGACCGCGATCAGCGGGGCCACGCCGCCGGCCGCGATCGAGGCGAGCTGGTAGCCGATCGACACGCCCGAGTAACGCATCCGGGTGGCGAACAGCTCGGAGAAGAACGCCGCCTGCGGGCCGTACATCGCGCCGTGGAGCAGCAGGCCGACCGTCACCGCCAGGGTGACCAGGGCGAAGTTCTTGGTGTCGATCAGCGGGAAGAACGCGAAGGCCCACAGGCCGACGCCGACGGCGCCGAGAAGGTAGACGGGCCTGCGGCCGATCCGGTCCGACAGCGCGCCCCACAGCGGGATCGTGACGAAGTGGAACGCCGAGCCGATCAGCACGGCGTTGAGCACGGTTCCCTTGGGCAGGCCCGCCGCCGTCGTGCCGTACACGAGGACGAACGCGGTGATCACGTAGTAGGAGACGTTCTCCGCCATGCGGGCGCCCATCGCCACCAGGACGTCGCGCCAGTGATGGCGCAGCACGCCGGCGATGGGGGCCTTCGGAGCGGGCTCCTGCCGGTCCAGCGCCTCCTGGAACACCGGCGACTCGGTGACCGTCAGCCTGATCCACAGGCCGATCAGCACGAGCACGCCGGACAGCAGGAACGCGATGCGCCAGCCCCAGGCGAGGAAGGCGTCGTCGGGCTGCACCGCGGCCAGCAGCGCCAGCACCCCGGTGGCGATCAGGTTGCCGCCGGGAGCGCCGGCCTGCGGCCAGGACGCCCAGAAGCCGCGGTTGCGGGGGTCGCCGTGTTCGGAGACCAGCAGCACCGCGCCGCCCCACTCGCCGCCGAGGGCGAAACCCTGCACCAGGCGGAGCAAGGTCAGCAGCAGGGGCGCGCCGGCGCCGAGCGCGGCGTACGTCGGCAGGCAGCCGATGAGGAACGTCGCCCCGCCCATCATGAGCAGGCTGATGACCAGCAGCCGTTTGCGGCCGAGCCGGTCGCCGTAGTGGCCGAAGACCAGCCCGCCGAGGGGCCGGGCGACGAAGCCGACGGCGTAGGTGAGGAACGCCAGCAGTGTGCCGGTCAGCTCGTCCTCGGTGGGGAAGAACAGCTTGTTGAATACCAGGGCGGCGGCCGAGCCGTACAGGAAGAAGTCGTACCACTCGATGGTGGTGCCGATCAGGCTGGCCCCGACGACCTTTCCGATCCGGGCAGGTGGGGTGTTTGCCATGGGAACTCCTCCGATGGGGGGTTCCGCACACGGTATGCAGTGACCGAGGTCACTCCTATGGGGCGCCGCCACACACCTCAGGCGTCCGGCATGTGGGTGCGCAGCCGGTGCAGCCGCAGGGCGAGCTGGATCTCCAGGGCGCGCTCGGGCTCCTGCCAGTCCTCGCCGAGCAACTGCCCCACCCGGTCGAGCCGCTGGGTCACCGTGTTGACGTGGATGTGCAGGGCCTCGGCCGTACGCGACAGCGAGCCGCCCGTGCCGAAGTAGGAGCTCAGCGTCTTGACCAGGGCGGTTCCCCGGCGCGCGTCGTAGTCGAGCACCGGCCCGAGCGCGCCGGACAGGAAGCCGGACACCTCGCGCCGCTCGCCCACGAGCAGGCCGACGAAGCCCAGCTCCTCGGCGCTCGCGCCGTCACCCGTACGGCCGAGGGCCACCAGCGCACCCGCACAGCGAAGGGCCTCCTGGTAGGCGGACGCCACCGCCGTCACCGGCCCGGAGGCCGGCGCGGCCCCCGCCGTGGCCGGGCGGCCGAGCGAGGCGCTCAGCTCGGCCGCGACGCGCCGGGCCAGCGCGCCGGGCCGGTCGCCGGGCAGCAGCAGCACGACCTCGTCGCCCCGGGCGGTGGCCAGCCCGTGCGCCAGCGTCGCCTGCGACGACGCCCAGAAGGCGCCGCGCTCCCGCTGGCCGTCGTGCCGCGCCACGACCAGCACGTGCGGCGCGTCGAGGTCGACGCCGAGCCGCCGCGCCCGGTCGCCCAGCCCGCGCAGCTCGGGGCGGGAGACCAGGTCGTCGAGCAGTTCACCGCGCACCCGTCCCTCCGCCTCGGCCACGCTGCGGCGGAACAGCAGCAGCAGCGCGGTGACGATCGCGGCGCGCTCCAGGATCCGCTGGTCGGTGTCGGACACCGGGTGGTCGGTCCGCAGGACCAGCGTGCACAGCGGCGCCGCCCCGACGTCCACCGACGCGACGTACGCGTCGCCCCGCTTCACCGTGCGGCCCAGCGCCCGCGAGGACTGGGCGGCGTCGAAGACACCCGTGTCCAGGTCGCCGGACTCGCCCACGAGGGGGCGGCCCTCGTCGTCCAGCACGGTCAGGCGGCCGCCCAGCACCTCGGTGACGACCGCGGCGACGTCCTCGACCCCGCCGCCGCGCAACACGAGGCCGGTCATCCGGTCGTGCGCGTCGGCGGCCCGCTCGATCGACTCGCTGTGCGCCCTGATCAGCGTGTTCGCCTCGCTCAGCTCGGCCAGCGCGGCCCGGGTCTCCTGCAGCAGCCGGGCGGTGTCGATGGCCACGGCGGCGTGCGCCGCCAGCGAGCACAGCAGCGCCACCTCCTCCTGCACGAACGGCCTGGCGCTGCGGTTGGCCGCGAACAGCACGCCGATGACCTGCGTGCCGAGCCGCAGCGGCACCCCGAGGATCGCCACCAGGCCCTCCTCGTGGACGGCCACGTCGATCGTGTTCGTGTGCCGGAACCTGGGGTCGGCGAAGTAGTCCGCCGTGTTGTACGGCGTGCCGCTCTGCGCGACCAGCCCGCCCAGCCCGGCGCCCATGGGCAGCCGCAGCCGCCGGAAGCTGGCCGAGATCGACCCGTCGGTCACCCGCATGTAGGTGTCGCCGCGCTCGGGGTCGTTCAGCGTCATGTACGCGATGTCGGTCGCGAGCAGCTGCCTGGCCCGGTGCACGATGGCCTCGAGCACCGCGTCGAGGTCGCGCAGCCCGGCCAGGTCGCTGGCGGTGTCGAACAGCGCCGACAGCTCCGCCTCGCGCTTGGCCCGCCGGCGCAGCACGGCCCGAACCTGCAGCGCCGCGACCTTGGCCCGCTCCAGCTCCTCCAGCGTCGCGGAGTCGGCCCCGGCGGCCCTGGCCTGCAGGATCGGGCCCTCGAACTCGACCGCCGACGCCTCCCGGGCGAGCAGGTCGAGGTAGGCGTAGGCGCCGTCCGTGTTTCTGGGGGCCGCCGTGTTCTTGGGAGCCGGAGTGGTCAGCGCGCGCTCCATCCTCCGTCGATGGGGATCGAGACGCCGGTGACGAACGATCCCTGGGGGCCGCACAGGTAGGCGACCATTTCGGCCACCTCGTCCGGCTCGATCAGCCGCTTGATCGCCGCGGGGGCGAGCATGATCTGCTCCACCACCTCGTCCTCGCTGATCCCGTGGGTGCGCGCCTGGTCGGCGATCTGGTTCTCCACCAGCGGCGTCCGCACGTACGCGGGATTGACGCAGTTGGAGGTCACGCCGTGCGGCGCCCCTTCGAGGGCGATCACCTTCGACAGGCCCTCCAGCGCGTGCTTGGCCGTCACGTAGGCCGCCTTGAACGGCGAGGCGCGCAGGCCGTGCACCGAGGAGATGTTGACGACGCGGCCCCAGCCGCGCTCGTACATCCCGGGCAGCACGTCCCGCACGAGCAGGAACGGCGCCTCGACCATCACCCGCATGATCTTGCTGAAGATCTCGGGCGGGAACTCCTCGATCGGGGCCACGTGCTGGAAGCCCGCGTTGTTCACGACGATGTCGGCCCGGAGGTGGGTGGCCGGCGAGGGCGGGAGCTGACCCCGCCAGGCCACCAGGAACTCCGGATCGGACAGGTCGACGGCCACCGGCGTGCCGCCGATCTCGGCCGCCACCTTGCCCGCGGCCTCGGCGTTGATGTCGGCGACGACGACGTGCGCGCCCTCGGCGGCCAGGCGCCGGGCACACGCCCGTCCGATGCCGCTCCCCGCGCCGGTGACGAGGGCCGTACGCCCTTCAAGGCTCATGCTGCCTCACGATAGGAACCACGCTCTTCCGGGCACATGGCGGCCGGCGACATAGATGCCCGCCTTCCTATGTGGGGCTGGTCATGGACAGCACGTCCAGCGCCTGGTCGAGCTGCTCCTCGGTCAGCGCGCCGCTCGCCACGTGACCGCGCTCGATGACGACCTCCCGGATCGTCTTGCGCTCCTTCAGCGCCTGCTTGGCGATCTTCGCGGCCTCCTCGTACCCCACATATCGGTTGAGCGGTGTGACGATCGAGGGCGACGACTCGGCGTACTCGCGCAGGCGCTCCACGTTGGCGGTGATCCCGCCGACGCACCGGTCGGCGAGCAGCCGCGACACGTTGGCCAGCAGCCGGATCGACTCCAGCACGTTGCGGGCCATCACCGGCAGCATCACGTTGAGCTCGAACGATCCCGAGGCCCCGGCCATCGTGATCGCGGCGTCGTTGCCCACGACCTGCGCGGCCACCATCGTGACGGCCTCCGGAATCACCGGGTTGACCTTCCCCGGCATGATCGACGAGCCCGGCTGCAGGTCGGGCAGGTTGATCTCGGCCAGCCCGGCGCGCGGGCCCGACCCCATCCAGCGCAGGTCGTTGGCGATCTTGTTGAGCGAGACGGCGATCACCTTGAGCATGCCCGACAGCTCGACCAGGCCGTCACGCGCGCCCTGCGCCTCGAAGTGGTCCCTGGCCTCGGTGAACGGCAGGCCGGTCGTCCGGCTCAGCTCGGCGATCACGGCCTGTGCCCAGCCGGGACCCGGCACGTTCACGCCGGTGCCCACGGCCGTGCCGCCCAGTGGCAGCTCGGCCAGGCGCGGCAGCGCCGCCTGAAGCCGTTCGAGCGCCAGCTCGATCTGGGTGGAGTAGCCGCCGAACTCCTGGCCGAGCGTGACCGGCGTCGCGTCCATCAGGTGGGTGCGGCCCGACTTCACCACGTCGGCGAACTCGGTCGCCTTCTCCTCCAGCGCGGTCGCCAGGTGCTCCAGCGCGGGCGTCAGCTCGTGCACCACGGCGTACGTCGCCGCGATGTGGATGGAGGACGGGAAGACGTCGTTGGACGACTGGGCGGCGTTGACGTGGTCGTTGGGGTGGACGGCCCGGCCGAGCCGCTCCTGCGCCAGCGTGGCGACCACCTCGTTCATGTTCATGTTCGACGAGGTGCCTGAGCCGGTCTGGAAGACGTCCACAGGGAACTGGTCGTCCCAGCGTCCCCCGGCGACCTCCTCGGCCGCCTCCTGGACGGCCTGCGCCATGTCCTTGTCGATGACGCCGTACTCGGCGTTGACCTTGGCACAGGCGGCCTTGATGCGGGCGAGCGCCGCGATGTGCGCCGGCTCGAGCCCCCGGCCGGACACCGGGAAGTTCTCCACCGCCCGCTGCGTCTGGGCCCGCCACTTGGCACGGGCGGGCACCCGGACCTCGCCCATGGAGTCGTGCTCGATGCGGAATTCGTCCATGCCTCAGTCCTTCGGCTCTTCCTACGGCACGTTCCTGCCCGGATCCGCGTCTTCTGAACGGTCGGTCTCGACCACCGCGTCGGGCAGCTCAGAGCCCGTCACCCTGCGAAAGGCCGCCGCGACTCTTGCGGGATCGTTCCGGTACTCATCACGCAGGTCTGCCGTGATCGCCTCGATCGTCTCCCGCATTCCCCTGGTGATCCGCCACGCGTCGGCCAGGTGCTCCACCGCTTCTTCGCTGTAGCTGAAGAGTTGGGCGGCGGAGCGGAGATCCGCGGCCATGATCGCCGGCTCGGCGGCCCTGGCCAGCCCGTCGAGTTCCCGATCGCCGCGAAAATGCACCATGTCGAGTGTGTGCGGGCTCGGCGGGGTCCCCTCCTCATCCCAACCGGGTTCGAAGCCGCCTACTCGCCGGTAGCCGCCGTCGCCGATGTACCGGACGATCAGATCGCGGTTGCCATGCTGGGATATCCGCTCGACATGGAAATGCCGGACCAGGCTCTCGAAGGCCTTTCCGCTCAGGCGCGCGTACCAGAGAGACGTCAGGTGAGGCCAGGAGCGGACGGGATGTCCGTCGCCGGGGAACAGCCGGCCGGCGGTGATTCCGCCGGCGACGAGGGAGGCGAGGATGACCAGGTTGGCCGTGTAGTAGGCGCACCGGGTGACGAACGTGTTCCTCCCGGGCCGGTAGTCGGCGTAGCTCTGGTCGGTCCGGGTCTCGGCGCCGTGCAGCAGCCGGACGAGCAGGTCCGTTGCGGGCTCACGGTCGAGGGCGGGCAGCAGGTCGCGGAGGAACTCCACGGTCGGCTGCCGCTCGGTCAGCAGTGAGAACGACAGCAGCGCGTGGAGGAGCCCGTCGTCCGGCTGCGGGGGAGCGAAGAACGGGTCGGCCGCGGCCGCCGTCTCGCGGGCGACCATGCCGCGCAGGACATCGCGCGTCATCCGCGCGACGAGGTACTCGCCGAAGGTGGCGTGCAGGAACTCGTAGGTCTGGAGTTTGGCGCCGTCCCTTTCCGCGGACGCCTGATGGACGAAGAAGAACTTCCCGATCACCCGGTCGGCTCGGGAGAGGGGCGCCTGGAAGCTCGTGGTCTGGGCCGCCCGGGCCGGGAGCAGCGCGGTCAGGTCTCTGTTGAGGCTCTTGGTCGTGACCCACTGCCTGCCGCGGTTGAACATCGCGAACGCCGCCA
Organism: Microbispora sp. H10830; assembly: GCF_014161375.1. Lineage (NCBI taxonomy): Bacteria > Bacillati > Actinomycetota > Actinomycetes > Streptosporangiales > Streptosporangiaceae > Microbispora > Microbispora sp. H10830. The sequence goes on from NZ_JABBWX010000006.1 coordinate 239,929, forward strand.
CGGCCAGGGTGCGCAACTCCAGCTCCACGGCCTGCGCCGCCGCCGTCTCCGGCAGCCCCGGCTGGTGCTTGTCCACCTCACGGCGGGCGAAGCGGGTCAGCAGCCGCTCGTACAGCTCGGCCTGGCCGAGCCCGGTCTCGCCGCGCCGCAGGGCGTTGGCGTCGGCGTCGTACAGCGCGAGCATCAGCAGCAGCAGCGGCTGCGACGCCAGGTCGCCGTGCGCCAGCGCCGTCTCCGGCGGCAGCGGTTGCAGGCCGTGCGCGGTGAAGTAGTCCTGGTTCGCGGCGTTCCACACCGCCAGCCAGCGGCGGACCTGCTCCGCGCTGAAGGGTTCGAGCCGGATCGTCAGGCACCCCGGCGGGAAGCGCATCCGGTCGGCGACGGCCGTGCGTGTGGTCACGAGCACGACCGCCGGGCGGCCCAGCTCCGCCTCCCGGCGCTGGAAGTCGGCCACCCGGCTCAGATAGTCGGACCGGTGGACGCCCGTGGCCTGGAGCAGCTCGTCCAGCCCGTCCAGCATGATCACCGGCAGCGCGTCGTCCGCCGAGCGCGTCAGCTCGGGCCAGCTGACGTGCTCACCGGTGGTCTCCCGCACCGCGGCCTCGATCTGCTCCTGGATCGTCCCGTCGGCGGGCACCTCCCGCAGCGGCACGCGCACCGGGAGATAATCGCCCGCCGGGAGGCGACCGGCCAGGACCTTGGTGAGCACGGACTTCCCGGCACCGGGCTGGCCCAGCACGACCAGCGGCATCCTGGTGGCCTCGGGCGAAGTGAAGTGGCGGGCCAGGAAGCCTGTGATGTCGTCGCTCGGCTCCCTCTGGTCCCACCATGATTCGGCGCTGGGATCGTCCTGCACTCCGTACTCGGCCGGCCGGAAGCGCGGGTTCACGTACGCCTCGACGAGGGTGGGCATGCGCATACCCGGGGGGACCTCTCCGGACTGCGCGATCGGCCGATCGAGGACGGCCCGATGGGCGCGCGACAGCGTGTGCCGGTGCTCCGGCGTCCTGGTGCGGGCGGCGATCTCGGTGAGCAGCCTCTCCAGCTCGCCGAGGCCCGTGGTCACGTGCCTCCGCTCGATCGCGTCGCGCCACAGTGCGAACTCGGGGATGTCCGAAGCCAGCCGCCGGTGGAGTTCCTCGTATCTCCGGCAGGCGGCCTCGGGCAGTTCCCGCTCGATCGCCGTCCTGGCGCGTGCCCATTCGGTCGCGTCCAGCCGGTCGCGGACCGCCAGCCCCGAGATGAACCTGGTCAGCGCCGACGCGAGCCCGTGGTGGTAGGCCTCGATCGAGTCGAGCATGTCCGCGTAGGAGCGATCGGCCCGGAAACCGGCAGGCGCGATCCTCATCAACGTGTCGACGATCGATCCCGGTCGTGGGCCGGCTCCCGCCAGCATTCCCTCCTCGGCCCCGGTGAGGCGGAGTTCCTTCGGATCGAACGGCAGGCGCAGCTCGTCGAGGGCCTCGAAGAACGCCACGACGACGAGGACGGCCTGGGCCGCCTCCAGCCGGGCCGTACGGTCATACCGGTTCAGGCCCGTCACCCGGTCGCGAAGCACGCCGGTCGCCTCGCCCGCAAGCCGTACGGCCTCGTCCTTGATGTCGAACAGGGACAACACCGGTACGGCATCGATCAGAGTGCCGGTGAGGGCCTTCACGACCTTGCTCTCCTGTCCGAGCAGGCGGACGGCATCGGCGTAGCTGATCCCTTTACGAATCATTTGGCGAAGATGAAGACGCCCAGGAGGATCAGCGCGAGGACGCCGACGAGCACGATTCCCATCGTCACGAGCACCCGGGCCTGCGTCTTGGCGTCCGGGCCGGTGGGTCCTTGCATTGTGAACAGGTCCGTGCCCAGGCTGGGCGGCCTCCCCGGGACGGGCGGGCCGGCGGGAGGCCCCGGCATGACGGGCGCGGGACGGTTCCCGGCGACGGGGCCGGGGGGCGGGGGCGCCGCCGGTCCCCGGCCGGGCAGCCTGCCGGGCACCGTGGTGCTGTGCCTGTCGGCGGCCTCGGGGACGTGCTCGGGCTCGCCCGGGGCACCGTTCCGGGAGCCGCCCGGGGGCGGGGAGGGGAGGCGGAGGCCGCCTGCGGGGCGGGGGACGACCATGGTGCGGTTCGCGTCGTCCTCGTCGTCTCCGGTCATGTTCCCTCCGGGGGGTCGGGCGGCCGCCCCAGTGGCGGCCCCAGTGGCGGTCGGGGTGCCGCCGCGAGACTCCGCGACGTGGGACCGGTCGGCCGAGCCGTTACCGTCGGGGCGCGCCTTCGCATCACCCGGGGGAGCCGGGGCGGGCGTGGGTGGCGGTGCCGGGGGCACCGCGGGAATGGTGCCCGTGGGGGTGTCGGCGATCAGGCGCAGCATCGCGGCGGCGCGCTCCGGTGTGAGGCGCGCGGTGTGGTCTTTCACCAGCAGCCCGTCCAGGACCGGCCGCAGCGGCCCGGCCTGGGCGGGCGGGTCGGCCTCCTCCGTCATCAACGCGGCCAGCGTCTCGCCGACGGTCGAGCGCTCATAGGCCGGTCGTCCCTCGACGGCGAAGTACAGCGTCGCGCCGAGCGACCACAGGTCGGACTCGGGGCCGGTGTAATCGCCCCGGGCCCGCTCCGGCGCGGTGTATCCCGGCGAGCCGATCACCATGCCGGTCTGGGTGAGCGCGTGGTCGCCCAGCGCCTTGGCGATGCCGAAGTCGGTCAGCACCACTCTGCCGGTCTCGGTCAGCAGCACGTTCGCCGGTTTGACGTCGCGGTGCAGGATGTCCTGGGCGTGGGCCGCCCGCAGCGCGCCGAGCAGGTCGTAGCCGATCTCCGCGACCAGACGCGGCGGCAGCGGCCCCTCCTCGTCGATCACCTGTTCCAGCGAGCGGCCCTCGACGAGCTCCATGATGATCCACGGGATGCCGTCGGACACGATCACATCGTGGATGGTGGCGACGGAGGGATGGCTGACGCGCGCCGCCATGCGGCCCTCGCGCATCATGCGTTCGCGCAGCTCCTGCCGTTGCCGTGGGCTGAGCGAGGGGTCCTGGCGAATCTCCTTGACCGCGATCTCCCGGCCCAGTGACCGGTCGTACGCCCGCCAGACGGTGCCCATGGTGCCCCGGCCGATGCGGGTGCGCAGCTCGTAGCGGTCGGCGAGCGGCCGAGGGTGCTGTTCCGGCATATCTAGAAAGATAGCGATTCCACCTTGGAAATCGCTTTCTGGTTACTTGATGAAGATTCTCGGCCAATACCGGCGCGGGAGCAGGATCTTGATCATCTTTGCCACGTGCCGCATCATGGGGATGCGTACGACGTGGTGGAGGGCGGGCTCCGGCGGTTTGCGGTGCAGGCCCTCGCTCGGCCGCCGCCGCTGGGACGGCACGGCCGGCGTCTCCCGCGAGTAGCCGAAGTCGCGTGGATAGCCGCGGTGGTGGCCGGACTGCCCCGGCTGCCCCGACTGCTGGTGCGGGCCGCTGAAAGAGCCGCTGTATGGGCCACTGTGTGGGCCACTGTGCGGGCCGCTGTGCCGCAGCTGACCGCTCTGGCTGAACTGTCCATACTGTCCGGACTGCCCGTGCGGGCCGTATAGGTCGTACCGACCCGAGGTGTACAGGTCGTATCGCCCGGAGGTGTACGGGTCATACGGATGGGGCTGGGCGTACTCCCCCGGCCGGTGCGGCTGGCCGTAGTCCCCGGGCCGGTGCGGCTGGCCGTACGACCCCTGCTGGCGGTGGGGCCCGGAGTCGCGGTCGCGCGGGGTCACCTTGGGCGTGGGCCGCGAGTCGGCCCGGTGCTGTCCCCGCTGGCCGCGCTGCGGCGGCTTGCGGGGTTCGGGAGCGGTGGGCTGCGGGGCGGTGGGCGGCGGCGTGGGCCGGCCGGCCCGCAACGGGGACGCGAACGGGTCCTCGGCGGCACCTCCGGCCGCGATCCTGGACAGCGCGTGGGCCGCGCGGACGCCGTCGAGCCTGGCCGCGGGGTCGATCTGGAGCAGGCCGCGAAGGACCGGGGCGAGCGGCCCCGCCTTGTCCATGGGGATCGGAGCGCCGCTGGTCAGCGCCGCGAGCGCGGCCGCCGCCGTACGGCGGCCGTGCAGGCCGCGGCCCTCGACGGCGGTGTAGAGGGTGGCCCCCAGCGACCACAGGTCGGCCGCCGGGCTCGCCTTGTCGCCGAGGACGCGTTCGGGGGCGATGTACCCGGCGGAGCCGAGGACGATCCCGGCCTGGGTGATGGAGGCGTCGCCCTCCAGTGCGGCCAGCCCGAAGTCGGTCAGCACCGCCCGATCGTCGTCGGTCACCAGCACGTTGCTGGGCTTCACGTCCCGGTGCAGGATGCCCTTGGCATGGACGGCGCGCAGCGCGCCGAGCACCTGCCTGCCGATGTCGGCCACCCGGCGCGGCGGCAGCGGGCCCTCCTGGCGGATGAGCTCCTCCAGCGACCGCGCCCTGAGCAGCTCCATCACGATCCAGGGGCGGTCGTCCTCGGTGATGACGTCGAAGACCGTGATGACCGAGGGGTGGGCGACCATGGCGGTCGCCCGGCCCTCGCGTTCGGTGCGCGCGCACAGCTCCGCCCGCAGGTCCTCGTCGAGGACCAGGGGGAGCCGCACCTCCTTGACAGCCACCTCGCGGTCGAGCAGCTCGTCACGCGCGCGCCACACAGTGCCCATCCCGCCGCGCCCGACCGGCTCGATCAGCCGATAGCGCGCGGCTAACAGGTATCCGGACGGCGCACGCATGGGTGGCAGCTTACCGATTTGTGTAGTGCGACCTGTAGAGACCATGCCGGGAAATTGTTGAGATCTTCTGTCAAAGATCCTGACAACCTCCCTGTAGATCACCGCCGCCCGATGGTAAGGACGGGACCGGTCGTGTCGGCGAAGAAGTCGTCGCCCTTGTCATCGACGACGATGAAGGCCGGGAAGTCCACGACCTCGATCTTCCAGACCGCCTCCATGCCCAGCTCCGGATATTCCAGGACCTCCACCTTCTTGATGCAGTCCTGGGCCAGCCGGGCGGCCGGGCCGCCGATCGAACCGAGGTAGAAGCCGCCGTGCTGCCGGCACGCCTCGGTGACCTGCTTCGACCGGTTGCCCTTGGCCAGCATCACCATCGAGCCGCCCGCCGCCTGGAAGCGCTCGACGTACGAGTCCATCCGCCCGGCGGTGGTGGGGCCGAAGGAGCCGGACGCGTAGCCCTCGGGGGTCTTGGCGGGGCCGGCGTAGTAGACGGCGTGGTCCTTCATGTACTGCGGCATGTCCTCGCCGGCGTCGAGCCGTTCGGCGATCTTCGCGTGGGCGATGTCGCGGGCCACGACGAGGGGACCGGTGAGCGACAGCCGGGTCTTCACCGGATATTTGCTCAGCTCGGCGAGGATCTCCGGCATCGGGCGGTTGAGGTCGACGCTGACCACGTCGCCGCCGAGGTGCTCGTCGGTGGTGTCGGGCAGGAAGCGGGCGGGGTCGGTCTCCAGCTGCTCGAGGAAGACGCCCTCCGGTGTGATCTTCGCCAGCGCCTGCCGGTCCGCGCTGCAGCTCACCGCGATGGCGACCGGGCAGGACGCGCCGTGCCTGGGCAGCCGGATGACGCGCACGTCGTGGCAGAAGTACTTGCCGCCGAACTGCGCGCCGATGCCCAGCTTCTGGGTCAGCTCGAAGACCTTCTTCTCCATCTCCAGGTCGCGGAAGCCGTGCCCGCTCGGCGAGCCCTCGGTGGGGATGGAGTCGAGGTAGCGGGCCGAGGCGTACTTCGCCGTCTTCAGGGCGTACTCCGCGCTGGTGCCGCCCACGACGATCGCCAGGTGGTACGGCGGGCAGGCGGCGGTGCCGAGAGAGCGGATCTTCTCCTCCAGGAAGGCGAGCATGCGCTTCTCGTTCAGCACCGCCTTGGTCTCCTGGTAGAGGAACGACTTGTTGGCCGAGCCGCCGCCCTTCGCCATGAACAGGAACTTGTACTCGTCCGGGTGGCCGTTCGGGTCCTCGGCGTACAGCTCGATCTGGGCCGGCAGGTTGGAGCCGGTGTTCTTCTCGTCCCACATCGTCAGCGGCGCCATCTGCGAGTAGCGCAGGTTGAGCCTGGTGTAGGCGTCGTAGACGCCCCGGCTGAGGTGCTCGGCGTCGCGCCCGTCGGTCAGCACGTGCCGGCCGCGCTTGCCCATGACGATCGCGGTGCCGGTGTCCTGGCACATCGGCAGCACGCCGCCGGCCGAGATGCTCGCGTTCTTGAGCAGGTCGAGGGCGACGAAGCGGTCGTTGCCGCTCGACTCGGGGTCATCGACGATCTTGCGGAGCTGGGCCAGGTGGGATGCCCGCAGGTAGTGCGAGATGTCGTGGATCGCGGTCTCGGTGAGCAGCCGCAGGGCCTCCGGCTCGACCTCCAGGAACCTGCGCCCGGCGGCCTCGGTGACCCGCACCCCCTCGCTGGTGATCAGGCGGTACTCCGTCTCGTCCGGTCCAAGCGGGAGCAGGTCGGTGTAGTCGAACTCCGGCATCGTCCTCGGTTCCTCGTGGTCTGCCCGGTGGGGCGCGCCCGCCGTGCGGACCGCCCATGGTCTTTGCACAGCGTACGGCGCGCGGGCGGCGGTCATCATGTCCGGGCTATGAGTAGGTTTTGAAGAACTTCATACTGAATATTCGACCACAAAGCGGGATAATTAAGACATAGGACAGTAGAGGGGAGGGGTCATGAACGCCGAAGTATGGGTCATGGTCATCTTCGCGATCGGCATTCTCGTGGCCCTGGCGGTGTCGCTGCTCACGCTCGTGCTGCGGCAGGTCAAGGACGGCGACATCACGTGGTTGTCCCCTCCCGGGGCGCGAGCGACGCCACGCGAGGAGCCGCGGCCGGCTGAGCAGCCTGCCGAGCGGGCGGCTGAGCGGGTGGCCGAGCGGGCAGACGAGGTGAGGGCGAGCGGAGCCCGAGGGCGATCCCGCTGATCACGAGGGCCGCTCCCGCCAGGTCGGCCACGGAGGGGACGGCGATCCCCAGAAGGGCGGCCGTGGCGAGCGCGCCGACGGGGATCATCCCGGCGAACAGCCCGGCCCGGTCCGCGCCCAGATGGGGCAGCGAGCGGTACCACAGGAAGAACGCCACGGTCGTCACCACCAGGGCGAGGTAGGCGAGGCCGCCCGCCTCCGCGGCGGTCGGCGTGCGCAGCACGTGACGGCCGTCCAGGGCGACGCCGGCGAGCAGCAGGAACGGCACCGCGATCGCGGCCGTCCAGGCCGACAGCCTGACGGGACCGATCAGCGGCAGCAGCGGCAGGGCCAGCAGCGAGAAGCAGAGCTCGCAGACCAGGGCGCCAAGGGACCACAACAGCCCGGTCAGGTTGCCGCTGCCGGCGCCGGTCGCCAGCGAGGCCCCGGCGACCACCACCAGACCCGCCGCCACGACGCGCGGAGACGGCCGGGCCCCCGTGAAGATCGGGCCCACGAGGGCGAGCGCCAGCGGCACGGTGCCGAGGACGATGCCGGGCAGCGCGGGCCCGGCCGCACGGGTGGCCTCGACCACGCAGACGTTGAACAGCACGAGCCCGGTCAGCGACAGCGCGGCGAGCAGCGCCCATTGCCGCGGCCGGAGCCGCACGAAACCGAGGCCGCGCGCCCGGGCGACGGCGAGCAGGATCACGGCGGCGAGGGCGTAGCGGAGCGCCTGACCCCCGTAGACCGGATAGTCCGCGATAACGCCGGAGACCGCCGCCAACGTTCCCACGAGGAACATCGCACCCGCCGCTCCGGCCGCATGAGTGTTCATGTCAGGTGATGCTAGGGACGGCTTGGTCCTGGTTCATGGTCCAATCGGTGGCCGTTAGTGTGGGCCAATGGCCGATCTTCATCTCATGGTCGACAGAGCCGCCGGGGGGCTCGCCGGGCAGATCGCCCGCGAGGTGCGCGAGGCCGTCAGGTCCGGGCGGCTCGTCCCCGGCGTCCGTCTGCCCGCCACCCGCGACCTCGCCCGCGATCTCGGCCTGTCGCGCGGCGTGGTGGTCGAGGCGTACGAGCAGCTGGTGGCCGAGGGAGTCCTCGAATCCAGAACGGGCGCGGGCACCAGGGTCGCGGCGGGGGCCGGGCGGCAGGCCGCCCCCGGGCGCCCCGGGGACGAGCGGGAGAGCTGCTGGCCCCACTACGGCCATCGGCCCACGTCGCCGGATCTCGGCCTGTTTCCCCGGCAGGCATGGCTCGCCGCCGTCCGTCACGTCCTGGCCACGCTGCCCAACGACGCGCTCGACTACGGCGACCCCGGCGGTGTGCCGGCCCTGCGCCGCGAACTCGCCGCGTACCTCGGCAGGGTGCGCGCGGCCGACGCGTCACCGGACGACGTCGTGGTCGTGACCGGGGTGGCTCAGGGGCTCAGCCTCGTCGTCCAGGCCCTGGCGCGGGACCGGGGGCGCGGCATCGTCCTGGCCGTCGAGGACCCGACGAGCGCGCGTCAGCTTCCGCTGCTCCGGCGGGCCGGGGCGGACATCGTCCCCGTGCCCGTCGACAGCGAGGGGATCGTCGTCGGGGCCCTGCCGGGCGACGCCGACGCCGTGGTGGTCACTCCCGCGCACCAGTACCCGACCGGCGTGGTCCTGTCCCCGGCCCGCCGCGCCGCGCTGGTCGACTGGGCGGCCCGGACGGGCGCCCTCGTATTGGAAGACGACTACGACGCGGAGTTCCGCTTCGACCGCGACCCCGTCGGGTGCCTGCAGGGCCTCGCGCCCGACCGGGTCGTGCTCGCCGGCAGCGTGAGCAAGGCGCTCGCCCCGGGGCTGCGGCTCGGCTGGATCGCGGCGCCCCCGCGCGTCGCCCGTGCCGTACGGATCGCGCGCGGGGAGTTCGACCTCGGCTCGCCGGTCATCGACCAGTACGTGCTCGCCCACCTCATCGACGGCGGGGCGTACGACCGGCACCTGCGCCGGATGCGCCGGGAGTACCGGCGGCGCAGGGACGCTCTCGTCGGCGCCCTGGCCGAGGACCTGCCCTGGATGAACGTGCGCGGCATCTCGGCCGGGCTGCACCTGTACGCCGAGGTGGACGACGGGGGCGACCCGTCCGGCCTGGCCGAGGCCGCCCGCGCCGCGGGCCTGTCCGCAGAGGTCGTGACGTCGGCCCACGGATCGCCGGGGCTGGTGCTCGGCTTCGCCCGCCTGCCCGCCCACCGTGTCGCCGAGGCCGTACGCACCCTGGCGGGGAACGTCAAGGGGAACGTCGAGGGGGATGTCAGGGGGTGACGACGGTGGTCGCGGTGGCCGGGTCGGCCGTACGCGGCTGGAAGCCGCGCGCGAGCAGGATGATCGCGGCGGCGAGGACGAGCGGCGCGGCGAAGGCGACACGGAAGCCGGAGGCGTCGGCAAGGCCGCCGACGAGCGCGGCTCCGACGATGAACCCCACGTAGTTGAACATGTTGACCCGGGCGATCGCCACGCCCGTGCCCGCGGGGTCGAGGCGGCCGGCGGCCGAGAACGACTGCGGGGCGACGACGGACAGGCCGATCCCGGTGAGGGCGAAGCCCGCGATCGCCAGCGGCACCGTCGGGGCCGCCACGATCGCGACGAAGCCCAGCGTCGCGACGGCGCCTCCGGCGCGCACGATGGCCGCCGGGCCCCACCTGCGCACCGCGAAGTCGCCGCCGACGCGCACCAGGAACGTGGTGAGCTGGTAGGCCCCCAGGGCCAGCGGGATCACGGTCGCCGAGGCGTGCAGGACCTTGTCCATGAAGACGGTGCCGAAGTTGGAGACCGACGAGTCGCCGACGTAGAGGAACGCCATCGCGAGGCAGAGAGGGATGATCGGGCGCCACGCGACCCCGGCCGGCCTGCCGGCGCCCGCGTCCTGCGCCCGGACCGCGGCTGCGGCCGCGCGATGCTCCTCCTCCGGCCGGTAGAGCCAGAGCGAGGACAGGACGGCGACGGCGGCGGCCGGGACGAGGGCGATCGAGAACGTGACGGGCAGGCCGAGGCCGAGCGTGGCCGCCGCGGAGGCCCACAGCGACCCGATGACCGCCGCCACGCTCCACAGCGCGTGGAACCCGGTGAGCACCGCCCGGCCGTACTCGCGTTCGACCGCGACGCCCTGCATGTTCATGCCCGCGTCCACCCCGCCCAGGCCGAGGCCGAACAGGACGTTGGCCGCCACCAGCATGGGGACGTTCGGGGCGAGGCCCGCGAGCACGACGGCGGCGCAGGCGAGCGGCTGCACCAGGCGCAGGATCAGGCGGCTGCCCCACCGGGACGCGGCGGCGCCGGCGAGCGCGCTCCCGGCCCCCGCGATGAGCGGGACGACGAGGAGCAGGATGGTCAGCTCGCCGTCCGACAGGCCGTGCTTCTTCTGCAGCGCCGCCACCTGGGTGAGCAGCGTGGCGAAGGTGAGGCCCTGGACGAAGAACACCGCGAACGTGGCGAGCCGCGCCTGCCGGTCGCGAGGAGTGGGCACCGGTCCTCCACGAACATGAGGGGGGTTCAAGTTTTCGCCAGCGTAGGAGCCGCCACCCGCCCGGTCAATGGGGTGAGCGGGTCAGGACCGGCCGCCCGCTTCGCGTGCGGCCATCCAGGCGGCGATCTGGGCCCGGGAGGCGAAGCCGAGTTTGTCCAGGATGTGCTCGACGTGGCCCTCCACGGTGCGCTGCGAGATGACGAGGGCGGAGGCGATCTCCTTGTTGCTCCGTCCCTGGGCGATCAGCTCGGCGATCTCCCGCTCACGCCGGGTGAGCGGGGACGGCTCGGCCGCCGGGACCGCCGTCGTGGGGCGACCGGGCGGCGTGGGCTCGGCCTCCGCGGCCGTCTCGTCCGCGCGCGCAGGCCCGCGCGCGGCCCGCTCGCCGAGCGCCTCATCGATCGCCTCGTCCATCGTGAGCCGGTTCCCCCTGCGGGTCTCGCGGCTCAGGGCCCGGTCGCCCAGGCTCGTACGGAGACCGGTGAGGCACCGCTCGTGGAACTCGGCGAACCGCTTGTCGCGGCGCGGCGCCAGGCCCACCGTACGGCCGATCTCCTCCGAGGCCGCGAGCAGCCGGGCGGCGCAGGGGTGGCGGCCTTCGCCGGTCTGCACCCAGGCGATGACCTCCAGGTTCAACGCGATGTTCATCCGGTCGCCCAGGTCGCGGCCGAGCAGGAGGGCCTCGCGTGCCATCGTCAGCGCGCGGGCGTTCTCCCCGCTCTGCCACAGGTGGACGGCGAAGATCGTGAACACCCAGGCCCGGCCGGAGCGCTCGCCGTGGGCCTCGGTCAGCGCGAGAGCGCGCTCGAACAGCTCCGTGGCGCGGGCCCGGTCGCCGAGGTAGCCGACGCCGGCCGCGAGCGTGATCAGGGCGGCCAGCAGGCCGCTCAGGTTGCCGACGGCCTCCTCCTCCGCGACCGCCCGTTCCAGCAGCGGGATGCCCCTCGCGTAGTCGCCTGCGTAGTGCTCCGCCATCCCGGCGACCAGGGACGTCTGGGCGAGCGCTTCCGGATCGCCCAGCCTCTCGGCGAGCGCCCGGCTCTCGGCCAGCAGACGCCGGCCCCTGTCGGTGTCGCCCTGGGTGAGCACCAGTTCCGCGTCGGCGCACAGCGCCAGCGCCCGCAGGACGGTGGGCTCGGGCGCCGCCCACAGCATGCGGTCCAGCCAGTGACGGCCCTCGTTGTAGTACGCGTTGGCCAGCCAGCAGGGGTCGGTCAGGCAGACGGCCATCCGCAGCCCGGCCTCCGCCTCGCAGGGCTCCTGCAGGCAGAAGTCCATCGCGGCGCGCAGGTTCGCCTGCTCCAGGTCGAGCCGCCTGCGCCAGGAGAACTGGTCGGGGCCGAACCACTCGCCGGCCACCTGCCGCGACAGCAGGAGATAGTGATCCCGGTGCCGCCGCTGGAGCGACCGGCGCTCCGCCGGCCCGCCGAGCCGCTTGCGGCCGAATTCGCGCAGGGTGTCGAGCATGCGGTAGCGGACCGTGTCGGAGTGCTCCTCGCGCAGCAGCAGCGACTTGTCCAGCAGCGCGTCGAGCAGGTCGAGCACGTCGTCCCGTTCGATGCCGCCGCCGGTGCACACCGCCTCGACGGCGTCCAGGTCGAAGTGGGAGGGAAAGATCGACAACCGGGTCCACAGCGTCCGCTCGGCGCCGGGCAGCAACTGGAAGCTCCAGTCGACCAGCGCGTGCAGGGTCTGCTGACGCGGCACCGCCGTACTGCTGCCCCCGGTGAGCATGCGGTAGCGGTCGCGCAGGCGCTCGACGAGCGCGTTCACCGACAGGGCCCGCAGCCGCACGGCGGCGAGTTCGATGGCCAGGGGGATGCCGTCGAGCTGGCGGCACAGCTCGGCGACGGCCGCCTGGTTGTCCTCGGTGACGGTGAAGCCGGGCAGGACCGCCGCCGCCCGTTCCGTCAGCAGGCTGATCCCGTCGTACAACTCCAGAGACCTGCGGCTGAGCGGCCGGTCCGGCTCGGGGACGGGCAGCGGCGAGATCTTCATCTGATGCTCGCCCGTGATGCCGAGCGACTGCCGGCTCGTCGCGAGGATGCGCAGCTCGGGGGCCGTGCGCAGGAGCCGGTCGGCGAGCACGGCGCAGGCGTCACGCAGGTGCTCGCAGTTGTCCAGCACGAGCAGGGTCCGCTGCGAGGACAGCACGTGCTCCAGCGCGTCCACCGGGCAGGCGGCCGGCTCGTCCCGCACGCCCATGGTCGCCGCCACGGTCTCCGCCACGAGCGCGGGATCGGTCACGGTGCTGAGGTCCACCAGCCAGACGCTGTCGAACGCGCGGCGCTGCTCGGCGGCCGCCCGCAGGGCCAGCCGGGTCTTGCCGACGCCGCCCACACCCGTGAGGGTCACCAGACGCGACGCCGAAAGCAGCCGCCTGATCTCGGCCAGCTCACGCCTCCGGCCGACGAAACTCGTCAAGTCGGCCGGAAGGTTGCCGACCTGCCGTGTCACCGCCCCCGCGACCACCTCCTCACGCTAAGCGGCCACGAAGTCCCTGGTCAATGTCGGGTGCGACGTCGGCGCCGCGTCGCGTGGTGACCGGCGCGCGTTGACCGCTTACTCTCGATGGTGTGAGCAGCAGCGAGTCCTCAGCCGTGAAGTGGATCTCCGCCTTCCTCTCGCCGCGCACCCCGGACACGCCCGACCCCTCCCTGTTGCGGGCCTCCGACGCCGATCGGGAGCGCATCGTCGCGGTGCTCGTGGACGCCGTCACCGACGGGCGGCTCACGCCGCTGGAGCACGAGGAACGGGTGGAGCGCGTCTGGGCCGCGCGGACCCTCGGCGAGCTGGCCGAGCTGACCGTGGACCTGCTGCCGCCGGAGAGCCAGCCGTTCCGGGTGGACAGCCGTCCTGTCACCGCCTTCTTCCGTACGGAGACCCGTGGCGGCCGGTGGGTCGTGCCCTCCCAGGTGCCGGTGACGTCCCTGGGCGGCACGGTCACGATGGACCTGTGCGAGGCGCTGCTCCAGTCGCGGCACGTGGTGGTGCAGCTCGCCGTCATGGCCGGCACGGTCAACCTGACGGTCCCCGAGGGCGTGCGGATCGTGACCGCCCCGGACGCCCGCGTCCGGTCACTCAGGAACGAGGTGCGGCTCCCGCCGGGCGCGACCGGCTTCGCGCCGGACGCGCCCGTGATCGAGCTCGCCGGGTTCGTCTTCGGCGGCAGGGTCGTCGCCCGCTCGCCGAAGCGGCCCCGTCGCCGCCTGTTCGGCCGTTGAGGTCTTAGGTCTTACATGGCTGTGTCGAAGTTGATGGCGCTGTAGGCGCCGAGCTTCCAGAGCTGGTGCTCGCTCTCGATCTTGCGGATCGTGCCCGACCGTCCCCGCATGACGAGGGAGTGCGTGACCGCCGCCCCGCCCTGGAACCGCACGCCGTGCATCAGTTCGCCGTCGGTGATGCCGGTCGCGGCGAAGAACACGTCGTCGGAGCGTACGAGGTCGTCGGTCATGAGCACCTGGTCGACGTCGAGCCCGGCGTCGAGGGCCTTGCGGCGCTCCTCCTCGTCGCGCGGCCACAGCTTGCCCTGGATGACGCCGCCCATGCACTTGAGCGCGCAGGCGGCGACGATGCCCTCGGGCGTGCCGCCGATGCCGAGCATCAGGTCGACGCCGGTGCCGTTGCGCGCCGCCATGATCGCGCCGGCCACGTCGCCGTCGGTGATGAAACGGATCCGGGCGCCGGTCTCCCGGATCTCCTTGACGATCCGCTCGTGCCGGGGCCGGTCCAGGATCACCACGGTGACGTCCGACGGTTTGGCGCCCTTGGCCCGGGCCACGGCGCGGATGTTGTCGGCCACCGGGGCGTCGATGTCCACATGCTCGGCCGCCTGCGGGCCCGTGACGAGCTTCTCCATGTAGAAGACCGCGGACGGGTCGTACATCGAGCCGCGCTCGCTGACCGCGATCACGGAGATCGCGTTGTTCATGCCGAGCGCGCACAGCCGGGTGCCGTCGATCGGGTCCACGGCCACGTCGCACTCGGGGCCTGTCCCGTCGCCGACCTCCTCGCCGTTGTACAGCATCGGGGCGTTGTCCTTCTCGCCCTCGCCGATCACCACGACGCCCTTCATCGAGACCGTGTTGATCAGCTGGCGCATGGCGTTCACGGCGGCGCCGTCCGCCCCGTTCTTGTCGCCGCGTCCCACCCAGCGCGCGGCCGCCATCGCCGCCGCCTCGGTCACCCTGACCAGTTCCAGAGCCAGGTTGCGGTCGGGTGCGTGTTCCCCCGTCGCCAGAGCGGCCGGTACGTGATCAGCCATTGATCCCCTTTTAGGTAGGTGCCGTTCTAGCGATCGTAGTTCGCGAAGCCCTTCTTGTCCGATTGGTCTGAACCTGTTGGGCCAGGTAGAAGGCCATTTGCGGGCGCGGACCCCCGGAAAGGACGGGTCGGAGATATCGTCGCCGCATGAGCGGCGACACCGAACGACCAGTGACGACGCGCACGTCGGAGCGCGGCGCGGCGACCCGGGGAGCTCTCCTGGACGCCGCGAAGGAGACGTTCATCACGAGCGGCTTCGCCGAGGCGGGCGTCACCGACGTCGTGGCCAGGGCCGGCGCCAGCGTCGGCAGCCTGTACCACCACTTCTCCGGCAAGGCCGACCTCTACCTAACGCTGTTCGAGGAGTTCCAGAAGCGGCAGACCCAGCGCACCCGGCAGGCCGTGCAGGAGGCCCGGGCGGACGGGGAGACCGACCCGATGCCCCAGTTCCTCGCCGCCGCGCGGGCCTACCTGGAGGGCTGCCTCGCCGAGCGCGATCTCGCCGCGCTCTTCCTGCGCGGCGACGCCCCGCCCGGGTTCGAGGTCATCATGCGCGATCGCCTCCGGCAGTGGGCCAGGCGCACCGCCGCGCTGTTCGAGCACGAGGACGCCCTGGTCGTCGTCGTCACCGGCGCCCTGGCGGCCGTCGTGCAGGAGGTCACGCTGTCCGACGACCCGGAACGGGCCCGGAAGATGGCCGAGGACGCTCTTCGCATCATCGGCGATATTCGGCACCCGTGACGGCCGGTACGGCCACCACCCGCTCCACCGACTAATCTCGCATTACGTGGGACGATTCACCCAGGGCTTCTACGGCTACGCGTTCGCGCTCTTCGTCTGCCTCGCCGCCGTCGGAGTGTTCCTGCTCATCACGCCGCAGAGCCGCACCGAGCACATCCCGCGGGTGGAGTTCTCGATCGACCGGGCCAACGCGGCGCGCACGGCGGCGTACGAGGTCGTCGCCCCGAGCCGGGTGCTGCCCAATTGGGTGCCCAACAGCTCGTCGCTGACCCAGAAGAACGGCGCCGTGACGTGGCGGCTGGGGTTCGCGACCGCCAAGCGGCAGCACGCCATGCTCGCCCAGAGCGACGAGAGACCGTCCGCGGACTTCGTCAACCGCATGGCCAACACCGACAAGGCCGGCGGGAGCCGCCAGATCGACGGCGTGACCTGGCAGGAGCGGTTCCGCCAGGACAAGAACCAGCGGACGCTGGTCCGCGTCTTCCCCGATCACGCGATGGTCGTCACCGGAACGGCCGACTGGGACGAGCTGACCGCCCTCGCCCGGACGCTCACGCCGCAGCCCAAGCCCTCTCCGGTGCCGTCATCGGGCTGAATCCGGGTTCCGGCTGACGGTCGCCAGCAGGTGCGCGACCAGGGGGCTCGGGTCGTCCTTACGCCAGCCGACGGCGACCCGGGTGCGCGCGTTGGGCTCGACCGTGCGGAAGGCGACGCCCTTGAGCCGGATGCGCCGGATGCTCGCCGGAGCCAGGGAGACGCCCAGGCCGGTCTCCACGAGGGCGCACACGGTCTGCCACTCCACCGCCCGCTGGGCGACCCAGGGGGTGAAGCCCGCCGCCGCGCACAGGCCGGTGATCTGGTCGTGGAGCCGCGGGCCGGCCTCGCGGGGCAGAAGCACGAAGGGCTCGTGCGCCAGCCGCGCGAGCCGTACGGTCCGCAGGGCGGCCAGCGGGTGGGCGGACGGCAGCACGGCCACGAAGGGCTCGGTGAGCACCGTCCTGAAGGCGAGTTCCGCCTCGTCGTCGGCGGCGTCGTCGGCGGGGGGCTCGCGCAGGAGGCCGACGTCGATGGCCTTGTCGCGCAGGGCGGCGATCTGCGGCGCGGTGGTCATCTCGCGGATGTCCAGGCGGACGTCGGGGAAACGCTCCCGGAACGCGCGCAGCAGACCGGGCAGGACGGTCAGGGCGAGGGAGGCGGCGAAGCCGATCCGCAGGTGCCCGGCCCGGCCGCTGCCGACGGCCCGGGCGGCGGCCAGCCCGTCGGCGAGATCGGTGAGGGCGCGCCGGGCGGCGGGCAGCAGTTCGCGACCCGCCGCGGTCAGGGCGACACGTCCCGGTTCGCGGGTGAACAGCGCGTGGCCCACCTTGTCCTCCAGGCGGCGGATCTGCTGGCTGAGCGGCGGCTGGGCGATGCCCAGGCGGGCCGCGGCGTGGCCGAAGTGCAGTTCCTCGGCGAGCACGACGAAGGCGTGCAACTGCGCCAGGGGGAGTTCGGGGCGCGCCATACGCACAGAGATATCAGACCATGCCTGAGGATGTATTAGACGTATCGATGGGCGTCGGCCTAGCGTTCGGCGCATGACGGAGCGACGCGTGATCCTCAGCGGCTCGACGTTCGAGGAGCAGATCGGCTATGCCCGGGCCGTGGTGGACGGTGACCGGGTGCATGTCTCCGGGACGACCGGTTTCGACTACACCACCATGACGATCTCCGAGAACGTGGTGGAGCAGGCCGAACAGTGTCTGCGCAACATCGAGGCCGCGCTGGCCGAGGCGGGGTGCGGCTTCGCCGATGTGGTGCGGGTGCGCTACCTGCTGCCCGACCGGGCCGACTTCGAGCCGTGCTGGCCGGTCCTGCGCCGCCGCTTCGGCGACGTGCGGCCGGCGGCCACGATGATGGAGTGCGGTCTGGCCGACCCCCGCATGAAGATCGAAATAGAGGTTGACGCGCGGCGGCCCGGCGTCTGACGGACCGTGCCGTCACGCCGGACGCACACTCACGTCGGCGGATCGCAGCCGTAGACGATGACCTCGACGATGTGCCGGACGACGTCCCTGCTGACGTGCTCCGGTGGTGCGCTGACCAAGGTGAACAGCGCGCCACCGTAGAGCGCGATCATGGCGGGGATCTTCCGGCGTGGAATGCCGAGGCCGAGTTCGTCGTGGTGCCCGGCGGTGACCAGCGACGCCGTGTCCCGCAGTCCCGCGAGCGCCGAGGCGATCACCGGCCGGCGCGCGGCCTCCAACTGCAGTTCGAAGATCGCGAGGTAGCGGGTGCGCAGCGTGGTCGCCGCTGTGAACAACGATTCCGTCAGCAGGTCGACCAGCGTCGCCGGCTGCTTGACGGCCTGAGCGGTGTCCGCGTGATGCAACTCGGCGATGCGCTCCGCGGCGGCCACCAGCAGCGCTTCCCTGCTGCGGAAGTAGTTGGAAGCCGTTCCCGGCGGGACGTCCGCCGCTTTCTCCACCGCCCGGTGGGTCAGGCCGTGCACGCCCGACGACGCCAGCAGTTCGATGGCGGCATCGGTCAGGGCCCGGCGACGGGCCGGATTAGTGGGCGGCATGGGCAGATGGTACCAATAGCCGTACTAGTACGATCGTAGTGAACGGGCGGAGGTCTCATGAGGATCGTGGTGGTCGGCGCCGGGCTCGGAGGAGTGGCGGCGGCGGTGGGGCTGCATCGCCTGGGTCATGAGGTGACACTCCTCGAACGGGGGGCCGAGCTCAGGGAAGCGGGCACCGGGATCGTGGTCATGCCCAACGGGCTTCGCGCGCTGGACGCACTGGGGCTGGCCGAAGACGTTCGCGGGCACGTCATCCGTGCCGCCCGCGGGGGATTGCGGGACTGGCGCGGACGGCCGCTGCTGGTCACCGACCTGGTCAGGGCGCAGCAGGAAGGTGGAGCGCGGCAGGAGGTCGGGGCGCCCGCCATGATCGAGCGAGCGGAACTGCACCGATCGCTCCGCGCCCCGCTGCCGTCCGAGCTGGTGCGGACCGCGACCCCGGTCGAGCGCCTGGAGTCCGGCCCCGCCGAAGTGACCGTGATCAGCGGAGGCGAGCCCGTCGCGAGAGCGGACGCCGTGATCGTGGCCGACGGCATCGGCAGCACGCTGCGCGCGCAGCTCTTCCCCGGTCACCCCGGGCTGCGACGGACCGGCCGAATGGATCTGCGCGGCATGCTGCCCCGCCCTCCCGGAATGGCGCAGGACCTGCTCGTCAGCCAGTTGGTCGACCGTCGTAGCGGGGCGATGTTCGGCCTTTTCCCCGTCGGCGAGGACCGCCTGTACTGGTTCACCGACTCTGTCCTGCACGGCACACCGCCAGGCGCGGACGAGGCACGCCGGCAGATGCTGTCCCTGATGGCCGACTGGCACCCTGTCGTCACGGCACTGATCGAGGCGACCCCGCCCGCCGACATCTACGTCGACCCGATCGCCCGCCTGGCCGAACCCCTGCCCTCGTTCGCGACCGGCAGGATCGCGCTCCTCGGCGACGCCGCGCACGCCATGTCACCGGACCTCGGCCAGGGCGCCGGCCAGGCATTCGAAGACGCCGCCGCACTGACCCGCCATCTGGCCGGCGCCGAGCCGGCCGACGTCGCCCAGCGGCTCCTGCGCTACGACACCGAGCGCAGGCCCAGGGCCAATCGCATGATGCTGGCGGCGTCCCGGCAGTCGCGGCTGACCTCCCAGACCGGCGTCGCCGCGTGGCTACGCGACACGTTGCTGCGGGCCGTGCCGTCCCGCCTGGCCGCCCGGCAGCTCGCCGCCCTCTGGCACGCCTAGCCGCCTGCCCGGTGTCAGAAGGGCGCCTCTTCGGGGCCGTTCGGCTGAGGCTCCTGGCGCTGGGCCATCGCGGCGGCCAGCTTCGCGCGGGCGCCCTGGAGCCACTCCTCGCAGATCGCCGCCAGCCGCTCTCCCCGCTCCCACAGCTCTATCGACTGCTCCAGCGTGAGCCCGCCGGTCTCCAGACGGCGCACCACCTCGGTCAGCTCCTCGCGGGCCTGCTCGTACGACGGGGTCTGCCTGTCCGGTGGGGTCTGCTTGTCCTCAGCCACGTCCCCACCTTAGAGGCCGGGACCGACACTCCGTGGCCTCTTAGCCGTGTCCGCTTTGGGCATAAAAGAGGTGATTCGTCCGTTACTTAGGTGTACTAACCATCTTCGGGGGCGATGATCGGGGGGTCATCTTCATGTGTGGAATCAGCGGCTGGGTGGACTACGGACGTGACCTTCGTCGCGAACGGGAGACCGTGCAGGCCATGACGGACACGATGGCGTGCCGGGGGCCCGACGCCGAGGGGATGTGGCTCGCTCCGCACGCCGCGTTCGGCCACCGGCGGCTGGCCATCATCGACATCGAGGGCGGGCGCCAGCCCATGGCCGCCGAAACCGGCGGCGATGTCGTGGCCGCGCTCACCTACAGCGGCGAGGTCTACAACTTCAGGGAACTGCGCGCCGAGCTCACCCGGCGCGGGCACCGGTTCCGGACCCAGAGCGACACCGAGGTCGTCCTGGAGGCGTACCTCGAATGGGGCGAGGACTTCGTCTCCCGCCTCAACGGCATGTACGCCTTCGCCATCTGGGACACGCGCCGCGAGGAGCTGCTGCTCGTGCGCGACCGTATGGGGATCAAGCCCCTGTACTACTACCCGACGCCCAACGGGGTGCTGTTCGGTTCCGAGCCCAAGGCCGTCATGGCCAACCCGCTCGCCGAGCGGGTGATCGACGCCGACGGCCTGCGCGAGATCCTGGCCTTCGTCAAGACGCCGGAGAGCGCCGTCTTCCGGGGGATGTACGAGGTGCGGCCCGGCCAGGTGGTGAAGGTGCGGCGCGAGGGCCTGAGCAAGCGCCGCTACTGGCAACTGGAGGCCCGCGAGCACACCGACGACCTGCAGACCACCATCCGGACCGTGCGGGAGCTGCTCGACGACATCATCGAGCGGCAGCTCATCTCCGATGTGCCGCTGTGCACCCTGCTGTCCGGCGGGCTCGACTCCAGCGCGGTCACCGCGCTCGCGGCCCGCGCGCTGGCCGGTCAGGGCGGGGTGCGGTCGTTCTCCGTCGACTTCGCCGGCTACAGCGAGAACTTCCAGGCCGACGACATGCGCGACACCCCGGACACGCCGTACGTCCACGACGTCGTGCGGCACGTCGGCTCCGATCACACGGACATCGTGCTGGACTCGGCCGACCTCATGGATCCCGCCGTGCGTGCGGCCGTCCTGCGGGCGAGGGACCTCCCGCTCGGCATCGGCGACATGGACACCTCGCTCTACCTGCTCTTCAAGGCGATCAGGGGGCACTCGACGGTGGCGCTGTCGGGGGAGTCCGCCGACGAGGTGTTCGGCGGCTACCGGTGGTTCCACGATCCCGAGGCGGTCAACTCCGGCACCTTCCCGTGGCTCGCCACACAGGGCCAGACGGGCCTGTCCAGCCGGGGCGAGTTCCTGAACGAGGAACTGCTGGGGAAGCTCGACATCCCCGCCTACCGCGCGGACAGCTACCAGCGGGCGCTGGCCGAGGTGCCCCGGGTGCCGGGGGAGACCGGGCTGCAGAAGCGGATGCGGGAGGTCAGCTACCTGCACCTGACCCGGTTCGTGCAGATCCTGCTCGACCGCAAGGACCGCATGAGCATGGCCGTCGGACTGGAGGTCCGGGTGCCGTTCTGCGACCACCGCCTGGTCGAATACGTCTTCAACGCGCCCTGGGCCATGAAGACCTTCGACGGGCACGAGAAGAGCCTGCTGCGCGCGGCGACGGCCGACGTGCTGCCCCGGTCGGTGGTCGAGCGCCGCAAGGTGCCGTACCCCTCGACACAGGACCCGGCGTACGAGCGTGCGCTGCGTGCCGAGGTGACCCGCGTGCTCGCCGGGGACCCGGCCATCGGCTGCCTGGTGGACGCGGGCAAGGTGCGCACGATGCTCGACCAGCCCATGGGCGCGGTCAGCCTGCAGGGCGCCCGGACGTCGCTGGAGGGCATCCTGCAGATGAACGCGTGGCTCGGCGCCTACGACGTGCGTCTCGCCATCTGACCCGCCGCGGCCCGTGGCCCGCGCGGCCCCGGTTCAGGCGTCCTGGGCGGTCACCGTCACGCGGTCGTCGGAGAAGCGGATCGTGAGCTCGTCACCCGGCTTGACGTCCCCGGCCAGGCGGACGACCTCTCCGGAGGGACGCTGCGCGATGGCGTAACCCCGCTCCAGGGTCGCTGCGGGGGACAGGGCCACGAGCCGGGCCCTGAGATGTTCCAGCGAGTCGGCCGAGCGGTCCAGGGACGCCGAAAGGCAGCGCCTGGACCGCTCGCGCAGCGCGTCGACCTGCTCGGCCCGCCGGTCGAGCTCCCGGACGGGATCGGCGAGCGACGGCCGGGAGCGTACGGAGTCGAGCCAGGACATCTCGCGCTCGACCCAGCCCCGCAGCACCCGGCGGCCCCGGTCCCTGAGCTGGTGGACGAGCGTGAGCTGCTCGCCCACGTCGGGCACGACCTTCTTGGCCGCGTCCGTGGGGGTCGAGGCGCGCACGTCGGCCACGAGATCGAGCAGCGGACTGTCCTGCTCGTGGCCGATCGCGCTCACCACCGGCGTGCGGCAGGCCGCGACGGCCCGCACCAGCGACTCGTCGGAGAACGGCAGCAGGTCCTCGAGGGAGCCGCCGCCCCGGGCGATGATGATCACGTCGACCTCGCGGTCGGCGTCGAGCTTGCGCAGCGCCTCGGTCACCTCGCCCACGGCGTACGACCCCTGGACGGCGACCTGCTCCACCTTGAAACGGACGGCGGGCCAGCGGCGGCGGGAGTTCTCCAGCACGTCACGCTCGGCCGCCGAGTCGCGCCCGCAGATGAGCCCGACGGTGCCCGGCAGGAACGGCAGCCGTCTCTTCCTGTCGACGTTGAACAGGCCCTCGCCCGCCAGTACCTGGCGGAGCCGTTCGAGCCGGGCCAGCAGTTCGCCGATGCCGACCGGACGGATCTCCAGGGCCGTGAACGCGAACGAGCCCTTGTTGACCCAGAAGTCCGGCTTGACGTGCATCACGACGCGCGCGCCGTCGACGGGACGCGGCACGCTCGCCTCGTAGACCGCCCGCGCGCAGGTGATCCGCGCCGAGACGTTGGCCACGGGATCGCGCAGCGTCAGGAAGACGGTGCCGCCCCTGGCGGTCAGCTCGGTGATCTGCCCTTCGACCCAGACGGTGCCCAGCTTGCCGATCCACTGGGCCACCATCTGCAGCACCGACCTGATCGGCAGCGGCGCCTCCGGGGACGTCTTCGCGCTCAAATGCCCTCCTCGCCTGGCCCGGCTCGCACCTGCAGGCTAGCCGTACCTGCCGACAATCCGCAGACGGCCAGGCGGAGGACGCCTCACCCACCCGCCCGGCGTACGGCTGGGCGGGCGCGACCCGGGATCAGGACTCGGACTGGAGCTTGGACAGCCGGTTCTGGAACATCCGGACCACTTCGGGGCGGTTCAGGTGCGCCTGCTCGTAGTCCAGCAGCGCGTGCACCTGCTCGGCCGACTTGCCGCGCATCCGCGCCCGCAGCGACGCCACGGAGAGGTTCGCGTAGCCCGGCATCGGCTCCGCCGTCTCGGCGGTCGTCTCGCCCGTCGCCGGCTGTTCCACGGGCTGCTGAGCCGGCTCGGCCGCTGCCGCGGCGGGCTGCTCCGCCGGCGCCTCGGCAGGGCTCTCCGGCGCCTTCGCGGCGGCGGGCTTCCTGCGGGTCCTGGTGGCCTTCGGCGCGGCGGTGGTCGTGCCCTCGGCACCGCCCGCGGCCTCGGCGGCCTCGGCGGCTTCGGTCGTGGCCTTGCGGCGCGTGCGCGGCTTCTTGGCCTCGGCGGGCGCGACCTCTTCCGCGGTCTCCGCGGTTCCAGCGGTTTCGGTCGTCTCGGCGGTTCCGGCGGTGGCCTTGCGGCGGGTGCGCGGCTTCTTGGGTGCGGCGGTCCCGTCCGCTACCTCGGCGACGGCCGGGGGCTCGGCCTCGACGGGTGCGGCGGGCAGGTCGAGCTTCTCCGCCTCGACGGCAGGGGCGGCCTCGGGCTTCGGCTCGGCCGGAGCCTCGACGGCCTCGACGGCCTCGACGGCCTCGACGGACGCAGTCTCAGCGGCCGGCGCCTCGGCCGTCACCGCCTCGGCCTGCTCAGCCTGCTCAGCCTTCTCGGGCTGCTCAGCCTTCTCGGGCTTCTCGGTCTTGCTCGGGCGAGGGGCGAAGATGACGGGCTCCCGGCGCGCGGGCCGCTCCCCGGCGGCCTGCTCGGCGGCCTCCTCGGTCCGAGGGGCCTCGGCGGTCTCGGGACGTTCGCCGTCCTGCGCCTCGCCACCGGCGAAGCGCTCCTTGATGGTGGTCTTGATCTTGTCGCCGACCAGCAGCGCCTGTCCGACCCCGTTCAGAGCGGTCTGTAGCACTGTCGTTATTGCTCTAAGGACGGACATTTCTGCTCCCGGGGAGATGCGTATCTGGTACACCCAGTCTTGCAAGACCAGGGTCAAGGGGCGGCTCGCGTTCCACATAGCATAGGAACATGGACGTGCAGACCTCAGCGACCCGCCGTGTCCTGGTCGCCAAGCCCCGCGGCTACTGCGCGGGTGTCGACCGTGCGGTGCAAGCGGTGGAGCGGGCGCTGGAGCAGTATGGCGCGCCAATCTACGTTCGCAAGCAGATCGTGCACAACACCCACGTCGTGAAGACGCTGGAGGAGCGCGGCGCCGTCTTCGTGGAGGAGACCGAGGAGGTCCCCGAGGGCGCCATCGTCGTCTTCTCCGCTCACGGTGTCGCGCCCGCCGTGCACGAGGAGGCCGCGAGCCGCGGTCTCCGGACGATCGACGCGACGTGCCCGCTGGTGACCAAGGTGCACAACGAGGCCAAGAGGTTCGCGGCCAAGGACTACGACATCCTGCTCATCGGCCACGAGGGGCACGAGGAGGTCGAGGGCACCGCGGGTGAGGCGCCCGAGCACATCCAGCTCGTGGACGGGCTCGACGGCGTCGAGGACGTGTCCGTACGGGACCCGGAGAAGGTGGTCTGGCTCTCCCAGACGACCCTCTCGGTGGACGAGACCACCGAGACGGTCGCCCGGCTGCGGGGGCGGTTCCCCAACCTCATCGACCCGCCGAGCGACGACATCTGCTACGCCACCTCCAACAGGCAGACGGCCGTCAAGCAGATCGCCGCCGAGTCGGACCTGGTCATCGTCGTCGGCTCGGCCAACTCCTCCAACTCCAAGCGGCTCGTCGAGGTCGCCAAGGACTACGGCGCCGCCGCGTCCTACCTCGTCGACGACGCCTCGTTCGTACGGGACGAGTGGCTGGAGGGCGTGCGCACGGTCGGCCTGACCAGTGGCGCCTCCGTCCCGGAGGAACTCGTGCGGGGAGTGCTCGCCAAGCTCGCCGGCCACGGTTTCACCGAGGTCGAGGAGGTCGAGTCGGTGCAGGAGAGCATGCGGTTCGCCCTGCCCCACGAACTCCGCAAGGACCTCCGCACGGTCTAGCCCGGGTGCGGCGCTGATCCGGGTTCACTCGTCGGCGGCCCTGCCGTACACGCGGGGCTCGAAGTAGCCCTCCGGCTCCGGGTCGAACGTGCGGACGCGCCCACGGCGCGAACGGAAACGGGAGGCCGGAGTCGGCGTGGGCGCGGGCGCGGGCGCGCCGCGCATCTCCCTCAGGCTGGCGGGCAGGCCGCGCACCCACGCGACGCCCAGCGCCAGCGCGGACCCGAGGAACAGCCACGGCGCGCCGGACGACAGCGCGGTGAACATCCCGAGCCCGAACGTCTGGAGCATCGAGCCCGAGCGGAGCGCCCGCACGAGCTCCACCAGCAGCGCCGCGACGAAGAAGACCAGCGGAGGCGTCACCACCAGCGGCAGCAGGTCCCGGGGACGCACCAGCAGGACCGCGGCGAGGCAACCGGCCACGAACGCGGGCCCGGGCAGGAACGGCATGCCCACCAGAGTGATCACGAAGAGCATGACGATCGCCCCCCGAGCGGTCAGCCGCACCCCCGCTCGACCGGTGCCTGTCATCGGGCCCCCTTACGACAAGTCTCGCGTCAATTTACCGTTCTGACGATGCGGGGGAGGGGGGCTTACCCGCTCTTCACCTTCGAGTTCGGGGATGGCGACCGGCCGGGGGACCTCCTCCACCGCCGACGGGGCGTCGAGCGGGTAGTCCACCAGACCGAGGTCGTTCATCCTCCGTGCGCTGACCAGGACCCTGCTCTCCAGCGAGCCGACCGTCTGGTTGTACGCGGTGACCGCTCTCGTGAGCGCCTTGCCCAGAGCGTCCACGTGCCGTCCGAGGCCGCCGAGCCGCTCGTACAGTTCCTTGCCCAGATCGAAGACGGCCTTGGCGTTCTCGCTGACCGCGGTCTGCTGCCAGGCGTACTGCGCGGTGCGGAGCATCGTGACGAGCGTCGTGGGAGTGGCGATGTGGACGCGCCTGCGCATCGCGTACTCCAGCAGTCCCGGGTCGCGCTCCAACGCGGGCGCGAGGAACGCCTCGCCGGGAATGAACAGGACCACGAACTCGGGCGACGGATTGAACGCCTGCCAGTAGGACTTGGCGGCTAACCGGTCCACGTGCTCGCGCACGTGCCGCGCGTGGGCGTCCAGCCGGGCCGAGGCGAACTCGGGATCGGCGGCCTCGGCCGCCTCCAGGTAGGCCGCGAGCGAGACCTTCGCGTCCACGATGACGTTCTTGCCGCCGCTGAGCCGTACGACCATGTCGGGCCGGACCACGCCGTCGCGGGTGACGGCGCTCACCTGCTCGTCGAAGTCGCAGAAGCGGGCCATCCCGGCGATCTCCGCCACCCGGCGCAGCTGCAGCTCACCCCACCGTCCCCGGGCCTCCGGCCGCTGGAGCGCCCGCACCAGCGCGTCCGTCTGGGCCTTGAGCCGATCGGAGCTCTCCCGTACGAACTCCATCTGCTTGCTCAGCTCGGCGCGGGCGGCGCGGGCGCCCGACTCGCTCTCCCTGAGCTGGCTCTCCACCTTGGAGAGCGTCTCCCGCAGCGGCGCGACCAGGTTCTCGACCGCCTGCCTGCGCTGGTCGAGGTCCCCGGCCGCCTCGGCCCTCGTGGTGTTCAGCCGGTTCTCGGCGAGTTCGAGGAAACGCAGGTTGGCCACGTCGAGGGCGTGTGCGGAGATGGCCTGGAACCGCTCGGTGAGCTGGTTTTCCATGTAGGCCACCTTGTCCTCGGCCGCCCGCGTCCGCGCCTCGGCCTCGGCCACCCTGGCGGCCTCCTGGGCGGTGCGGCCCGCGGTCCGCATCCCGGCCAGGGCCGCTCCGACCACGACGCCGATCACCAGTCCCAGTGCGAGAGCCACGACATCCACGGTCTGGATGATTTCAGGCATTGGCGTGCCAAACAGGGAGGCGCGCCTGGGAGCGGGCCGAGGCCGTCGATGTCAGGCGCACCCTCCGAGGCCCCTAAACTCGTGGTACGTGAGCCTGAGCATCGGCATCGTCGGCCTGCCCAACGTCGGCAAGTCCACGCTTTTCAACGCCCTGACCAAGAGCGGGAACGCCCTGGCGGCCAACTACCCGTTCGCCACGATCGAGCCGAACGTGGGCATCGTCGGCGTGCCGGACTCCCGTCTGGACAAGCTGGCGGAGATCTACAGCTCCGTGCGCGTCCTCCCGGCCAAGGTCGAGTTCGTCGACATCGCGGGCCTGGTGAAGGGCGCGTCGGAGGGCCAGGGCAGGGGCAACCAGTTCCTCGCCAACATCCGCGAGACCGACGCGATCTGCCAGGTCATCCGGGTCTTCTCCGACCCCGACGTCACCCACGTCGACGGCGAGGTGGCGCCGGAGCGCGACATCGAGACGATCAACACCGAGCTGATCCTCGCCGACCTGCAGACGATCGAGAAGGCGCTGCCCCGCCTGCAGAAGGAGGCGCGCACCAACAAGGACCGCAAGGTCCTGCTGGAGGCCGCCGAGGCCGCCGCGAAGCTGCTCGACACCGGCACGACCCTGTACGCCGGGGGCAAGGCGGCCGGGATCGACCTCGCCGACCTGCGTGAGCTGCACCTCCTCACGGCCAAGCCGTTCCTGTACGTCTTCAACCTCGACGCCGACGAGCTGACCGACGCCGACCTGCGGGCCAAGCTCTCGGCGCTCGTGGCGCCGGCGGAGGCCGTGTTCCTCGACGCCAAGATCGAGTCTGAGCTGGTGGAGCTGCCCGACGACGAGGCGCTGGAGCTGCTGCAGTCCGTCGGCCAGGAGGAGTCGGGCCTCGCCCAGCTCGCCCGGGTCGGCTTCGAGACGCTCGGCCTGCAGACCTACCTGACGGCCGGGCCCAAGGAGGCCCGGGCCTGGACGATCCGCAAGGGCGCGACCGCCCCCGAGGCCGCCGGGGTCATTCACACCGACTTCCAGCGCGGTTTCATCAAGGCCGAGGTCATCTCGTTCGACGACCTGGTGGAGGCGGGTTCGATGACCGCGGCCAGGGCGGCGGGCAAGGCCCGCATCGAGGGCAAGGACTACGTGATGCGCGACGGCGACGTCGTGGAGTTCCGCTTCAACGTCTGAATCAGCGCTGTCCGCCCTGCTCATGCCTCCGAGGCCTTGTTCTGGGGCACATCTGGGGCACACGACCAGGCGTCATCTACCGCTCGGCGAGTCCGTTTCTCGGAGTCCGGCATCAGGTGACCATAGGTCGACAGACCGAGGTTGGCGTTCTCGTGCCCCAGACGTTCGGCCACGACAATGACCGATTCACCCTGCATCAGCAACAAGGATGCATAGTGATGGCGCAGGTCGTGAGAGGTAGTGCCCTCCGGTAGCCCGGCAGCGGCAACCGCCTTTCTGAAGATCGTCGTGCCGTAGTAGTCATGTCGATACGGCGTGCCGAATCGGGTGGTGAACAGGGTCCCGTCCTCAGCAGGCGGCCAGTCCTGCATGTGTTTCTCGATCGCCTCAGCGACGACAACGGGGAGTGGTACGGAACGACGGGACCGGCGGGTCTTGGGATCGGTCCTGACCTTGGACTGTGGGGCGAACTGCCACTCCACACGGACGGTCCGCGCCGCCAGGTCGACGTCTTGCGCCCGCAAGGCCAGCAGTTCCCCGAGCCTCAAGCCGAGTCCGGCCTGAACGATGACCATCGCGCGGTTTCGTCTCGGCATGGCGTCGGCCAGCGTCCGCACCTGGTCCACGGTCAGCGGGACGATCCGTTCCCGATGCGCGGCCGGCAACGTCAGCCGGACGACAGGCGAGCGGCCGACCAGACGATCCAGCACCGCCGCCGCGTAGATCGATCGCAGCAGCCCGACGAGGTTGCGCAAGGTGGTTGGGGCGAGCACCTTGGCACGGTCGGCCGCCCACGCCTGCACCTCGGAGGGCACCACGGCAGCGAGGCGGCGACTACCGAGGGGAGTGCCAGCGATGTGGGTCTCGATCAGGCTGACCACCCGGCGGGCTGTTGTCGGGCGGTGTGCGCGACCGGCGACCCAGATCCGGGAGTACTCGATCACCGTCGTCTTGTCTGACGGATCAACGTACTGACCCCGAAGGATGTCGGCCTCGACCTGAGCCAGGAACCGTTCGGCATCGATCTTCCGAGAGAACGAACGCTTACGCTGGCGTCGTGCGTCGTCACGCTATCGGGCCAGGTAAGTGACCTTGCCGTCACGAACCCGTTTCTCCACGCTGCCCATCTCAGGCCACCTGCTTAGCGAGCCAGGCGCGAACGGCAGCCGGGTCGTAACGCAGGTGTCGGCCTACCTCAAGGCGGCCCTAACCGGGCCGCACGCGCCGCCGTCACGGCGCACGCCGCCGCCTCCCGCTGGCGCTCCCGGCGGACAGCGCGCAAACAACGCCGGACGGCTGGCGCGGACGAGTGGAAGGGCCGCCAGACGACAGTACAAGTCCGCTCACAGGGGCTTCGGGCTGAGCTGGAAGTGCCCGCCAGATGCCGGCCGCGCATGGTGATGCCTCCGGCGGGGGCTCTCCGGCTCCGGGGTGGCATCTGAACATACGTGCGGGTTGTGGGGTGGCTCGGGTGGGGTGACCACCCCGCCCGCCATCGACCCAGGCAAGCCCAGCAGACCGCCTCCTCCGCCGCAAGCCCGGCTGTGACCGTTGGCGTCCAATCACCGCGGAAGGTGCACGCGCGCAGGGACACGTCAAGCCGGGCTTGCATCTACGTCGCCGGCCCGCTGCCGCTCCGCGGTGGGTCGACGGCACACGGGGTGGACAGGAGGGGTATCGGTAGCTTCCGGTCCAAGAACACCGCCAGGCAGTTGATCAATGTGCAAGCTGCGAAACCGTCGGAAAAGACCAACCGGCGATCGGGCTGCTAGCGTTCGGCGCCATGTGGACCGAGGAGATCGTGGCCGGGCGACCGGCATGGCGGCATGCCCCGTCGGGCGTGGTGTTCCGGAAGGTTCCGGGCGGCACGTTCCGGATGGGCTTGTCCGACGCGGAGCTCGACGCGGTACGCGCCATCGAGCGCAGCGGCGGGGTCGAGGACACCATCGAGCCGTTCCTCGCGGGCGCCGGGGACGCACAGCCGGTACGCGAGGTGCGGGTCGAGCCGTTCCTGATCGCGCGGCACCCGCTGACGGTGGCGCAGGTCCGGCACTGGCTGCCCGAATACGAGGACCCGTACGCCGAGGCGGGCACCGGCACGGCCCGGCTCGAAGGCGACCTGGACGACCTGGACGACCTGCTCAAGCTGTTGCCGTTCCAGCTGCCCAGCGAGGCGCAGTGGGAATACGCGGCGCGGGCCGGCACTACCACGCTGACCTTCCGCGGTGACGGGAAACCCGGCGAGGACCAACTGCTCGACGACTTCGGCGACGAGACGCGGGTGGCCGCGGCGGAGAACTCGTTCGGGCTGGCGGCAATGGGGTCGGCGAACGAGCTCTGTGCCGACGTGTGGATCCCCGGATTCGCGGGCGCGCCGGCAGACGGACAGCCACGGACCGGCGACGGGCCTCGGACCGTACGTGGCGGAGCCGCCGACGTATACCCGTGGCAGGGCTGCGACGAGTGGCTGCTGTTGCTCTCCGCCACCCGATACGAGCACGCGGAGTTCACGGCGGTTCGCCCGGTCGCACCACTGCCACCCCGCTGAAAGCCATTTCGAGACGCTCCCCGCGGCGCTGGAGGCTGCGCGGATCGCCGGACGCCGCTCAGGCGGCCGGCCGGTGTCACCGCCGGCTCAGCTGCGCGACCACTTCTGGTTCGCGCCGCCGTTGCACGTCCAGATCACCAGCTGGGTGCCGTTGGCGGTGCCGGCGCCGTAGGCGTCCAGGCACTTGTTCGAGCCGACCCCGACGATCGTGCCGTCGGAGTTGAGCGTCCACTGCTGGTTGGCGCCGCCGTTGCAGTCGTAGATGTCGACCCGGGTCCCGTCCGCCGTGCCCTGTCCGTAGGCGTCCAGGCACTTGGTGCCGTAGACCATCAGCTGCTTGGACGGCGTGAGGGTCCAGGTCTGGTTGGCACCGCTGTTGCAGTCCCAGAGTGCGACCTGGGTGCCGTTGGTCTGGGACGAGTTGGGGACGTCGACGCAGCGGCCGGAGGCCTGGCCCCTGATGGGGCCGACGCTGCTGTCGCCGTTTCCGCCGCTGGTCTCGGTGACGGAGAGGTTGTCGAACATGTCGGTCTGGTATCCGACCACTCCGAGCCCGACCTGCCCGGCGTAGTAGGAGCCGTCCGTCACCGAGCCGAGCGCGGTGTCGTCGAGGGTGGCGCTGATCTGGTTGCCCGTGAAGCTGAGCGAGACCGTGTGCCAGCTGTTGGTCCCGAGCGAGCCCCGGGAGCCCGAGGTGAGGGTGCTCACCGTGCCGGACGTGGTGCTCTTGGAGATGGACCAGGCTCCGGAGCTGTTCAGCCGCAGCTGGTAGGCCGCCTGGTGGCTCTGCGGGCGCTGCTGTGTGTTCGCCCGCCCGAGCAGCGTGATCGTGCCGGCCTGCTGGAAGTCGACGTCCACGCTGACCTTGTAGTTGCTCCAGGACGGATCGCCGACCAGGCCGAACGCGTCACTGTCGTCCTGCCACTCGATCGGACGCTGGGGGGTCACCTGCTGGAGGCACTGACCGGACCGGCCGGCGGTGCAGGGCCGGACCTCGAAGGAGCCCTGCATGTCCGAGAAGTACTTGGCCTCGGTGCGGGGGGCGTAGGACTCGAAGTCGTCGGAGTACGGCAGAGCCAGCGGCGCGCGCGCCGGGCCGGCCTCCGTGCCCTTGCCCTGGCCGGTGGTCGTGGTCACCGAGTAGATCCGGTTCGGCTGCATGGTGAGCGAGTAGGAGCCGTTGCTGGGGGTGATGTCCGGCTGCCTGACGAACCAGTCGGCGGGGTTGTTCGAGCCGAGGTTGGTGGCCCACACGTGCACGGTCCCGGTGTTCAACCCGCCCGTCACGTTGACGTTCACCGTCTGCGTGCTCGACGACGTGGTGGTCTCGTAGATGGTCGAGTAGTCGGTGTTGTTCGTGGACTTCAGGGAGATGTAGCTGCCGTTGCTCCGGTTCCCGCCGAGGTATCCGCTCGCGGAGCCGGTGAGGAAGCGCCAGCCCGGCTGGGTGAACTGGGCGACCTGGGCGTTCGCCCACAGGCTGCGGCCCAGCTGATAGGAGCCCGACCACGGTGAGTTGGCGACCGCCAGGGCGGTGGTGTTGAAGGGCAGGTTCGGGTAGAGCGCGGCCACCAGCGGCCAGTTGACGAAGCCCGTCATCTGGCCGTCGAGGTATCCACGGGTGATGCTGCGGATGTAGGGGGCCGAGCCGCTGATGTAGTCCTGCGATCCGAACTCGCTGTTCCAGATCGGCTTGCCGGTGGCCACGGCGTTCGCGCTGGATGGACACGAGGTGGCGTCGCCCAGGTAGCCGCACAGGTAGTGCGACCCGACCACGCCGACCGCGGCCTTGAACGCGGGGTCGCTCTGCATGTCGTCCGCGGTGGACAGGCCGAAGCTGTCGTCACCGACGATCTGCACGTTGCCGTAGCCGTTGGAGTTGAGGGCCGACCGAAGATTCTCGTACCAGGTCTTGTTGTGCCCGCGCTCGTTCCATCCGCCGATGTAGCTGATCGTCAGGCCGTGCTGCTTGGCGCAGTTGAGCCAGGAGATGTCATAGTTGATCATGTCCTGGGACCAGAAGTTCCCGCCGCCGATCCAGCCCGGCGCGGTCCACGGCAGCGCGATCAGCTTGATGTTCGGGTTGCGCGCCACCGCCTGCTCGCCCAGCCAGAACTCGTAGCCGACGTTGCAGTTGATGTCACCGCGGGTGTGCTCGATGCTGGGCTCGGAGCCGTCGGTGGAGTTGGCGTCACCGCCGATCTCCAGTTTCAGCAACTGCACCGCCGCGCCGTACCCGGGCTTGAACAGGTAGTCCAGGATCTGTGAGCGCTGCGTCTCCGGGTAGTCGATGAGCAGCCGGGAGTTGCCGCCGCCGCCGCTGATCGCCCCCACTCCGTCGAACGTGCGTCCCGTCGAACCGCCGTTCACCGTGATGGTCGTCGTGGCCGCCTGGGCCGCCGGCGCGGTCATCACCACGGCGCCGGCGCCGGTCACGGCCGCCGCGACCGTCGCCATCATGATGCGGATCCATTTCCTGTCGCCGACTGGTCGACGTTTGCGCATGCCGGACCTCCGGGGCTGTCCGTGTGGGGGATGAGTGACGGGCGGTTCACCGGCCCTGCTGGATTCAGAGCGGTTGGCCCCAGCACGCTCGGCTCAATACCTTCCGTCATGCTTTCTGTTGGAAGCCGTTTGAAAATGTCAAAGCAGTTAGTACATGTCAAGACCCTGTCAGGCTGGAAAGATGGCGTGTGAACATGGTTGAACTGGCGTGCAGCAGAAACGTGCCTGTCGACCGTCACCTGCCATGAATGTTTCAGGCGTGCGCGTACGTTCGGTTGCGCTCGGTTATGGCAGAGATTGTTGGAACGCGAGCCGTCGAGGTTTCTGCTCATGACCGGCGGACGGCTTCGAGGGTGTGGAGGACGACGGCCTGCACGCGCGCGGCAGCCGCGATCAAAGGCCGGAAGGCCGCTCAACCAGCGCAGCAAACCTTCCGGCCCACGTCGCCAGGATGGCGATCAGAGTCCCGCTTCGACGTCTGACCCTTCTCAGACGAGGTCGCGGTAGTAGTAGAACATCGGCTCGGTCGCCCCGGGCTCGCTGTTGGCGAAGCCGTGCGCCTCGTAGAAGCGGCGGGTGTCGGTGTCCTCGCCGTCGACGTTGATCTCGAGCGTCTCCGCGCCGCGTTCCCGCGCGACGCGGCACGCCTCTTCCAGCAGGGCGTGCCCGAACCGCTGTCCGCGCGTGCCGGGCCGCACGTACAGCTCGTCCAGGAGCGCGGCCGGACCCTCCTGCCAGACGTTGGGCCGGAAGGACAACACCGCGACGCCGACGGCCGGTTCGCCGGTGAGAAGGGCGACGAGGTGGTCCTCGGCGATCATTCGGCGGAGGCGCGCCGTGAGCACCTCCGTTCCCGGTGACGGCGTGTCGAACTCACGGTTGAAGGCGTCCAGCAACTCGGCGACGACAGCGGAGTCGGCCGCCGCCGCCCGCCGTACCAGGTGCTCTTGCCGAGGTATGGCCACCTCCGCACCCTTCCTGCCCAGCCCGGCGGACCGCAAGATATTTTCGAGCATCCGCGGAAGAGGTGGGTGACCATTCCCGGCCCGATCGCGTCTGGTCTGTTGTGACAGACACGAAGACGCGGGGGGCATCATCATCGAGGAGCTGTACCGCGAGCACTGGGCGCTCGTGTGCGGGTTCCTGTTACGCCGCACCCGCGATCCCCACCTCGCCGAGGACCTCGCCCAGGAGACGTTCGTCAAGGCGACCAGGGCGCTGCTCGGCTGGCGCGGCGGGAACCCGGCCGCGTGGCTGCTCGCCATCGCCCGCAACGTCCTGGTCGACCACCTCCGGCGCCACCGCCGAGAGCTGGACCTGCCTGATCCCGACGAGCTCGGCGTGCCCGCGCTGCACGCGGAGTCGCTGGCCGTGCGCGACGTCCTGGATCGGCTGCCTGAGGAGCACCGCAGGCTGCTCACCCTGGTCTACTTCGAGGGCTTCTCGCTGGTGGAGGTGGCCGCGATGACCGGCAGGAAGCACACCACTGTCAAGACGGCCGTGTGGCGGGCCAGAGCGGCCTTCGCCGATCTCTACGGAGGTCCTCATGACTGACGACGATCTGCTGCCGGCCATGCCCGACTTCGATCCCAAGGCGACCCGCCGGGCCGTACGGCGGGGTGTCGCCCGCACCGCGATCACCGTCCTGGCGGCACTGCTCGTCCTCGTCCTGGCGGCGACGGTGGGCTCCGGCCTGATCCAGCGGCGCGGCGACCGGGAGCAGCACATGACCGACGTGCTGGGCACCGCCTTCAAGATCTACAACCCCGGCTACGACGTCGAGATCCGAGAGCGGGGTGCCACCACGCCGCTGTCGATGTCGTTCACCGTGGCCGTCCGGCCGATTCGGGCCGTCGGGAGCTTCGTCGAGGGTTACGTCGGCGTGGAGCATGTCGTCACCCAGGATTTCTTCGGCCACGTGGGCAGGCTGCCGCTCGGCAACTACGCCGGCACCACGCTGAGCAGGGCGCTGATCAACGTGGGCACCGGCAACCAGCCCAAGGAGGACAGCCGCAAGGTGCTGGCCAGGCTCCCCGAGGGGCTCAACGCGCTGGCGGTGGTCGAGTTCGCCAAGCCGCTCTCCATCGGGGATCTGGCCGCCTTCACCGCCAGACACACGTCGCATGCCGACAAGGTGGTCTTCGAGCGGCGTCCCAGGGAGATCCCCATCTCCTGGGGAGGGCCGACCATGTGGGACCGGGCCCCGATGCCGGGAGAGGCCGACGAGCCGATCAAGTCGGACCTCGCGAACTTCCGCCGCTGGGTCGGCATCCTCAAGGACTACGACGACGACAACCTGCACGACTTCGATCTGAGCCTGGCCCGGCTGCGCAAGGCCGCGAACGACGGACTGGCCTACGCCTACGTGGACTCGTCGGCGACGATCGGGGAACTGCGGAAGATCATTGAGGATCCGCTGGTCCGGACGGTCCGCGTGGCGGACGTCACCTACGATCTCGAACGGCCATGAGACGGCCGGGTCGCGCAAAGCGGCGGTCATGGCGTGAGCGGCATCACCCGCCACACCTCTCCCTCCGGTCAGATCCTCCACGACCGGCGGAAACGCTTGGGCCAACTGCCCTAGACGCATTCGTGAGGCTCGTTGAAGCATCGAGATGAGGCCGTTTGGCGCATAGTCGCCGTTTGAATCCCTTTTCGCGACAAATCTCATCGATGCCGTAATCCGGCATGGCGGAAGGGGAGGCGGCCGAATTCGGGCACCGGGAAAAGCCCAGGTGGCCTGACCTGGCGAGGCCCGATCGGGCCCAAGGGGGGAACCATGCATCGGAAATCCAGGCAGCTGGCTCTCGCGGCGATTTTCGTCTCGACGCTCACGACCGGCGGAATCGCGCTGCTCGGCGGCACCGCCTCCGCGGCCGCGAGCGAACCCGGCGGCTCGGTGCGGGCGACGTCGTACACGACCACCATCAGCGAGCCGCTGCTGGTGACCGAGGCCGTACCCATGGCCGGGACGGTGCCGATCGGCGTGCCGAGCATCACGGTCGCGGAGTTCCCGGCGCAGTGGTCCGCCGGGCGGTTCACCGGTTCGAGCCTGCGGAGCGAGGCGTTCCCGGGCATGGGCGCGCCGATGGAGCAGATGGCGGAGGAGGCCCGGCAGAGCATCAGGGACGAGGCGAGCAGCGCCACACAACAGATCATGCAGGAGGCGGCGAGCGCGCAGCAGCGCATCGAGCAGATGTCCCAGCGCGCGCAGCAGCGGGTGTCGGAGCAGGCGCAGTCACAGTCGCAGTCGTCGGCGAGCCAGTCGCAGAGCTCCTCGCTGCCGGAGAGCGCTCCGGGTAGTGCTCTGGGCAGTGCTCCGGAGAACGTCCCGCCCGCGATCTCGGGTCCGGAGAGCGTCCCGCCGGCGGGCATCCTGCCGAAGTCGGGCGAGTCGTCCTCCTCTGAGGCGTGCCAGTGAGGGCGCAGGCGTAGTTCGCGACACGACGGCCCCGCTCCGCGCGGGGCCGTCGTGGGGCGTACGGTCGGTTTCGTTATGCCTGCGAGCTGCGAAGACAGCAATAGGTGGCGGTTAGGTAATCGATGCCCCCGCTGGCCAGGCGTAACGTGCTTTTCCGCAGAGTGGATAGATGTGGGGCGCCTCTACGGGATGTAGACCTGGTTTGCTCGGTCGCGGCGATGCTTGCACCATGGGCGTGGCTTACCTGGAAGAATTGGTGAGACCGCTAGGGTGAATACTTCAATGCGGTTAACCGGATCGAGAGCAAGAGGAAACCGCGCCAGCCGGAGGGATCGGCGCGAGCGGAGGCGTGATGGCTCGCAGGTCAGACGTCCAGCAGGATCCTCGGATCGCTGGCGACCCTGACCCGTACCCACTGGAAGGCTTCGAGGCGGCGAGCGCCGCGCACGGCACGGCCCCCCGCCGTAGAGGCTGGAGCGGCGGTGGAGGCCGCTGGCTCGTCTGGACCGGGCGGGTCATCCTCTGGGCACTGATCGTCGTCATCCTGGTCAACGGCATACGCGCCCCGTTGGAACGGCTGGCGGGGGACGATCAGCCCACCACGACGCCGACCGGCACGGTCACGTCCGGGTTTCCGGCGACGCAGGCGGCGGCCTTCGCCAACCAGTTCGCGGCGGTCTACCTCAACTACGACGCGGCCAGCCCCCAGCAGCGCGCGGAACGGCTGAAGTCGTTCCTGCCGGAAGGCGCCGACGAGCAGTTCGGCTGGAACGGGTACGGACGCATGTCGGCGGGAGCCTTCCAGTTCGCCGGGATCGACGTGATCGACGACCACAACGCCCGGGTGACCGTGACGTACCAGTCGGGGGGCAGCCGCGGTCTGCTGTCCGTGCCGGTCTACTACGACAACGGCGGGTTCGTGGTCTCGGCCCAGCCGGCTCTGCTGCCCGCGCCGGGGCCGGCGGGCCTGCCGCAGCTCCCGGACCCCGACCGCGACTCCGCCACCGAGGCCGAACTGCGTCCCCAGCTCGAAGGCTTCTTCAAGGCGTACGCCGCGGGCAACCAGGTCGACCTCCAGCGTTACGTCGCGAGCGGGGTGACCGTCAACGGGTTCAACGGAGAGTTCACCCTCGCCGAGCTGAAGGACGTCGTGGTGCCGCCGGGCGGTGCCGACAGCAGGAAGGTCACGGCGGTGGTCGTGTGGGCGGTGGCGTCCGGACAGTCGACGGCGGTGGCGAGCCCGTCGCAGGATCCGGCGGCGCAGCCGGCCGGTCTCGAGCAGGCCTATCAGTTGACGATCGAAAAGCAGGGCGGCAAGTGGTTCGTCAGGGACATCCAGGGTGCGAACCGGTCCGTGGGGTAGCGCATGCCCGGCAAAGACATCGCTGATCCATACCCCCGGGAGGGCGAGAGTTGATACTGAAGACCATCGCGGACCACGTCCTTGATCTTGCCGCGCCGTCACCGGCGCCGACGACGGGCATCAACACCGAAGGTCTCGCCGATTTCCTCCGGAAGTTCTTCGCTCCGCTCTTCCTCGCGGTCGTCTCCGTCGTGGCGATCTTCTTCCTCTTCACCCGCGAGATCACCAGGTTCGTCCAGTTCATCATCCTGGCGATCGCGATTGGCGTGATCTTCTACGTTCCCAACATCATCGAGGTGACGGCGAAGGCGATCGCGGGCGCACTTGGCATCAAGTGATCGGGCGGAGAGGAGGTTCGGGGTGGATCTGCCCACATATACCAATATCTGGCGCATTGAGAAGCGGCTGTACAAGCTGTACGACCTACGGCTGCCAATGCCGCTTCCGGTCGTCTGGATCGGTGTGTTCGTGGGTGTCTCCGTGCCGTGGTGGGTCTTCCTCTACCTGATCGGACTGCCGTTCGCGGCCCCCTGGCACGTCATCTACCTCGTTCCTCCGGGTGTGCTCACCTGGCTGTCCACCCGTCCCGTCATCGAGAGCAAGCGCCTCACCGAGCTGCTCCAGTCGCAGCTCCGCTACATGAGCGAGCCCAGGACCTGGTGCCGCATGGCCCCGTTCGACGAGCCGGACGAGATCGCCCTCACGGCGCGCGTCTGGCGGACCACGCCGCCGACAGCGGCGGCGCACGCCAGGGCGGCCCGCAAGGCGCGCCGCGCGGTCTCGGTCAAGGTGCCCGTCCCGAAGGTCTCCAGGACCGGCGCACGGGCGGCCTCGGGCGCCGTCGCGCGGGTGGGCGCGCACCAGGTGGACCCCTCGCGTGTCGTCCGCCCGGCCGTGGCGGCCGCGGCGGCCGCCGCCGCGCCGGTCACCGACGCACCCCCCACCACCCCCACCCGCAGCGGTGCCGCCGCCCGGGTCGGCGCCGTCGGCGACCGCGTCTTCTACCTCACGGAAGCGTCCGCACCGCCCGCGCACCCGGCGGAGCCGCAGATCGGGCACGTCACCGGCCCGGATCGCGAACACGAGCCGCATGAGGGGCACGGCGGGGGACGTGACGCCCACGAGAGCCACGAGAGCCATGAGAGCCATGAGCAGGGCTCTGTGCAGCAGGCGCTCCCTGCCGCTCCCGCCGAGGCTTCGGAGGCGCCCGCCGTCCCGCCCATCGGCACCGAGACGCTGCGCCGCCTGCGCCGGCTCGCCGCTTCGGCCGAACCCCTCACCGTACGGCCGCCCGGGGTGGCCTCCTTCGCCGAGCCGGCCACGGTGGAGCCGGCGCAGGAGGAGCGTCCCGGCGACGCGCGTACGCACGACGCCGACACCGCCGACGCCGCAGCGGCGCCGCGGGAGCCCGAGGCGGACTCCGCGCCCCGGGGGCCCGCCGACGACCCGGACCGGGAGAACACGGCACAGCGGGACGCCGAGGCCCTTGAGCAGCACCGCAAGGGCCGTCCGCCGAGGCTCGTGCGCCCCCGTGTGCCGGTCGGCGCATGGGGCGAGCCGGCGGGCGAGGTGCCCGCGGCCACGGAGGACACGGAGACGGACGAGGACGTGCCGGCCGCGGCGGCTCCTCCGGCGGACGCCACGACCGAGCACGCACCGGCGGCCGACGCCTCCGATGCCTCCGACGCTTCCACGCAGGACACACCCACCTGGATCAGGCCGTCCCACGCGCCGCAGGAGGTTCCGGACCACGCCGGTTCCGGCGCGCACCCCGCCTCGAACCCTGCCTCGCACCCCGCCGCGCACCCCGCCGCGCACCCCGCGCGGGAGAGGACGCATGCGCCGGGGTCCAGGCCGTACGAGAACGCCATGGGCAAGGGGGACGTGACGCCGCCTCCGGCCGGTCCGGCGGGGGTGTCGATCCGGGCCGTGCCCGCGGGGCCCCGCGCGGCCGGCCCGGCCGGTCCCGCCCGGCCGTCGCTGCCCACCCCGGGAACGACCACCCCCGGCAGGGCGCCGCACGAGGAGCCGCCGCGGCTGCGCCGCGTCGAGTCCGTCGTCGGGCGCGACACATCGGGCGGCTGGCGGCGCCTGGCGCAGGTCGTCGTGGGCGGCAGCCGTACGGACGGCATGGAGGCCGACGAGGCCCGGACCCGCATCCCGCTCACCACGAGCAGGCGGATCATGGTGCTCGGCTGCACGGGCGGCGCCGGGCAGACCACCACGGCGTTAATGCTGGGCCACACGCTGGCCCGTTATCGCGAGGACCGCGTGCTCGCGCTCGACGCGAACACCGGAGAGGACACGCTCACGACGAGGATCGCCGCCGAGTCCCCCGAGACGCTGAGCTCGCTCATCGAGGGCTCGGAAGAGGTGACCGGCTACCTCGGCATGCGGGCGTACACGACGCGCTGTGAATCGGGACTTGAGGTCGTCGGGGCGGACACCGACGACCGGGTGACGCAGCGCCTGGCGGAACGCGCGTTCCTGGCCGACTGGCGCAGGACGCTCGCCGCGCTCGACCGGCACTACCGGCTTACCGTGATCGACCCCGCGGCCGCGCTGGCGGCCCGGCTCCTGCCGTACGCCGACCAGCTCGTGCTGGTCGCCCCCGCGAGCGAGGACGCCTCCGAGGCGGTGGCGATGACCTACGAATGGCTCGACGGGCACGGCTGCTCCGACCTGCGGCGCCGCGCCGTGATGGTGATCAACGGTGTGAGCCGCCGCAGCCTCCCCGACGTGGAGCAGGCCGAGGCGGTGGCCAGCGGCCGCTGCCGGGCGATCGTCCGGGTGCCCTGGGAGGACGAGCTGGCCCCCGGGCGGCCGGGACCGGTCGACGTCAATCACCTCCGAATGGGCGGCCGCAGGGCGTACGTTGCGCTTGCGGGAGTGATCGTGAGCGGTCTGGCGGCTGTCCAGGCCAAGCAGGAGGTGGCCAGATGAGGGGCGAGCGAGGAAGCTGGTGAGAGGTCGATGAGCAGGGCGCGCAGTCGCCTCGCGGTGCGTTACTTCGACGATCGCGTTCTCCTCACCGACTCGGCGGCCTGGGCCTACTTCCGGCTGCCGACGGTGAGTTACGAGTTCCTCACCCCCGAGGAGCGCGAGGCGCTGGCCACCAACGTCACGATCGCGCTGGCCGCGATCAGGATGCCCGACGCCGAGGTGCACCTGCGGATCGCGCACCGGGCCTACCCGGCGGCGGAGTGGGCGATGGCGCTCAACTCGACCTCCGACGAGGGCCCGGGCTGGCGGGAGTACCTGGAGGAGATGTACCGCCACGTCTGGGCCAAGGACTTCTGGAGCAAGGAGATCTACCTCGGCGTACGGCTCGGGCCGCGCGGCGCGCAGCTCGGCACCGGCGTGCTGGCCCAGCTCTTCGGCTTCTACCAGCGCAGCGAGAAGGCGCTCGGCATCGACGACGACCACGTGCCGGACAAGGAGATCGCCCGGTGGACCGAGGCCGCCGAGCGGCTCGGCCGGGCCCTGGCCTCCAGCGCGTTGTACGCCCGCCACGCCACCTCCACGGAGATCGCCTGGCTGTTCCAGCACGCGGCGGCGGGCGGCCTCGGCGAGCCGCTGGCCTCGGCCACGCCGCGCCGCAGGT
This sequence comes from Microbispora sp. H10830, assembly GCF_014161375.1. Classification (NCBI taxonomy): domain Bacteria; kingdom Bacillati; phylum Actinomycetota; class Actinomycetes; order Streptosporangiales; family Streptosporangiaceae; genus Microbispora; species Microbispora sp. H10830. Next base: position 281,273 of record NZ_JABBWX010000006.1, read on the forward strand.
GGGGGAAGGGCGAGATCGAGGCGCTGGTCGAGGGGCAGATCCACAACGGCAGGTCGCTGCTGCGGATCGAGCAGCCGGCCGGAGACTCCTACACGGCGCACCTGTCGTTCGCCCGGTTCCCCGATCTCATGCCGTTCCCCGACGGCGAGCCGTGGCTGCACTTCGCCGACCAGTTGCCGTTCCCGGTGGAGGTCTCCAGCCGGATGCGGCTGATCCCCCCGGTCAGGGCGAGCAAGGACGTGGCGCGCAAGCTGGCCCACGCCCGCGACATGGACATTCACATCCGTGAGGCGGGCGCGGAGGCGCCGCTCGCGCTGGCCGAGCAGATCGACGCCGCCCGCATGCTGGAGCACGGCATCACCAAGGAACGGCTGCCGTTCGTGTACGGCTGGCACCGGCTGAGCGTCAGCGCGCCGACCGAGGAGATGTGCGTCCAGCGGGTCGAGGCCGTCGTAGAGCACTACCGCGACCTCGGCATCGACGTCGTCAACTCCACGGGCGACCAGTTCTCGCTGTTCTGCGAGGCCCTTCCCGGCGAGCGGCTGCGGGTCAACGCGTACGCCCAGCGGCAGCCGCTGCGCACGATCGCGGGCGGCATGGCCACCGCGACCGTCGAGCTCGGCGACCGGGTGGACGAGTCGAACGCCGGATGGATCGGGCCGTACGTCGGGGAGACGCTGGGACGGGCGCGCAGCATCGTGCACTTCGACCCGCTCGTCGCGGCGGCGCGCAACCGCCCGACCGCCATCGCGATCACCGGCGAGCCGGGCGGCGGCAAGACCACGCTCGCGCTGCTGCTGATCTACCAGATGGCGCTGCGCGGCGTCACGATCGCGGTCATCGACCCCAAGGGCGACGCCGAGTCGCTCGTGCGGCTGCTGCGCAACCGGGGCCGCAAGGCCAGGGTCATCCCGCTGGGGTCGGCGGCGCCGGGCCTGCTCGATCCGTTCTCGTTCGGCGACGACATCGCGACGAAGAAGACGATGGCCACCGAGACCCTGCGGCTGCTGCTGCCGAGGATGTCGGAGGAGCGCGAGTCCGCCATGATCCAGGCGGTCGCCGCGATCTCCAACGAGCCCGACCCCTCACTGGGCAAGGTGGTGGACCACCTGGAGCAGTCCACCGACCCGGCGTCCAAGAACCTCGGTGCCGTGCTGCGGTCGATGTCGGAGATGCACCTGGCCAGGCTGTGCTTCGACGCCTCGGGCGGCGAGCAGGTCGACACCGAGGGCTGGACGACCGTGTTCACGCTGGGCGGCCTCACGCTGCCCGACGTGATGACGGCCAGGGACGACTACTCCTACGAGCAGCGGCTGTCGGTGGCGCTGCTCTACCTCGTGTCGCAGTTCGCGCGCCGCCTGATGAACGGGCTCGACCGGCGCACACCGAAGGCGATCTTCCTCGACGAGGCGTGGGCGATCACGTCCACCCCCGAGGGCGCCAAGCTCGTGCCGGAGGTCTCCCGGATGGGCCGCTCGCGCAACACGGCGCTGGTCCTGGTCTCGCAGAACGCCGGTGACCTGCTCAACGAGCAGGTGACCAACTGTCTGTCCTCGGTCTTCGCGTTCCGTTCGACGGAACGCGTGGAGGTCGAGCACGTGATGGAGCTCCTCGGCGTGGACCCGTCGGAGGAGCACAAGGCGGTGCTGCGCTCCCTGGGCAACGGGGAGTGCGTCTTCCGGGATCTGGACGGCCGGGCCGGCCGTATCGGGGTGGACCTTATCTCGGAGGAACTGCTGCGCTGGCTTGACACCAATCCGACACACGACAAACCCAACGAGAACGTGCATGATCTTCTTGACGGGGGCTCCGGTCGGTCGGGGGTCGCGCAGGAGGTGCGATCGTGAGCGTGGGCAGGAACGGTCCGAAGGGCCGCACCAGGGAGGGTGCCAGACGCGGCAGGAGGATTCACCGGAGCCTGGCGCTGCTGTTCGTCGCGTTCGCGGCGTTCGTGACGCTGCCGCTGGTCTTCCCCACCGGCACGGCGAGCGCGGTCGGGCCCTGTGACCTGTCGCCCAGCCTCGCTCCCGAGATCGTGGGCGGCGGCGTCGACGGGCTGGTCCAGCCGCCGTCGAGCGAAGAGACGCCGGCCGCCGGCCAGGGGACCCAGCAGAACACCACCCAGGCGCCGAAGCCGCCGGCGACCAACTACGAGCGGTATGGCATGGCCGGCCAGTTCTGGCACACCTACGACCTCGGGTGTTCCGACGTCACGGCCGTGCTCGGCAACGCGTGGGCCAACACGGTCTTCTCGTGGGCCAAGGCCGTCGACCGGCTGACGATCAGCACCTACCAGGCGGCGGCCACCGAGGGCCCGCTGCAGCCCATCAAGGACGTCGCCGACGAGATCGTCACCAACCTCGCCAACGCGATGTACTGGCCATATCTGCGGCCGATCGTCATCCTCGGCGCGATCTGGCTCGCGTGGTACGGCCTGATCCGCAAGCGCGCGACGACGACCACCGAGGGCGTCATCTGGATGGTCCTCGCGGTCACGGTCGCCATCTGGTTCTTCAGCCGCCCGGGTGACTTCACCAGCCTCGGCAAGACCGTGACCGACAAGACCGGCGAGATCGTGAACTCGGCGTTCTCCGGGCTGCCGGGGGCGGGCGGCGCGTCCTGCCTGCCGATGAAGGAGACCGCGCCGGGCGAGGTGCCGAGCGCTCCGACGGCGGGCGGCTACGGCCGCCAGGGCACGCCCGGCGTGGAGCAGAACGCCGACGCGCTGTGGTCGGTCCTGGTCTGCAAGCCGTGGCTGATGGGCGAGTTCGGCACGGCCGACCCCAACTCCGGTCTCGTGAAGGGCCTGGGCGCCAAGCTGCTCAACCTCCAGGCCATCGACGCCGCCGAGCAGGCCGCCGATCAGACACCGGCCTCCGACTCCCATCAGCAGCGGTTCGAGGCGGAGGTCGCCAAGCCGATGCAGAGCACCCCGGCGTACTTCCTGTTCCAGGGCAAGGACTGGACCAGCCGCCTGGGCATCGCGATCGGCGCGTTCATCGCGGCGATGGTAGCCGGTCTGCTCATCTTCCTCGTCGCGGTGTCGCTGCTCGTCCTGAAGGTCGGTTTCCTGCTGCTGCTGATGCTCGGGCCGATCTTCCTGTTGATCGGCGTGCATCCGGGCTCCGGCCGCATCATCGCCATGCGCTGGGTGGAGATGCTGGTCGGCACCCTGCTGCGCCAGGCCGTGCTGGCCCTGGTGCTGGGCGTCCTGGTGTACGGCTACGCGCTGATCATCTCGACCAGCCTGCCCTGGGGCATGCAGATCCTGTTCATGGCGCTGCTGACGATCGCGGTCTTCTTCTACAGACGGCCGTTCCAGCACCTGTTCGCCTCGATGGACGGGCACACGATCACCACCCGGATGCTCGGCGATGCCGCCACCGCGCCGACCCTCTCGCGGGCGGCCAACGCGCTGCCGCCGGTCGCGGCGGCCAGGGCGGCCCGGTGGGGCCTGCGCAAGGCCGAGCCGGTCATCGGCGCGGCCGCGATGGCGACCGGCGCCGGCACGGCGGCGGCCGCCGCGGCGGGGGTGGCGCAGGGCCGCGTGCGCGGCGAGGAGGGCGCGGGCAACGTGCCCGCCCAGGCCGGAGCGCGTGCGGGGGCGCAACCCGCGCCGCTCGACGCCGACGCCCAGGGGGCCGGTCGCCGCAAGGCCGGGGTCACCGCCTCACGTCCGGGCACGGCCCCGCCGCTCAACCTGTCGGGAGTGCGGCCCGCCGGGTCCGTACGGGCGGCCGTGCCGTCCGGCCCGGGCAGGTCCTCCGCCGTCCAGGCCGCGTCCGCCGCGGCGTCGTCCGGCGCAAGCCCGGCGGCCCCGCCGCAGCGGGTCACCGGCGCCTCTGCCGTGCCCGCGCCGTCCGCCGCCGCACAGCCCGCACCGTCCCGCGGCCGTCCGAGCGGCGGATCGAGTGGCGGGTCGAGCGGTGGTTCCAGCGGTGGTTCAAGCGGTGGTTCCGGTGGCGGCTGGTTCAGCGGCAGGTCCGGCGGCTGGGCCTCCCGGCCGTCGTCCGGCAGGCCGTCCGGCGGGAGCTCGGGCGGGTTCTTCGGCGGTTCGCGCGGGTCGTCGGGCGGGTCGTCGGGCGGGTCGAGCAGGTCGGGCGGCTCGGGCTCGGGTGGCCTGTTCGGCGGCTCCTCCGGCAGGTCCTCGAACAGGTCGTCCGGCGGTTCGTCCGGTGGCCTGTTCGGCGGATCGTCCCGGCGGGGCGACGGCGGCCGTTCCCGGCCCGCTCCGCCGCGTGACTCCGGTTCGTCCGGCGGCTCGTCCTCCAGCCGTCCCCGGTCGGCCGAGCCGCCCCCGCTCTGGCTGCCGAGCAGGGGAGGAGAGGGCACGCGCCGCGACAGCGACGCGCCGACCCCGTTCTGGGCCAAGCCCGCCGACGGCGACTGATGAGAAGCCGAAACAGTGATCGGGGGAAGGGCCTCGCCTTCGCGGCGGCCGTCGTGGTGCTCGCCGCCGTCGGCGCCTACCTCACGATGAGCCCGCCGTCGAGCTCCTCCTCCGGGGCCGACGAGCAGACGAGGGAGCAGTCCGTCGTGGCCACCTCGCGGGCGACGGCCGCGGTCCGGGAGCCAAGCCCGGTGGCCACGACTCCCGGCGCCTTCGACGTGTACGCGTACCTGCCGCTGTCGAGGGAGGAGATCGGCGCGGCGGCCGACCTGGCGCGCCGCTTCACCGAGGCGTACGGCACCTTCTCTCCCGGCGAGGAGCCGGCGGCGCGAGCCGACCGGCTGAAGCGGTTCGCGACCGACGAGTTCGCCGGCCAGCTCACCAGGACCGTCACCGACCCCGCGGTGGTGGAGCAGAACGAGGCCGACCAGGTGACCTCCAAGGGGTCGGCGAAGGTGACGACGATCCGTGACATGACGGCCGCCCAGGTGGTGTTCGTCGTCGACTCGGTTCGTCACGTGACGGACAGGAACGGCCAGAAGGACGTGCCCGAGCAGTTCGCCGTGACCGTGATCAAGGCGGGCACCGACTGGCGGGTGTACGACCTGCAACTGGCCGACGCCGGTCAGGACGGGGACAGCTCGCCGTGACCGCCCCGCCGCGCATCACTTCGTCCGGCGCCTCGACGCGCGTCGTACGCAGGCTCGCGTCGGCGGGGCGGGACTGGCGGACGATCGCCGTGGCCCTCATCGTGATCGTCCCGGCCACGCTGTTCGGCTCGATCATCCTGATGACCCCCAGCCCGTCGATCCTCTTCGGCGGCGGCGCGGCGGAGAACTGCGCCGAGGCGGCCACGGGGGAGGGCGCCGCCGACGTCTCGCAGACGGCCCAGGGGGACATCCCGGACGACTACCTGGAGCTCTACAAGAAGTTCGGCAAGCAGATCGGCGTGCAGTGGAACGTCCTGGCCGCGATCGGCAAGCGGGAGACGAACCACGGCCGCTCGACGCTGCCGGGGGTGCGCAGCGGCACCAACTACGCGGGGGCCGCGGGGCCGATGCAGTTCCTCGTCAGCACCTGGGGCGGCCAGACCAAGATGAAGATCGAGCCGGGCATCAACGGCTACGCCTCCGACGGCGACGGCGACGGCTACGGCGACGTCTACAACCCGGCGGACGCCATCCTCGGCGCGGCCAAGATGCTCAAGCGCAACGGCGCGCCCGACGACCTCAGAAGGGCGATCTTCGTCTACAACCGGGCCACCTGGTACGTCGACCAGGTGCTGGAGATCGCCAAGCGTTACGCGGCGACCGGGGACATCGGCGTGCCGCCCGAGGCCGACCCGGCCTGCGACTCCGGCTACGTCGACAGCGCCCCCGACGACGTCGTACGCAAGATCATCGAGTACGCTCTGGCGCAGCGGGGCAAGCCGTACCGGTGGGGCGGCACGGGCCCCGACGCCTTCGACTGCTCGGGGATCATCTACATGGCCTACCGCAACGCGGGTCTGACCATTCCCCGCACGACCTTCGGCCAGTGGCCCTTCGGCATGAAGATCGAGGAGGGTCAGGAGCAGCCCGGCGACCTCGTCTTCTTCAACGCCGGTCCCGGCACGTCCAAGGACAGTCCAGGGCATGTCGGGATGGTCGTGTCGCCCGGCAAGATGATCGAGGCGCGATGCACGCTGTGCGGGCCCATCAAAATCTCGACGTATCGCGACCGGCCCAACATCGTGGGCTTCACCCGGCCGCTGGAGAACGAGACGGTCATCGCGCAACTGAAGCGGGCGCAGACGTGACGGGCACGCGGCTCGTCGTCGGGGCCGCGATCGTCGAGGGCGGCCGCCTCCTGGCCGCCCAGCGGTCCGGACCCCCGGCGCTGCGCGGCGGCTGGGAGTTCCCCGGCGGGAAGGTCGACCCGGGGGAGGACGAGCGCGCGGCGCTGGTTCGCGAGTGCGTCGAGGAGCTCGGGGTTCAGGTCGTCCTCGGACCCCGTGTCGGCGGGGACTGGCCGCTGGATAACGGCTACAGGATGCGCGTGTGGTTCGCCACCGTCGTCACGGGCGTGCCTCGCCCGCTGGAGCACCTCGCGCTGCGCTGGCTGGAGCCGCACGAGTTGTACGACGTCCCCTGGCTTCCGGCGGATCTGCCGGTCGTCGCCGCGATCGAGAAGCTGTTGCCGAGCCGGGATGCATAGTCGCCGAATCGTTCGCAAGATCCGGCTTTGCTCCTCCTTGCACCGAACTACAATCGGTCTTGACCTCGAAGCCGGGCCGACAGGAGGCGAGCCGTGATCGGACGCGCGTACATGAGAGCCGCGTCCTCGGCTGTCGCGTCGGTGGCCATCGCCACGCTGGCGATCGTGGCCGTGGGCCCGGTGATCGGCGCCAACGCCGACCCGGTGGAGCCGTGCGACCCCACTACGGACCCCCAGTGCGCCGTGGTCACGGTCACCGTCACCCAGACGCCGCCGGCCACCTCCTCGGCGGATCCGAGCCCCACGGCCGAGCCCGTGGTGACCAAGACCGTCACCATCACGCCGACGCCGAAGCAGACCAAGACCAAGACGCCCAAGGCGGTCCCGACGACGACCGCTCCCCCCGCGTCCACCACGGAGCAGAACCCGCCGCAGTCGACGCAGACGTTCCCCACGCCGAGCGACCTCTCCGTTCCGAATCCCAGCCCGAGCCCGGAGGACAACGGGCAGGTGAGCCTGCCCCCCGCGTCGACCCCGACGCCGGACACGGCGCAGCAGACCCCCAGCGCGGGCGTGTCGTTCGAGCAGCCCGATCCCGAGACGGTGCCGATCGAGATCCGCAACGCGTCTCCCGAGTATGACAAGCCGACGCTGGCCCATCGGCTCGCCATCCCCGCCGGGGTGCTCGTGGGCATCGCGCTGATCGCCTGGCTGATCTTCGAAGGCCGGCTGCGCCGGATGGCGCACGCCGCCGCGGTACGGCGAGGAGGCCCGGCCGCGGCACGGACGCCGGCTCCCGAGGTGGCGGCCTACCCGGCGGCGGCCACCCCCGGCTACGCGCCGATGATGGGCTTCGTGCCCGTCCAGCCCTACACCATGAGCTATCCGCAGCAGCCCTACGGCTACCCGGTGCCGTACGGCTACGCCCAGCCGTACGGGTACCCGGTGGCCGACCCCGCCCAGATGCAGGCGCAGCAGTACCCGGGCCCGGCCCCGGCGCCCCAGGGCGCGGTCGATCCGTGGAGCCAGGCGGTCGGCGAGGCCCAGGCCGGGGTCTGGACCGAGGCCACCCGGCCCGGCCACCTCCCGCAGCCGCCCCTGGGCGAGGACCCGACCACCCAGCGCTGACGAACACAGCGCTGACGAACAGAAAGGCGCCGATCGGACGGACCGATCGGCGCCTCTCGCAGGGGCTCAGCGCTGGCGCTTGAAAATCTTCGAGCCCAGCCAGACCAGCGGGTCGTACTTCCGGTCGACCACGCGCTCCTTCATCGGGATCAGCGCGTTGTCGGTGATCTTGATGTGCTCGGGGCAGACCTCGGTGCAACACTTGGTGATGTTGCAGTAGCCCAGGCCGTGCTCCTCCTGCGCCGACTCCTTGCGCTCCGCCACGTCGTAGGGGTGCATGTCGAGCTCGGCGATCCGCATGAGGTAGCGCGGGCCGGCGAAGTTCGGCTTGTTCTCCTCATGGTCGCGGATCACGTGGCAGACGTTCTGGCACATGAAGCACTCGATGCACTTGCGGAACTCCTGCGAGCGCTCGACGTCGACCTGCTGCATGCGATACTCGCCCGGCTTCACGTCGGCGGGCGGCGTGAACGAGGGGATCTCGCGGGCCTTCTGGTAGTTGAACGACACGTCCGTCACCAGGTCCTTGATGACCGGGAACGTCCGCAGCGGCGTGACCGTGATGGTCTCGCTCTCCTCGAAGGTGGACATCCGGGTCATGCAGCCCAGCCGGGGCTTGCCGTTGATCTCCATCGAGCACGAGCCGCACTTGCCGGCCTTGCAGTTCCAGCGAACCGCGAGGTCGGGGGCCTGCGTGGCCTGGAGCCGGTGGATGACGTCGAGGACGACCTCGCCCTCGTTCACCTCGACGGTGAAGTCCTCCAGGCGGCCCTCGCCGCCCTCGCCGCGCCAGATGCGGAACTTCGCCTTGTATCCCATCACGACTCCTTGACCGCGGCGTCGTATTCCGCCAGCTCTTCCTCGGTGAGGTACTTCTCCAGCTCGGAGCGCTCGAACAGACCGATGAGGTCGCCCCGCATGGACGGCTGGACCCTCTCCTCGACCGTGATGGACGTGCCGTCCGGCTTCGCGGAGCAGACCAGCAGCTTGCGCCGCCACTCGGCCGACATGCCGGGGAAGTCGTCGCGGGTGTGGCCGCCGCGGCTCTCCTCCCGCAGGAGCGCGGCCTTCGCCACGCACTCGCTGACCAGCAGCATGTTGCGCAGGTCGAGCGCGAGGTGCCAGCCGGGGTTGTAGATCCGGCTGCCCGAGGAGGCGGCGTTCTTGGCCCGCTCCTTGAGCTTCTCGACGACCTGGAGGGCCTCGCTGATCTCCTCGGACTTGCGGATGATGCCGACCAGGTCGTTCATCGTGCGCTGCAGCTCGTGGTGGACCTCGTACGGGTTCTCCCCGCCGCTCCGCTCCAGCGGGGCCAGGGCCTCGTCCTTGGCCTCCTCGACGCCGGTCACGGTCGGCCGCTTGGCCAGCCCGTCCACGTACGCCGCGGCTCCCGCGCCGGCCCGGCGGCCGAACACCAGCAGGTCGGACAGCGAGTTGCCGCCGAGGCGGTTGGAGCCGTGCATGCCGCCGGAGACCTCGCCGGCCGCGAACAGGCCGGGGACCGACGCCGCGCCGGTGTCGGCGTCCACCTCGACGCCGCCCATGATGTAGTGGCAGGTCGGGCCGACCTGCATGGGCTCCTTGGTGATGTCGACGTCCGCCAGCTCCTTGAACTGGTGGTGCATCGACGGCAGCCGCTTGGTGATCTCGGCGGCGGGCAGGCGGGTGGACACGTCGAGGAACACGCCGCCCTGCGGTGAGCCGCGCCCGGCCTTCACCTCGGCGTTGATCGCCCTGGCCACCTCGTCACGCGGCAGCAGCTCCGGAGGACGGCGGTTGTTGGCCTGGTCGTTGTACCAGCGGTCCCCCTCCTCCTCGGTCGTGGCGTACTTGTCCTTGAACACGTCCGGGATGTAGTCGAACATGAAGCGGCGGCCCTCGGAGTTGCGCAGGACGCCGCCGTCGCCGCGCACCGACTCGGTCACCAGGATGCCGCGCACCGACGGGGGCCAGACCATGCCCGTCGGGTGGAACTGGATGAACTCCATGTTGATGAGCTTCGCGCCGGCGAGCAGGGCCAGTGCGTGACCGTCACCGGTGTACTCCCAGGAGTTCGACGTGACGACGTAGGACTTGCCGATGCCGCCGGTGGCCAGCACCACGGCGGGGGCGTCGAAGACGATGAAGTCACCCGTCTCACGCCAGTAGCCGAAGGCCCCGGAGATGGCGTCCCCGTCCTTCAGCAGCCGGGTGATCGTGCACTCGGCGAAGACCTTGATGTACGCCTCGGGGTCGCCGTGCAGCTTCTCGTCCTCCTGCTGCAGGGCGACGACGCGCTGCTGGAGGGTGCGGATCAGCTCCAGACCGGTGCGGTCGCCGACGTGGGCGAGGCGCGGGTACTCGTGGCCGCCGAAGTTGCGCTGGCTGATCTTGCCGTCCTTGGTGCGGTCGAACAGCGCGCCCCAGGCCTCCAGCTCCCAGACGCGGTCCGGGGCCTCCTTGGCGTGCAGCTCCGCCATGCGCCAGTTGTTGAGGAACTTGCCTCCGCGCATGGTGTCGCGGAAGTGCACCATCCAGTTGTCGCTCGGGTTGACGTTGCCCATCGCCGCGGCGGCGCCGCCCTCGGCCATGACCGTGTGGGCCTTGCCGAACAACGACTTGCAGACGATCGCCGTCCGCTTGCCCTGCTGCCGCGCCTCGATCGCCGCGCGGAGCCCCGCTCCACCGGCCCCGATGACGACGACGTCGTATTCGTGACGCTCCACTTGAAATCCTTAAGCGAACGGGAAGTTGATGACGCCCTTGGCGACGAGCCGGACGTACAGGTCGGCGATCATGACCGAGAACAGCGAGGCCCAGGCGAACTGCTGGTGCCTGGCGTTGAGCTTCGAGACCAGGGTCCACGCCTTGTAGCGCAGCGGGTGCCTGGAGAAGTGGTTCAGGCGCCCGGCGGTGATGTGACGGCACGAGTGGCAGCCGAACGTGTAGCAGAGAATCAGGGCCGCGTTCGCGAGCAGAATCCAGCTGCCCAGCCCGGCGGGCTTGTGCACCAGCGCGAGCACCGCGTCGTACGTCAGGATCAGGCCGATGACGATGGCCAGGTAGAAGAAGTAGCGGTGGATGTTCTGCAGGATCAGCGGCAGACGCGTCTCACCGGTGTACTTCCCGTGCGGCTCCGCCACGGCGCACGCCGGCGGCGACAACCAGAACGACCGGTAGTAGGCCTTGCGGTAGTAGTAGCAGGTGAGCCGGAAACCGCCCGGCAGGCCGAGGATCAGTATCCCGGGCGGCAACGTGTACCAGTCGCCGAACGGGGCGAGCCCGAACAACCGGGCCCCCTCGGGACAGGATGTCGCCAGACACGGCGACGAGAAGGGCGCGATGTACGGGTCGACGAAGTAGCTCTTGTCGAAGATCGCCCAAAATCCATAAATCAAGAACAACAGGAGTCCGGCGAACGTGAACGCCGGAGCCAGCCACCATCGATCGGTTCGAAGCGTGCGCACCCTGATCTGTGCGCGTTGTTTCCTTGCCGCGCTCTCGGCCGTTGTCTGGGTCATCGGAGACCTTCCACCCTCACTGACTCCGCGCACGCCGGAGCGACCGCGCCGTACTGCTCAGGCCGTGCGCGTTATTGGTGGGGCACACATTACGACGAGCACATCACGAAGTGTGAGGAGGGTCACTCCTCCCCGCTGTGATCTCGGTCACTTCCCCGGCAGCTTGACCACGGTCACGAAGAATTCGTCGATCTGCCGTACTACCCGGGTGAACTGGTCGAAATCCACGGGTTTGGTGATGTACGCGTTGGCGTGCAGGTTGTATCCCCGCAGGATATCCTGCTCGGCCTCCGATGTGGTGAGGATCACAACCGGAATGCTCCGCAGTGAGGGGTCCTTCTTGACCTCCTCCAGCACCTCGAACCCGTTCACGCGCGGCAGGTTGAGGTCGAGCAGCACCAGGTCGGGCCGGGGCGCCGAGTCGTACTGCCCCTCGGCGCGCAGGAAGGCCAGCGCCTGCTCGCCGTCGTTGACCACGTGGAGGTTGTTGCCGACCTTGTTGTAGGAGAACGCCTCCTGGCAGAGCAGGACGTCGCCCGGGTCGTCCTCGACCAGGAGGACCTCGATCGGGCGGTACTCATTCATCGGCGCTCACTCATCGGGGTCTCCCAGGGCCGGCAGGGTCCAGCGGAACGTGGCTCCGGCGTCCTCGTTCGTGTCGAGCCAGATCCGGCCGCCATGATATTCGACGATTTTGCGGCACAGGGCCAGTCCGATGCCCGTCCCGGGATAGACGTCCCTCGGGTGCAGGCGCTGGAAGATCAGGAAGATGCGGTCGGCGTACTTCGGCTCGACGCCGATCCCGTTGTCCGAGCAGCTGAACTCCCACATGTCGCCGTCCCGCCGTACGCCGATGTGGACGCGGGGAGGCTCCTCGGAGCGGAACTTGAGCGCGTTGCTGACGAGGTTCTGGAAGAGCTGGGTCAGCAGCGTGCGGTTGCCGACGACCTTGGGCATGTCGTCGTGGGTGACGGTCGCGCCGGTCTCCGACAGCCGGGCGTCGAGGTTGCGCAGGGCGCCGGCCAGCGCGTCGCCCGTGTCCATCTCCTCCGGTTCGCCGCCGACCCGGCCCACCCGCGAGAAGTCGAGCAGGTCGTTGATGAGCAGCTGCATGCGGCGCGCGCCGTCGACCGCGAAGCCGATGTACTGCCGGGCGCGGTCGTCGAGCCGGTCGGCGTAGCGCTGCTCCAGCATCTGGGTGAAGCTCGCCACCTTGCGCAGCGGCTCCTGCAGGTCGTGGCTGGCCACGTAGGCGAACTGCTCCAGCTCGCGATTGGAGCGCTTGAGCTCCTCGGCCTGCTCGGCGAGCTGCTGGCGGGCCTCGACGGACGACCGCCACTCGGTCATGATCCGGTGGCGCATGCCGTCGATGTGGCCCGACAGCTCCCACAGCTCGGCCGGCCGCTCGACCCCGAGCTCGTGGTCGAAGTCGCCCGCCGCCACCGCCCGGACCTGCCGGGTCAGCCGCGCGATCGGGCCCACTACCGCGCGGCGCACGATCAGCGCGCAGAACACGATCGCCAGCACCATCGCGCCGGCCAGTGCCGCGACCGCCCCATAGATGGTGTTCCAGCCGGAGTAGAGCCGATCTCTGGCGACGTCGTGCAGCCGCCCCAGCAGTGCCTGTTGCGTGTCGAGCGCGCTCCTGACCGCAGAGAAGCGCTGGAGGTTGCTCTTGGCCAGGTCGGTGAGCGGGCCCGGGCCGCTCTTGAGGGTCCGCGCGACCACGGGCTCGGCGTAGTCGCGCCGCCAGGCGGTCGTGGCGTCGGTGATCTCGCGGATCTGGCGGCGGACGCCGTACCCCTGGGGCAACCGGGGGACGAGCCTGGCGATCTCGTCGGCCGCCGACCGCTCCTCGGCGACCCCCTGGCGGTAGGAGTCGAGGTACTGCTGCTCGCCGGTGAGCCCGTACCCGCGGATCGCGCCCTCCTGCGCCTGCACCGCCCGGGCGACGCGCAGCGTCTGCAGGGCGGCGGGGTCGACCGCGTCGACGAGGGTCTGCCGGGCCTCGTGCGTCGTGGAGAGCGCGAGCAGGATCGCGCTGACCGCGATCACGAAGATGAGCAGGACGCCCGCTCCGGCGAGCACGAACCACCGGCTGACCGGCAGGCGCGCGCCCCGCGCGGACGGCGTCAGCGGAGGCAGCGGCGCCGGTGCCGTCACATGCACCTGCGCCTCCACTGGGGGTTCCGGCGCGCTCACGCCCCGCCCTCCCGTACGTCCTGCTTCTCATGGCCGCGGGCGACGAGGACGGCCGCGACGTCGTCGTGCATGGCGCCGTCGAGACTGGCGATGATGCGGTCGAGGTCGATCCCGGCCTGGGCGCGGATCAGGTTCGCGAGCCCGTCGGTGCCGAGCAGGTCGCGGTTCTCGCCGACCGTGGCCTCGATCAGCCCGTCGGTGTAGAGCAGCAGCGACCACCGATCGCCGAGGGTGACGTCGATGGGCGTCCACACGATGTCCGGGAAGATCCCGAGCGGCGGGCCTGACGGCGTCTCGGTGACCACGCCGAGCACGCCGTCCCGCAGCATCAGCGGCGGCGGGTGACCGATCACGTGCAGGCGGGCGGTTGTCAGGTCGGGGGCGATGGTCGCGGTGCACATCGTGGTGAAGATCTCCGGCGACTTGCGCTCGTGCCGCAGCAGCGTGTCGAGCGTGCGCAGCACGTCGTTGCCGCTCTGCCCGGCCAGCACCAGCGTGCGCCAGGCGATGCGCAGCGCCGTGCCGAGGGCGGCCTCGTCGGGCCCGTGCCCGCACACGTCGCCGATCAGCACGTGCACCGCCCCGTCGGGCGTCTGCACGGTGTCCCAGAAGTCGCCGGCGAGCAGCCCGCCCGTACGTCCGGGAAGGTAGCGGGCCTGGTGGTGGAGGAGCATGGGGTCGAGCAGGGGGACGGGCAGCAGGCCGCGTTCGAGCCGGGAGTTCTCCTTGCTGACGATGCGTTCCTGCAGGAGTTCGCGCATGGCGAGGTCGGCGCGCTTGCGCTCGATGGCGTAGCGGATGGCGCGGATCAGCAGCCGGGCGTCGACGTCCTGCTTGACCAGGAAGTCCTGCGCTCCGGCGGCGACCGCCTCGATGCCGACGTGCGCGTCGCCCAGCCCGGTCAGGACGAGCACCGCCGTGTCCGGAGCCATGGCGAGAACCTGCTGCAGCGCCTCGAGCCCGGACGCGTCGGGAAGGGAGAGGTCGACGAGCACGCACTGCACGTCGTCGGTGAGCCGCGCGCGTCCCTCGGCGAGGGTCCGCGACCAGGTGATCTTCGGCGGCCTCTCGGCGCCCGCCAGCAACTCCTCGACGAGAAACGCGTCACCGGCGTCGTCCTCGATCAGCAGGAGGGTGAGCGGATCGGGCAGATCAGGGGAGACCGGGGTCACGAACGCCTCTCGTCAGCGTCGGCATCATCGTCGTGCAGCATCGTGTGCACAAACCTATCGTCTGGGAATCGCTCGGTTAGGGGTCACACGTCAACGAGCGCCTCTATTCCCTGAGGAAGGGTCCCATCACGCGCGGCCTCGCCGAGGAACGACAACAGCGTCCCACGGAAGGCCTGCGCCGCCCGAGTCGGCTCCACGTCCTTGCGGTGGGCGAGGGCGACCGTACGGCGCAGCCCGGGCAGCAACGGCGTGCCCGTCAGCCTCGGCCGGTTCTCCAGCACCATCGAGGGCACCACCGCGATGCCCAGCCCCGCCTCGACGAACCGCAGCACCGCGTCCATCTCTCCGCCCTCCACCGCGAAGCGCGGCTCGAACCCCGCCTGCCGGCAGGCGGCGAGGGTCGCCTCGCGCACGTCGTAGCCCCTGCGGAACATGACCATGGGCCGTCCGCGCAGGTCCTCGATCCGCATGTACGACCTGCGCCCCGGGGCCGACGCGGAGGCCACGACGAGGTTCTCGCTCAGGATCTCCCGGGTCACCAGGGACGGGTCGCTGCTCTGCAGCGGCAGGATGATCAGCGCCAGGTCGAGCTGGCCCCGGGCGAGGTCGCGGACGAGGTCGCGGGACCCGCCCTCCTCGACCTTCAACTCCACGCCGGGGTAGTCGCGGTGGAAGCGGGCCAGCGCGTCGGCCAGCAGCCCGGCGCACAGCGAGGGGGTCGCGCCGAGGCGCACCCGCCCCCGCCGCAGCCCGGCAAGCTCGGCGACCTCGCGCCGGGCGGTCTCCGCGTCGGCGAGCATGCGGCGCGCGAGCGGGAGCAGCGCCTCACCCGCCGCGGTGAGCGTGACGTTGCCCCGGGCCCGGCTGAACAGGGGCGCCCCCAGCTCGGTCTCGAGACTCTTGATCTGCTTGCTCAGCGACGGCTGGGCGACCCGCATCCGCTCCGCGGCCTGGGTGAAGTGCCGCGTCTCGGCCACGGCCATGAAGTAGGCCAGTTGCTGGAGCTGCACATTCAATAGCCTAGGGCTATCGCCGAAGCCGGCTCGATGCGCCCCCGTGGTGTGGACGCGATGTGAAATTCGTCGCACACCCTCGGGACCTTCGACTCTTGGAAACCGTGCGGGACAGAGTGCATAGCCGGGGGCTATCGAAACCAGACCTGTCATGACTTGGACGTCTGAACAGCACGAACCTAGCGTGTGCATTCGTGACTGCCACTGTTGACCACTCTGTGGACTCCGCTTCCGTGGATCGCGGCTCGGCGACCGCTCCGGTTCCCACGCATGACGCACCTCGTAAGCCCGCCGGGCCCGCGCCGCGTACGCCCGCCCGTCGCGGCCTGCTCGGCACCTCAGTCGGCAGGAAGGCCGTCATGGCCGTCACGGGCGCGGTTCTCGTGCTCTTCCTGATCGGCCACATGCTGGGCAACCTCAAGATCTTCTTGGGCGCCGACTCCTTCAACCACTATGCCGACTGGTTGCGCACCGTGGGCTCGCCCGCGCTGCCGAACCGGACCCTGTTGACGATCACCGAGATCGTGCTCGTGGTCTGCGTGGTGCTGCACATGTGGGCGGCGGTGTCGCTCGCCCGCCGGGCGGCCAAGGCGCGGCCGGTGAAGTACGCGGCCAAGCGGAAGTCGCAGGCCAACGGGTATGCCACGCACACCATGCGGTATGGCGGCGTGATCATCGTGCTGTTCGTGATCTGGCACCTGCTGGACATGACCTTCGGCACCGTGAACCCCAAGGGCGGCGACGCCACGCCGTACGACCGGATGATCGCCGGCTTCCAGCCCGACCGCTGGTGGGTGGCGCTGTTCTACCTCGTCGCCATGGTGATGGTCGGCCTGCACCTGCGCCACGGCCTGTGGAGCGCGTTCCAGTCGCTCGGCCTGACCCGCCGCCCCCGCGTCCGCAGCACGCTGCAGACGGTCGCCGTCGCGGTCTCCGCGGTGCTGGTGTTCGGGTTCGTAGCCGCGCCCGTCTGCATTCTGATCGGAGTGGTCAAGTGAAGTTCCGCCGCCGCGCCCAGCAAGAGAACCAGCAGGAGAACCAGCAGGGGAACGCCCAGCAGAAGAGCCGGGGCGCAGAACCGGCCATCGTCGGGCATTACCAGGTGGGTGAGCCCATCCAGGACACCAAGGCGCCGGCGGGCCCGATCGAGGACCGCTGGGACAAGCGCCGTTTCCAGGCCAAGCTGGTCAACCCGGTCAACAAGCGCAAGCTGACCGTCATCGTCGTCGGCACCGGCCTGGCCGGCGGCTCCGCCGCGGCCACGCTCGGCGAGCTGGGATACAAGGTCAAGTCGTTCTGCTACCAGGACTCGCCCCGGCGGGCCCACTCCATCGCCGCGCAGGGCGGCATCAACGCCGCCAAGAACTACCGCGGCGACGGCGACAGCGTCTACCGGCTGTTCTACGACACGGTGAAGGGCGGCGACTACCGCGCCCGCGAATCGAACGTCTACCGCCTCGCCCAGGTCAGCGTGAACATCATCGACCAGGCCGTGGCGCAGGGCGTGCCGTTCGCCCGCGAGTACGGCGGCCTGCTCGACACCCGGTCGTTCGGCGGCACCCAGGTGTCGCGCACCTTCTACGCCCGCGGCCAGACGGGCCAGCAGCTCCTGCTCGGCGCCTACCAGGCCCTGGAGCGGCAGGTCGCGGCGGGGAACGTGGAGGTCCACACCCGCCACGAGATGCTGGAGCTCATCGTCAGCGGCGGCCGGGCCCGGGGCGTCGTGGTCCGCGACATGGTCACCGGAGAGATCGAGACCCACCTCGCCGACGCGGTCGTGCTCGCCAGCGGCGGCTACGGCAACGTGTTCTACCTGTCCACCAACGCCAAGGGCTGCAACACCACGGCGATCTGGCGGGCGCACAAGAAGGGCGCCTACTTCGGCAACCCCTGCTACACGCAGATCCACCCGACCTGCATCCCGCAGAGCGGCGACCACCAGTCGAAGCTGACGCTGATGTCGGAGTCGCTGCGCAACGACGGCCGGGTGTGGGTGCCGAAGCTCAAGGGCGACAACCGGGCTCCCGGCGACATCCCCGAGGACGAGCGCGACTACTACCTGGAGCGCATCTACCCGGCGTTCGGCAACCTCGTGCCGCGTGACATCGCCAGCCGCGCCGCCAAGAACGTCTGCGACGAGGGCCGCGGCGTCGGTCCCGGCGGGCTCGGCGTCTACCTCGACTTCGCCGACGCCATCAGGCGGATGGGCCGGGAGGCCGTCGAGAAGAAGTACGGCAACCTCTTCGAGATGTACGAGCGCATCACCGGCGAGAACCCGTACGAGGTGCCGATGCGCATCTACCCGGCCGTCCACTACACGATGGGCGGGCTGTGGGTGGACTACGACCTGCAGTCGACCATCCCCGGGCTGTTCGTGGTCGGCGAGGCCAACTTCTCCGACCACGGCGCGAACCGCCTGGGCGCCTCCGCCCTCATGCAGGGCCTCGCGGACGGCTACTTCGTGCTGCCCACGACGATCGGCGACTACCTCGCCGGGGCCGGCGCGTTCGGGCCGGTCGAGGAGGGCGACGTCGCGGAGGCCAGGAAGGCCGTCCAGGACAAGATCGACAAGCTCCTGTCCGTGAACGGCAACCGCACCGCCGACTCCTACCACCGGGAGCTCGGCCGGATCATGTGGGACTACTGCGGCATGGAGCGCACCGAGGAGTCGCTGCGCAAGGCGCTGGAGCGCATCCCCGAGCTGCGCGAGGAGTTCTGGAACAACGTCAAGGTGCCGGGCGACGCCGAGGGGCTCAACCAGGCGCTCGAACGCGCCGGCCGGGTGGCCGACTTCTTCGAGCTCGCCGAGCTGATGTGCATCGACGCCCTGCACCGTACGGAGTCGTGCGGCGGTCACTTCCGGGCCGAGTCGCAGGACGCGGACGGTGAGGCGCTGCGGGACGACGAGAACTTCGCCTACGTCGCCGCGTGGGAGTGGACTCCGGAGGGTCCGGTCCTGCACAAGGAAGAGCTGAACTACGAGTACGTCAAGATGACCCAGCGGAGCTACAAGTGAACCTGACCCTCAAGATCTGGCGGCAGAGCGGCTCGTCGGACAAGGGACGGATGGTGACCTACCGGGTCGAAGACGTCTCTCCGGACATGTCGTTCCTGGAAATGCTCGACGTCCTCAACGAGCGGCTGATCCTGGAGGGCGACGACCCGGTCGCCTTCGACCACGACTGCCGCGAGGGCATCTGCGGCATGTGCGGCATGGTCATCAACGGCGTCGCGCACGGCGAGCAGAAGCTCACCACGACCTGCCAGCTGCACATGCGGCACTTCAAGGACGGCGACGTCATCACGATCGAGCCGTGGCGGGCCGCGGCGTTCCCGGTGGTCAAGGACCTCGTCGTGGACAGGTCGGCGTTCGACCGGATCATCCAGGCGGGCGGCTTCATCTCCGTCCCCGCCGGGTCCGCTCCGGAGGCGCACTCCGTCCCGGTGCCGAAGGCCGACGCCGACGCCGCCTTCGACGCCGCGACCTGCATCGGCTGCGGCGCCTGTGTCGCGGCCTGCCCGAACGGCTCGGCCTCGCTGTTCACCGCGGCGAAGATCACGCACCTGAGCCTGCTGCCGCAGGGTCAGCCGGAGCGCGAGTCGCGTGCCAGGGCGATGGTCGAGCAGATGGACGCCGAGGGCTTCGGCGGCTGCACCAACACCGGCGAGTGCACGGCGGTGTGCCCCAAGGGCATCCCGTTCGACACGATCGCTCAGATGAACGCCGACTACCTCAAGGCCGCCTCCAAGTAACACCCGAGTGAACGCACGGCCGGCGCCCGGATCCACTCCGATCCACTCCGATCCACACGGATCCACACCGCGCGCCGGCCGTGTCGTCGCTGCCGGAACATAATCACCTCTCCTCCCGGGTAACGTGTGATTTGTGTTGGCGTAACGCGCCTGCCGTGTCCCCGCAGGCGAGGGAGTGAGCATGCCCGTGACCGGTCCACGTTCCACCTTGAAGGTCGCGTCCGCAGTCCAGGGCGCGGCCGTCGTCGTGCGTGTGGAAGGCGATCTCGACGCCGGCACCGTCCACCTGCTTCACGACGAGTTGCACCGGGTCTGGGAGTCGTCAGGGGCGTCCGTCCTCGTGATCGACGTCGCCGAGCTGGAGTTCTGCGACTCGCGCGGGCTGAGCGAGCTGATCTCCGCGTTGCAGCGCGGCCAGGCCCTGAACGTCCGGTTGATCCTGAGCGGCGTGCAGGGCGTGCTGCGCCGGGTGCTGACGATCACCGGCCTGCGCAACGTGTTCGAACAGCACCCGACGGTCGCCGAGGCGCTCGGCCACGCGGCGGACGCCGGCCCGCGCCACCCCCGGTCCGGCGGCGAGCCCGACTCTGACTCCGATCCCGGCGGGTTGTACGAGATCGCCGGCGACCGCTGATCACTATCGGCCGCCGCCGTCCCGTCCTCCTTGCCTCCCTCTGCCTGGCGGGGTAAGTAGAGGTGTAACTTCTCTGTAGATCTTTGACCAGGAAGATCTTTCGGGACGAGGACAGGCGATGACGACGAGACTTGGCGTCACGGTGAGCCATGAGGCGACGCACACTCTCGTCACCCTGAACGGCGAGCTGGACGTGATCTCCGGCGAGCGGCTGCGCACCCTGTTCGGCAAGTTGTCGGAGGAGGGCGGCACCCGGCTGGTCGTGGACACCTCCGAGCTGACCTTCTGCGACTCCATGGGCCTGCGGCTTCTTCTGGAGACGCACGACCGCGCCGTGGAGGCGGGCGGGTTCATGACGCTCGCCGGCGTTCGGGGCGTCTTCCGGAGGATCCTCACGGTGACCGGGCTGCACGCGGCGTTCCCCATCTACGAGACCCTCGCGGACGCCCTGGCGGCCCTGGACGACTGACACCGGCTCGTCAGAGGACGCTCCTGACCTCCGCCCGGAGCTCGGACAGGTCGACCCCGGCGTCGGTCAGGATGCGGACACCCAGGCCCTCGCCCTCCCGGATGACGCCGAGGAGGATGTGCCCGTCGCGGATGTCCCTGCTCTTGAGCGCGATGGCCTCGCGCAGCGCGAGCTCGAGCGTCTTCTTGGCCCGGGGGCCGAACGGGGCCCGGCGCCCGCTGAGGAGCACCCCCCGGCGGCCGCGGCGCGGCTCCCGGTCGAGGGCCCCGACGCCGAAGGCCTCCTCGATCCTCTCCCGGACGGCCGACAGGTCGATGCCGATCGTCTCCAGGGCCTCGGCGTCGAGGTCCCCGCCGGTGGCGTCGCCGAGGATCCGGACGACCTCGGCCCGCACCCGCTCATGGGTGACCCCGCGGGCGGTGAGGAGCCGGGCGGACAGCGTCTCCGGGCGGCTCAGCAGGCCGAGCAGGATGTGCTCGGTGCCCACCTGCCCGTGCCGGAGTTCCCTGGCCTGCTCGTTGGCGTGTATGACGACCTGCCGCGCGTCGTCGGTGAACCTTTCCAGCATCTACTTCTCCCGTCTCAGCAGTCCTCGTCCGCCCGCGTACTTCTTGTGCACCGCCTGCCGGGACACCCCGAGCAGGAGCGCGATGTCCTGCCACGACCATCCCGCGGTGCGTGCGTTCTCCACCTGCAGCGCTTCGAGCCGTTCCACCAGGAGCCGCAGGGCCCGTACGGCCCGCAGGCCGACGGCCGGATCGCGGCTGCCGGCGTCGCTCGCCAGCTGTGCCGTATCGCTCATATCGTCAACATAGGTTGACAGGCTCCATATGTCAACCAAGGTTGACGTCGGGTAAAACGGTTTGCCCCTCGACCTGCGTTTTTGCGAGTCTGGAACGACCATGCGCTCTCTTCCTGTGGCCGATCCCGGCAGTCCCGACGCTCGCGGGCCGCTGCGTTACCTGTGGTGGGTGGCGCGCGGCCAGGCCGCCCCGATGCTGACCGGAGCCGGCCTGGCGGTGCTGTGGTGGCTGGGGCAGGCGCTCGTGCCGGCGGCCCTGGGCAAGGCGATCGACGCGATGGCCGCGCGGGACGCGGGCACGCTGCTCAGGTGGTCGGCGGTGGTGCTCGGCCTCGGCGTGGTCCAGGCGGTCGCCGGTGTCACGCGTCACCGCTTCGCCGTCTTCGCCTGGCTGTCGGCGGCCTACCGCACCGTGCAGGTGACCGTACGGCAGGCGGCCAGGCTCGGGGCCACGCTGCCGAAACGCCTGTCGACGGGCGAGGTCGTCAGCGTGGGCAACTCCGACATCGCGCACATCGGCAACGCCATGGACATCCTCCTGCGCGGCACCGGCGCGGCCGTCGCCATCGTCGCGGTGACCGTGATCCTCCTCGCCACCTCGGTTCCGCTGGGCCTGGTCGTGCTGGTCGGAGTGCCGCTGATGGCGGCCGCGGTGGGTCCTCTGCTCAAGCCGCTGCACCGGCGCCAGCACGAGCAGCGCGACCTGCAGGGCGACCTGGCCACCCGGGCCGCCGACATCGTTGCCGGCCTGCGGGTGCTGCGCGGCGTCGGCGGCGAACAGGTCTTCGCCGCGCGCTACCGCGAGGAATCGCAGCGTGTACGGCAGGCGGGCGTGCGGGTGGCCTCGGTGGAGTCCCTGCTGGAGGGCGCCCAGATCCTGTTGCCCGGCGTGCTGATCGCGTGCGTGACCTGGCTCGGCGCGCGCTTCGCGCTCGACGGCCGCATCACGCCCGGTCAGCTCGTCGCGTTCTACGGCTACGCGGTCTTCCTGATCGCGCCTCTGCGTACGCTGACCGAGGCCGCCGACAAGCTGACCAAGGGACATGTGGCGGCGCGCCGCGTCTGCCGCATCCTGTCGCTGGAGCCCGAGATCACCGGCGGCGACGGCCGCTTCTCCGCGGGACCGGACGCGCTGCCGGGCATGCTCCGCGACGGCGAGTCGGGCGTCGAGGTCCGGCCCGGCCGGCTCACGGCGCTCGCGGCGGCCGCGCCGGAGGACGCCATCGCCATCGCCGACCGCCTGGGCAGGTTCGCCCCCGGCGACGTCACGGTCGGCGGCACGCCGCTGGCGGAGCTGCCGCTCGCCGAGGCCAGGCGGCACATCCTGGTGGCCGACAACGGCGCGCGGCTGTTCACCGGACGGCTGCGCGACGAGCTCGACGTGCGGGGAACGGCCACCGACGAGGACGTCCGCCAGGCGCTGTACGCCTCGTGCGCCGAGGACATCGTGGCGGCCCTGCCGGAGGGCCTGGACGCGCACGTGGCCGAGTCGGGCCGCGAGTTCTCCGGCGGTCAGCAGCAGCGGCTGCGGCTGGCCCGGGCACTGCTCGCCCACGCGGAGATCCTGATCCTGGTCGAGCCCACCAGCGCCGTCGACGCGCACACGGAGGCGCGCGTCGCCGAACGTCTGGGCAAGGCGCGGGCGGGCCGCGCGACGCTGGTCTGCACGACCAGCCCGCTCGTGCTCGACCGGGCCGACCACGTGCTGTACGTCGAGGGCGGCGTCGTACGGGCCGAGGGCAGCCACCGGGCGCTGCTGGAGACCGAGCCCGCCTACCGGGCCACCGTCACACGCGAGTTGACGCGAGGGGAAGACTGAGCATGGCCCGCGAGATCCTGCCGGTCGCCGACAGGGCGCAGGTGCGCGCCTACGCACGGCGGCTGACGCTGAAGTATCCCCGCGAGCTGGGCCTCGCGCTGGCCCTGCACGCGCTGGCGGCGGTCACCGGGCTTGTCGCGCCCCGCATGCTCGGCGACCTGGTGGAGGGCCTGGCCAAGGGCCGGACCGACCTGCGCGTGGACGCCGTCGCCCTGACCATCGCCGCCTTCGTGGCCGCGCAGGCCGTGCTGATCAGGTTCGCGGTGTACGCGTCGTCGCGGCTGGGCGAGAAGGTGCTGGCCGAGCTGAGGGAGGACTTCGTCGGCCGGGTGCTCGCGCTGCCGCTCTCCACGGTCGAGCGGGCCGGTTCCGGCGACCTCATCACCCGTACGTCCAGAGACGTGGACGCGCTGTCCCGGAGCGTGCGGCACGCCGTGCCCGAGACGCTGATCGCGGTCGTGACCGGCGCCTTCGTGGTCGGCGCGGTGATCCTCGTCGGGCCGGTGATGGCGGTGCCGTCGCTGGTCGCCGTGCCGCTGCTGTGGGGCGCCACCCGGTGGTATCTCAACCGCGCAAGGGACGGCTACCTGCGGGAGAACGCGGCGTACGCCGACATGACCGAGGGCCTGGCCGAGACCGTCGAGGGTGCCCGCACGATCGAGGCGCTGGGGCTGGAGGGCCGCCGCCGGGACCGTACGGACCGGGACATCGCCCGGTCGTTCGCCGCCGAGCGGTACACCCTTGGCCTGCGCATGGTGTGGTTCCCGGCCGTCGAGTTCGGCTACGTGGTCCCGGTCGTGGCGACCCTGCTCATCGGCGGGCTGCTCTCCATCGAGGGCTGGGTGACGGTGGCCCAGGTGACGACCGCCACGCTCTACGTGCAGCAGCTCATCGACCCGCTCGACCGGCTGCTTTCGTGGGTGGACGAGCTCCAGGTCGGCGGGGCCTCGATGGCCCGGCTGCTGGGCGTGGCCAACGTGCCCGACGACCGGGTCGCGGGCGACGCCCGGCCGGTGGGGGAGGAGCTGAAGGTCGGCGGCGTGCGGTACGCCTACCGCGAGGGCCACGACGTGCTGCACGGCATCGACCTCGACGTACGCCCGGGGGAGCGCCTGGCCATGGTCGGGCCTTCAGGGGCGGGCAAGTCGACGCTGGGCCGTCTCATCGCCGGGGTGCACGCGCCGGGGAGCGGGTCGGTCACGGTCGGCGGGGTGCCGCTGGTCGAGCTGCCGCTCGACGAGCTGCGCGGGCACGTCGCCCTGGTCACCCAGGAGCACCACGTGTTCCGGGGGACGCTGCGCGACAACCTCCTGATCGCCAGGCCCGACGCCTCGGACGCCGAGGTGCGCCGCGCGCTGGAGGCCGTGGACGCCTGGGAGTGGGTGGCGGCCCTGGGCGATGGATCCGGCGAGGAGTTGAACACCGCGGTGGGCTCGGGCGGCACGGCGATCTCCCCGGCCCAGGCGCAGCAGCTCGCGCTCGCCCGGCTGGTGCTGGCCGACCCGCACACGCTCGTCCTGGACGAGGCCACGTCGCTGATCGACCCGCGGGCAGCCCGCCACCTGGAGCGGTCGCTCGCGGCCGTGCTTGAGGGTCGTACGGTGATCGCCATCGCGCACCGGCTGTACACGGCGCACGACGCCGACCGGGTGGCCGTGGTGGAGGACGGCCGGATCAGCGAGCTGGGCTCCCACGACGACCTGGTGGCGGCGGGCGGTGCCTACGCCGCGCTGTGGGACAGCTGGCACGGCACCGCCCGGTAGTCCCGTCAGCCGGTGATGTGCAGCGACTTCTTGAGGAAGTCGAGCTGCAGGAGCAGCAGGTTCTCCGCGACGACCTCCTGCGGGGTCATGTGGGTGACGCCCGACAACGGGAGCACGGTGTGCGGGCGGCCGGCCGCGAGCAGGGCCGACGACAGCCGCAGCGTGTGCGCGGCGACCACGTTGTCGTCGGCCAGGCCGTGGATCAGCAGCAGCGGGCGCTCCAGCTTCTCGGCGTCTCCCTTCTCCGCATCGGCGAGGAGCGACGAGCGCTCGTAGTGCCCCTCGTCGGGGTGGCCGAGGTAGCGCTCGGTGTAGCAGGTGTCGTACAGGCGCCAGTCGGTGACCGGCGCACCGGCGACGGCGACGTGGAACACGTCGGGGCGGCGCAGCACGGCGAGCGCGGCGAGGTAGCCGCCGAACGACCAGCCCCGGATCGCCACCCGGGAGAGGTCGAGGTCGCCCGGGTGCAGGGCCGCCACGCCCTGGAGGGCGTCCACCTGGTCCTGCAGCGAGATCGTGAAGTCGTGCAGCATCTCGCGTTCGAAGGCAGGGCCGCGCCCCGGCGTGCCCCGCCCGTCTGCCACGACCACCGCGAAGCCCTGCTCGGCCCACCACTGGGACTCCAGGAACATCCGCCGGGCCGACAGCACGCGCTGGGCGTGCGGCCCGCCGTACGGGTCCATCAGGACGGGCAGCGGGCCCGAGCCGGGCACGTGCCACGAGGGCAGCAGGATCGCCGTGGACAGCTCACGCGAGCCCGCCCGGACGAGCGACACGCGCGGCTCCAGTCCGGGGCGCTCGGCGAGGGACTTGATCGATACTGCCCCGACTGAAACCGTCGTTCCCTCGGTGTCGAGGCTCTGCCGGGCGACGAGCGTCACGCCGCCCGCCCGGCGGCCGGAGTGGACGCCCGGTTCGGTCGTGACGGCGCTGATCGTGCCCGCCGCGTAGGTCCACAGATGGATCTCGGTGGGCTCGCCGCTCGCCTGGAAGAGCACGGTGTCGCCGTCGACGTCGAGCACCGCGCGCACCTGCAGGGACGGCGGCGTGACCGGCTCGTTGCCGACCACGAGGCGGTGGCCGCCGTCGGCGTCGGCCACCCATACGAGCGTCCCGTCGGACAGGCGGGCCGGCACGCCGGTGACGATGTCCACCCAGGCGGGGTCGGTGTCCTCGCGCAGGAGCGTCGTCTCGCCGGTGTCCGGGTCGGCGGACAGCAGGCGCATCGTCCGCTGGTCCCGTGAGAGCGTGACGATCGCGAGGCCGTGTGCGTCCCAGGCCGCCGTCACCAGATACTCCTGCTCGAACGGCACCGCCGTACGCGCGCCGTCCAGGCCGATGACGTGCAGCGTGACCTCGGCGTTGGCCGTGCCGGCGGCGGGATAGCGCTGCGGGACGGGCTGACGATCGGGGTTGGCCGGGTCGGCGATGTGCCACAGGGGCACCGGAGACTCGTCCACCCGGGAGACGAGCAGGCGGTCGCCGGAGGGCGACCACCAGTAGCCGCGCATCCGCTCCATCTCCTCGGCCGCGATGAACTCCGCGAGGCCGTAGGTGACCAGGTCGCTCTCCGGCTCGGCGAGCACTGTGTCAGCTGGGGTGTCCGCTCCGGTGGCGATCTCCAGCACGTGCAGGGCGCCGCCCGTGACGTACGCGACCCGCGCGCCGGTGGGGTCGAGCCGGGGGTCGATGACCGGCCCGGCCGCCGGGAGCCGCCGCACCTCGCCCGAGGCGAGACCGGCCAGGTAGAGGTCGCCCGACAGCGCGAAGACGGCCTGCCGGACCTCCCGGTCCGTGGCGTACGCCACCACGCCGCCCGCCGACTCCCGCGACCGCTCGCGGCGGGCGCGCTCCTCCGGCGGCAGGTCCTCGTCGGCGGCGCCCAGAGCGAGGGGATCGACGACGAGCCGCTCGGCTCCGGACGCGACGTCCAGCTCCCACAGGCAGGTCACCGGGTCGGTGCCCGATCTCGTCCTGAGGAAGGTCACCCGACCGCCGTCAGGGGAGATCGTGAAGTTGCGCGGCACCCCGAGGGTGAACCGCCGGGTCCTGGCATGCAACCGTGGGAAGCTCTCCGTCATAGCTCCTCATACTGCCAGCACGAGGGCACTACCCTCGGAGGCATGACTGACCGTCGCTTGCTGCTCGTGCACGCCCACCCCGACGACGAGTCCATCGGCACCGGCGCGACCATGGCCAAGTACGCCGCCGAGGGGGCGCACGTGACGCTCGTGACCTGCACCCTGGGGGAGGAAGGCGAGGTCATTCCCCCAGAGCTCGCCCACCACGCCGCCGACAGGGACGACACGCTCGGCCAGTACCGCGTCAGCGAGCTGGCCGCCGCCTGCAAGGCGCTCGGCGTCACCGATCACCGCTTCCTCGGGGAGGCCGGCCGCTGGCGCGACTCGGGCATGATGGGCGCGGCGACCAACGACCGTCCCGGCTGCTTCTGGCGGGCCGACCTCGACGAGGCCGCGGGCGAGCTGGTCAAGGTGATCCGCGAGGTCAGGCCCCAGGTCCTCGTCACCTACGACGAGAACGGCTTCTACGGCCATCCCGACCACATCCAGGCGCACCGCGTCTCCTGGCGGGCCTTCGAACTGGCCGCCGATCCCGCGTTTCCCGGCGGGGAGCCGTGGCGGATCGCCAAGTTCTACCTCACCGCCATGCCCAAGTCGGTGCTGCGGCGGACCATCGAGACCATGCGCGAGGCCGACGTCGACTTCTGGGTGCCTGAGTCGATCGACGACATGCCGGGGTGCGCCGACGAGGACGTGACGACGGAGATCGACGCCCGGCCCTACGTGGAGGCCAAGCTCGACGCGATGCGGGCGCACGCGACGCAGATCGCCGTGGACGCGCCGTGGTTCGCGCTGTCGAACAACGTCGGCCAGCAGGCCCTCGGGGTCGAGCACTTCATCCTGCGTGCCGGGGTCCCCGGCAAGCCCGGCATCGGCGTCCCGCCCGAGGTGGGCGGCCTGGGCGAGCCGTACGACCGCGAGGCCGACCTGTTCGCCGGCATCGGCTAGCGCCGCGACCGACGAGATTTGCCCGGCGAGGTGCCGCTCTGGGCGACGCGAGGGGCAAAGGTCGGAGGGAGAGGCGCTAAGTTGACGGCATGACCCAGGAGACGCAGGTCGCCGTCGGGACCGAGGACGTTCCCGGTCCGCTGGCCGGGGCCGTGACCGGTGCGGCGTACGGCGTGCTCTTCCTGCTGGGCGTGGTGCTCGGCGTCGTCGGGGGCTTCCAGCACGCGTGGTACGCCGGGCAGGTGCCGGTCGCCGCGATCGCCTGGCTGGTCGCCCTGTTCGCCGTGCCGTACGTCATGGGCAGGCTGATGGGCAGCAAGCTGGGCGCGCTCGTCCCCGCCGCCGGCTGGCTCCTCGTGTCGTTCCTGCTGGCCACGCCGCAGCGGGCCGGCGACCTCGCCATCGCCGGCAACTCCGCCGGCTACTGGTACCTGTACGGCGGCGCCGTCGCCGTCGCGGCCGCCGTGGTCGTCACCCGATCCGCCGGTTCGTGGCTGCTGAGGTCGTACGGCCGGGTCTGAGCTTGCCCGTGCTTGCCCGTGCTTGTACAGGCGCGGCCCCTCGCCGATCCTGGGGACATGCGGCGGTCGCAAAGGGTCCGGCAGGTCATCAACTACGTCAACCTCTCCACGCCCCTCGGGCTGCTGATCGCGCGGATCGGCGGAGCCCGCACCCGCAGGGGGGAGCGGGGCCTCGTCTACGCGCACGGCTACCGCATCCCGTTTCCCGTCGCCGGGGCGTTCACCGTGGGCAACGTGATCCTGACCAAGCACGGGGAGGGCTATCTCACCGGCTGCCTGCTCGACCACGAGTCCCGCCACGCCTCCCAGTACGCGTTCTGCGTCGGCCTGCCCATGCTCGTGCTGTACGTGCTCGCCTCGGCCGCCTCGTACGCCGTCTGCGGCCATCCGGCCTCGTGGAACCTTTTCGAACGGATGGCCGGCCTGGACGACGGTGGTTATCCCCGGGTGCATCCGTGGTGGAGGAGAAGGTGGAGGAGGTCGCGTTCCACCTGAAGGCGGAGGAAACATGAAGGGAATCGACCGGTCGTAGGAGGAATAATTTCGGCTCTGCGGGGATCATGGAGAGCGGAAGGGAGTTCCCCATGTCGCAGACGATTCAACCGGAAAGCCCTGAGGCGCCAGAAATCCCCGTTTCTCCCGTTCCGAAAGCGCCGAGTGCGCCGATTGTTCGGCCTGCCGGACCCCGCCGGTGGCCGTCCAGCTTCGCCGACAGGCTGACCGCCCCTCTTCCGGACTTCCGCGAGGTCACCAGTGTCATGTGGCACGGGCAGCTGCGGCCCGACATCGGTGACAGCGACCAGATTCCCGTCCACCGTGTCGGCCTGCCCCGCGCCGCCGCGACCGAGACCGTGGTGACCTGGGTCGGCCACGCGACGTTCGTTCTCCAGATCGGCGGGCTGACCGTGCTGACCGATCCGGTGTGGTCCCGCAAGATCCCCGGTGTGCGCCAGCGGCTGACCCCTCCCGGCGTCGCCTGGTCCGACCTGCCCGAGGTCGACGCGGTCGTGATCAGCCACAACCACTACGACCACCTGGACGCGCCGACGATCCGCCGCCTGCCGAGGGACACGGCCGTCTTCGTACCCGCCAAGCTCGGCGGGTGGTTCCGGCGGCGCGGCTTCCGCGACGTGACCGAACTGGACTGGTGGGAGTCGGCTCGCCTCGGCGACGTGACGTTCGACTTCGTCCCGGCTCACCACTGGAGCCGCCGTACGCTCTGGGACACCTGCCGCACCCTCTGGGGCGGATGGGTGCTCACCTCTCCCGAGCACCGGGTCTACTTCGCCGGCGACACGGCCTACGGGGAGCGGTTCGCCCAGATCGGGGAGCGCTACCCGGGCATCGACCTCGCTCTCATGCCGGTCGGCGCCTACGAGCCGCGCTGGTTCATGAAGGTCTCCCACGTCGACCCCGCCCAGGCCGTGCAGGGCTGCCTCGACGTGGGCGCGCGGCGCATGGCCACCATGCACTGGGGGACGTTCGTGCTGTCGGGCGAGCCGTTGCTGGAGCCCGTGCGCGAGGCCCGCGCCGTATGGGAGTCACGCGGCCTCGACCCCGCCGACCTGTGGGACCTCGCCGTCGGCGAGAGCCGTACGCTGCCCTGACGGGACGGCCGGGATGGCGCTTGTCGCCTTCTGGGTTGCCTGCCCGCCGCCAGGCACGGGCGACGCGGTGACGGCGGCTCCGCTCGTCTGACATCCGCTGAGCGCGACAGCGCCGAGCAAAAGCAGACGGAAGCGCGAAACATCATGCACGCCTGCATTCTTTTCCCGGAGGGCTCTGCTCGGGTAATCAAAGTGTTTACGGAATGGAGAACCGCGCATTTCCGGGCGGCGGCAACGGGCCCCGGCCCAGCGGCGCGTCGATCGTGCCGCCGGAAAGCGGCATCGGCGGCCCTGGCACAATGCGGCCATGAGCTTCGCGACCGCTGATCTCTACGACGCCCACGGCGACGCGCTGCGCAGTTGCGTCACCCAGTTCCGCTCGTATGGCTCACGCGCGCGATTCTCCGGCCAGATCTCCACGGTCCGCTGCCTGGAGGACAACGCGCTCGTCAAGCAGGTCCTGGCGACGCCGGGCGAGGGCCGGGTGCTGGTGGTCGACGGCGGCGGATCGCTGCGCACGGCGCTGCTCGGCGACATGATCGCGACCTCGGCGGTGGAGAACGGCTGGGCGGGCGTGGTGATCCATGGCGCGGTACGGGACACGGCCGCGCTGGCCGACCTCGACCTCGGCGTCAAGGCGCTCGGCGCCAACCCTCGCAAAAGCGCCAAAACCGGCCTGGGGGAGATCGACGTCCCGGTGACCTTCGGGGACGTGACCTTCGCTCCGGGAGAGTGGCTCTACAGCGACGAGGACGGCATCCTTGTCAGCGACCACCGCCTCGACATCTGAGCTCCCGGCGACTGTCCGTGCCGCCACCCGGCTTGCTAGATCCTTAGCCGCTTGATTTGGGTCGGCTGGTAGGTGAAGGTCCAGCGGTCGGTGCCGGCTTTGCGGCGGGTGTAGCGGTCGGGGTGCTGGTAGCGGTCGCGGTTGTGGAACTGGCAGGCGGGGCCGAGGAGTTTGAGGTCGGTGTGGCCGCCGGTGCTCCAGTTGTCGGCGTGGTCGATCTGGCACAGGGTGGCGGGGAGTGGGCAGCCGTCGATCCAGCAGGTGGCGTAGCGGGCGAACACGGCCCTGCGTTGGGCGGGGGTGGCCAGGCGGACCTTGCGGCCCATGTCCAGCACCTGCCCCTCGGCGTCCATGACCAGGCGGACCAGGGTGCTGGTGCGGGCAAGGCGGTGCACGCTGGAGACCGGCAGCATCTGCCCGGTCGCCAGCAACACCCCCGGCACCGCCCCCAGCACCGCCCCCGGCAGCGTCCCTGGGATTGTTCCCGGTGGCCTGCCCGGCTCCGATCCCGGCACGCCCGGCGGCGTCCCTGGCGCTGTTCCCGGCGCTGTTCCCGGCGGTGTTCCCGATGGCCTCCCTGGCACGCCCGACTCCGATCTCGGTGTCCCCGGCGCACACGAGCACGGTGCATCGCCGCCGCACCCGCACCCGCCCGCGCCCGGCCGCCGATGGCCGTGGCCGTGCCTCCGATGCTCGTGGCCGTGGCCGTGGCCGTGGCCGTGGCCTTGGCTCTCAGGCGTGCTCTGCCCATGCCGGCAGTCCCCCGCAGGCCGATGCCCCGCGTGGGCGTGATGCGCAGCGGCATCCTCGGGAGGAGGATCCGGCCGCGCTATCTGCGAAGGTGAACCGGCATCTGCGTCGGCATCGCCACAGTCGGCGGGATCGGCGGGGTCGGTTGGCTGGCAGGGGCCCTCATCCTGGGCAGGTGCGGCAGCGCCGGTGCTGCCCACGTCGCCGGGGCCGCCCATCTCGCCGGGGCACTGGTGTTGTCGACGTCGCCGGGGTCGACAACGCTTCCGATGTCGCCGGTGGCGCCGGTGTCCTCGCTGTCCCGGCCGTCCTCGTCGGCCTCGGCGCCCTCCGTGTCCTCGGTGCCCTCCGCGTCCTCGGCACGCTCGGCATCCTGGGCGTCGTCAATGTCTTCGGGGTGATCGTCGCCGGGGTCAGCGGGTCGGGGGTCGGTGGGGAGGGATTCGGCGGTGACCAGGACCAGGAGCTCGGCAGCGATCTTCTGCTCCAGCAGCGCGATGAACGCATCCGCGTTACGCACTCGCAACGGCCGGTCATCACCCTCCGCGCGCGGCTTGGCGTAGGCGTCCAACAGGGCCCGCAGCCGGGCGGCCGCCTCACGGGGCAGGTAGAACTCTCCCTCCACGCCCCCGCCTTTGGTGGGGCGGACCCTCAGGAACCGCCGCCCGAAGTCGGCCCGCTCATCCCGGTCCTCCCCGTCGGGGTCCAGCACCGCCCGCAGATAGCGGCCCGCTTTGGCCACCTCCGCCGCCCCCGCCTTACCCGCCAGCTCCAGCAAAATCGGCTCAGCCAACCCCGCATGCTCATCGCTCAACTGGGCGGTGGCCATGCAGATCGCCTCCACCACCCCCGCCGCCAACCCACCCGCGGCGAACTTCTCCCGCACCCGCGGCAGACGCGCCAACTCCACCGCCAGCGTGAGCAGGCGGCCCGCACCGGGCACGCTCATCCCCCCAGCGGTACGCAACCAACTACGGGTCGAGGCATGCCCATGCCGCCTGGCCTGCCCCGCACCATGCACCCGCCCCACCCGATCCGCCAACGCGCACGTGATCCGATCCCGCGCGAACACCAACTCCTCAGCCTCGGCAAGACAGACATCCACATCGTCCGGCACCGCCGCCAACGCCAACGCCTGCGCCGACTCACGCAGAGACCCCACCAACACCCACGACGACCGGGCCCGGCGATCACCCGCGCCACCGGCATCCACACCCGGACTGTCCGTGCTTGCGCTCCCGGCACCGGGTGGGCTTTCGCTGGTGTCCCGACTCGCGTCCTGCCGCAGCTCGGAATCGTTGATCGAGAAATGCTCGCGGGCGAGCGAACCCTCGGCCGACCACAACCGGGAACCGGAAGTCAACCGGTCCCACCAGTCGCCGTCAGTGTTATTCGAACGACGAGAGCGGTCGGGATTGATAGCGAACAGATCCACCGCGCCCTCCTCGCTAGATTCGAATACTTGTATGAATTGTTTCACGCCATCGTGCCTTGCACACCCGGTGAGCGGCGAATTGTTGGAGTGACAGGTCGAGCCGTCCGGCCGCGCGCTTGAGGCCCGCGAGGGTCGGCTCTCCGGGGTGCCCTCTCGCAGCCGCGTTCAACGCCCTGCGGGTTACGGGCGCGGGCGTCGGGTACGGCGGGCGAGCTTGCGGGAAGGGAGCGAAGGTGGCTGCCGGGGCCGTCCAGCATGCCAGGCGCTGACGCGGCGTCGGCCTGCCTCCGGGCCGGACGTGGAGCCGCCGCCGGGCCGGCTGTCAGTACGCGAGAAGCGGACCGGCTGACCCGTTCACGTCTGCAGAAGCGGACCGGCTGACCCGTTCACGTCTGCAGAAGCGGACCGGCTGACCCGTTCACGTCTGAGAAGCGGACCGGCCGGCCGGCCCGTGCAGGCGTGAGAAGTGCCCGTCAGACGCGGCCGATGTCGGCGGGCAGGTCGAGGGCGAGCACGTGGTCGAAGTGGAGGAAGGTCTCGAACCTGGACCCCGGCGCGACCGACTCGTCGGCCTCCAGGTCGCGCAGCAGGCGTAGCGCCCTGGGCGTGTCGAGGTCGTCGTCCAGCGCCCGCTGGACGCGCTCGGAGTGGGCGTCGTCGATCGGGCGGCTCGGTGACTCCGCCCATTCGGCAACCCGCCTCCGCAGCCGCCGCAGTTCCTCGTCGGCGGCGTGAAGAGCGTCCCAGGTGAGGTCGACCGGCCGCCGGTAGTGGTGCTCCAGCAGGGCCAGCCGTACGGCGAGGGGATCGAGACCGGCGGCGACGACGCCGGACAGTGGCACGACGTGCCCGGTGCCGGCCGGGCGGCCCTCGAACAGCAGGTGCCCGGAGTGCGCCCAGTGGGCGGCGGCCTCCTGACCTGTGGCGGCGTTCGACTGCGCCCGCGCCCTCTCGTGGTGGGGGAAGCACAGGTCGGCCCCGCCCACGTACAGGTCGAAGTGGGGGCCGAGGAACCGCAGCGGCGTGGCCGAGCACTCCACGTCGCGGCCGGGGAGACCGCGGCCCCAGGGCGCGTTCCAGGCCGCTCCGGCGTCGCCGCCGGCCGAATGCCCCAGGGATTGCGACACCGGCTCCCAGAGGGGCCAGTCGGACGCCGAGCCCGGCTTGCCGGAGATCTCGCCGTACGTGGGGAAGGACGCCGCGTCGAAGAACACGGCCCCCTCCGGGGTGGCGTACGCGTGGCCGCGCTCGATGAGCCGCCCGATGAGCTCGATCACCAGGCCCATCGTCTCGCTGGTCCGGGGGGAGTGCTCGGGGGCGCGCATGTTGAGCGCGAGCGTGTCGGCGTCGAGAGACGCGCCGTTCACGTCACGATCGTCACGGCCATCACGATCGTCACCGCCGTCACCGCCGTCACAGCCGTCACCGCCGTCACCGCCGTCTCGGTGGACGAGGTCGGAGACGTTGCGGCAGGCGAGCACCCGCAGATTGGCGCGTTCGGCGACGCGGCGGACCAGGTCGGCGAGCAGGGCGGGGCGCAGGTCGGCGAGGCCGGCGGGCCCGTGCGCGGCGCAGGTGTACATCCGCAGGATCCGCGAACCGGCCGGGGCGACGGGCACGACCTGCCGAGTCAGGGTGTCGTGGAGCCGCAACATGCTCCGAGCCTACGTGCTGCCTCCGACATCCCCGCCCCGGCCCCTGAGCCGGAATCAGGTCAGGAAGCGGATGATGTCGCGGTCGCCGCGTTCGCGCAGGCGGTCGAGGACATCCTCGCGGACGGCCTCCTCGGGCAGGCCGATGCGGGCGCCGATGAGACGCAGGCCCTCGGCCTCCGACGCGACCGGAGCGGTGTACCCGATCAGGTGCAGCGCCTGGTTGATCGCGGGCAGCCCGGCCCCCGCCGTGGGCAGGAAGCGGGTCAGCAGCTCGCCGCCGTCGGAGACCGTGAGGAAGACATGGTCGCCCTCGGACGCGTTGTACTCGGCGAGGACGTTCCTGATCGAGCCGATGGTCGGCTGGTTGTGCCAGCTGATCACCACCTCGCCCGACGCGGTGGAGGCGGTGAGCTGCCCGCCGGGCGCCATGCCGAGATGCGCGGCGAAGCCGGTCGGCAGCGGGGAGCCCGAGCCGCGCAGGTGCTCGGCGTTCACGTCGACACGGTGCCACCAGCGGCCGTCCCTGCTGCGGAAGCAGCGGCGGGTCATCGAGACGTCCCGGCGCGGCTGGTACGGCTCGGCCTGGTCCTGGGCGGCCACCCTGATGTAGCCGCGCTGGGTCCGCTCGAACCCGGGCCCTCCGGCGTACGCCCTGATGGAGCTCTCGCTCACGTCGTAGTGGGAGGTCAGGTTGTCCACGACCGTGCTCACGGACGCCTCGCCGCCCGCGCGCTCGATCTCCCGAATGATCATCTCCCGGATGCCGAGGTACTCGTCGCCGCCCCAGCGCCGCAGCCCGTACTTGCTGCGGTCGAGCCGGATGAACCGCTCGTCGGAGGCGAGCTGGTTGCGGATGCCGACGATGCTGTAGTCCTCGCCGATGCGACCCTGGATGTCCTCGGGGGTGAGCGGGGCGTGGGCGACCGCCAGCACGGCCTCCGCCTTGTCGCCCATGCTGCGCGGCCAGGGGACGACGTGGCCGTCCATGACCCGCAGGTGCGGCACCGACGCCAGCCAGCGCTCGGCGACGTCCTCCCGGATGCCGAGCTGGGCGACGAGGGAGACCGCCTCCTCCAGCGGCCGCGGGCCGTCGGCGAACAGCTGCCGCGTCTTCTCCCTGAGCTCGTCCGCGCCGCCCGCGATCAGCCAGCCGTCCACCTGCTCGTACCCGGTCAGCAGCGTACGGACGAACCGCCAGGCGGGGATCGCGAGCGTGATCAGCTCGGTGCGGTGCCACGGCACGGCGGCGGCGACGTCGTCGGCGGGCACGGCCGAGCCCAGCCGGGTGCGCAGCCAGGACAGGTGGGCGTTCAGCGGCGCGGCGGACGGGCCGTTCAGCCAGTCCATCACGTGGTCGCGCAGGTCGCGCTCGATCTGCCGGATCCGCTCGCGGGTGACTGAGAAGCGCTGGGCCAGCTCGTCCAGTGTGGCCCGCTGGGCCTGGCCCGGTGGCTGGGAGGTGTCGAAGTAGAGCCGGTCGCGTGCGATGGCCCGCTGGCGGTCGTCCAGCCGGGCGAAGATCTCGTCGATGACCTCGGGCATCGGCCGCTCGGGAAGGGCCGGCGGGACCGCCGCCCCCGCCGGCTCCTGTGCGGGCTCCGTGGCCAGCAGCTTGTCGATCACGTCGACGTACAGGTCGTGGACGCTCTCCCGGGGGCCGGGCGTCTGGAGGCTCTCCTCCGGGTGGGTGAACCTCAGCAGAGGGAGGATGTCGCCGAGGACCAGGTGCGACCAGCAGGCGGTGGTGAGGTCGGCGAGCCGGGAGGCGACCTGGCCGGTTCCCACCGCCGCGCAGGCCCGGCCGAGGGGAAGCGCCTGCCACCACGCGTCGGGAAGACCGGGGTCGCTCGCGATCGGCTCTACCTGGCTGGGCGCGGTCCAGCGCAGCGGAGGCACGATGTCGCTAAGGCTGAGGTTCATGCAGGTCCAACCGGCAAGGGGAATATATCCGCAGTTCAGACTAGGGGATCGGACGTCAGGCCGGGATGAAGGGACTGGCGCGCCCCGAATAGGACACGTAGAGCAACTCCCCCGCCCGCGTGCACGCCACGTAGAGCAGCCCCCGTTCGCGTTGCAGATCGTGCGCCCGGGCCGTCGGGTCCTCGTCGGCCGGGGTCAGCGCGTCCGGCGCCGGCACGATTCCGTCAGCCACGCCTATCACGGCCACCCGGCGGAATTCCAGCCCTTTCATTCCATGAAGGGAGGTGACTTTGACCGTGATGCCCGCTTCGCGTAGTGCGGTGCGGGCGGTACGCACGAGGTCCGGGGTACGCGCGGCCACCGCGATCTGGGCGGTCGGCACGCCCTCCTCCACCCATTCGGCCACTGTGGAGACGAGCCCGGCCATCTCCGCCTCCGCGTCCACGTACTGGCGCACCATCGGACGCGCGCCGTAGTCCAGCGCGCGGTAGCCGTACATCGCGGCGTTGCCCGCGACCAGGCCGTCCGCCGGGCCACCGCCGCGCAGGCGCACTCCCCACGAGAGGATCTCGGCGGGCAGCCGGTGGGAGATCTTGAGGCGGAACTGGCGGGCGGGGATGCCGACGTCCGCCAGCGCGACCCGCGTGTCGAACATGCGCTGGTGTGGGTCTCCCACGATGAACAGGTCGTTCGGGGCGGCGGGGACCGCCGCCCGCAGCAGCCGCCACTGAGCCGGGTGCAGGTCCTGCGCCTCGTCCACCACGATGTGCCGGTACGGCTCACGCCCCGGCGCCTCGTCGCCCAGCAGGTCGCCCACGGCCCGTCCGAGCAGGCCCGCCGCCTCCGAGGCGAGCTGGAGCAGGGTGCGCCGGCCGGACTCGCGCAGGCGCCGTACGACCTGCTGGACGGCCTCCCACACCGTCGTCCTGGCATCGGCGTCGAGCCGGACGCCGCGGCCGGGCCGGGTGGCGGCCTGATACTCCTCCAGCGTCCGCAGGTTCTGCGCGAGGATCACCTGCTCCCACTCGCGCAGCAGGAACGCGCTGCCGAAGCGCCCGACAGCCGCCTCCTGCCACAGCTCGGCCAGGTCGTCGGAGGAGACGAGGGCGGGGGCGCGGCCCTCCGCCTCGGCGACGATGCGGTGCGCGATCCTGTCGACGTTGCCCACCTCGACGCGCTTGCGGACCACCTCGTCCTTGACGATCATGTCGAGCCGCGCGGACAGCTCGGTCGCGAGGCTCTGGGAGAACGTCACCAGCAGCACCGGGCCGGTGGCCGCGCGGGCCAGCAGGGCCGCCCGGTGCAGCGCGATGACCGTCTTCCCGGTGCCCGCGCCCCCGGTGATCAGCACCGGCTGCTCGTACGCCGGCCAGTTGGCGTACGTGTGCTGCGGCGGGTAGAGGAACGTGCACCAGCCGGGCAGCGTGAGGATGCGCTCGAGCTCCGCGGCGTCGGCGGCGAACGCGGCCCGGTCGGGGCTGCGCCGCAGCGCCGCCAGGAGGTCCTCGGGGTCGATCTCGTCGGCGACGCGGGAGCGGCAGGCGTCCAGCTCGCGCCAGGCCGCCGCGAGAGAGCCGCCGCGGGCGAGCGCGGCGAGCGGCGCGTACTGGCTGTGCGGAAGCATCGGCTCCACGGCCGCGAGATGCGACTCCGACGTCATCAGCCGCAGCAGCGGCAGCAGGTGGGCGTCGACGCCGATGTTCAGCAGATCGGCGTCGCACCAGTTCTCGAACAGCGGCCGGCCGCCGGTCTCCGACGCGCGGCGCAGGGCCGGCTCGACCCGCTCCAGGGCCTCGGCGTCCCAGGTCTCGACGATCCCGATGGCCGTGTTGACGCCGAACCTGTGCCGCTGCGCGTACGACCACGCCTCGGCGTCCGGCAGCACGGTGAGCAGCCAGTAGACGTCCTCCTGCCGCACCACCACCCCCCGGTGGCGATCGGCGAGCCGCAGCGTGGCGATGCGGGAATCGCGGCAGTTGCGCACCCTCTCGGGGTGCGGCGCGGCGGACGCGTTGAGCAGGAACCGGCGCACCGCGACGGCGACGTCCCGGCGGACCGGCCGGGTGAGCGCGCCGAGCCCGCGCAGGAACTCCGGGGAGATCGCGAGCCGGGGCATCGGCTATCCCAGCAGGGTCAGCAGGTCGCGGTCCCCGCGTTCTCGCAGCCGCGCGAGGAGTTCGGGGCGCCCGACGGGCGCGGTGAGGCCGACGCGCGTCGCGATCACCCGCGCGGCCTGCTCGGGCGTGCCGCTCGGCGCGGTGTAGCCCACCAGGCGCAGCGCGCGGCTCGTCTCGTCGCCGCCGTCCGCCGCCGGCAGGTGCCGTACGCGCAGCATGCCCTCCTCGGACAGGGTCAGGAAGATGTGGCTGCCCTCCTCGGCCGAGACCTCGCTGAGAATCCGATGGAGGGAGCCCAGGACCGGCCGCGCGTGCCAGGAGAGGCCGACCTCCCCAGCCGCGCTGCGCACCGTGCGGTCCTCGCCCGGCGCGAGACCGACGTACGCCGCGAACCCGCTCGGCAGCGGCACCTCGGCGCCGTGGAGGTGGTCGCCGGAGACGTCGACCCTGAGCCACCACCTGCCGTCCGGCTGCCGGAAGCACCGCCGGGTCAGCGCGACGTCCTTGAGCCCGCCCTGCTGCCCGCCCTGCTGCCCGCTCTGCTGGCGGTCCGGCTGGCGGTCCGCCGTACTGATCTCCGACGCCTTCTGAGCGCGCAGTTGCGGCACGCTCTCCAGCCACTGCCTGGCGACGTCGGGACGGACGCCGAGAGAGCCGATCATCTCCAGCGCCTGGGGGACGGTCGGCGGGCGCTCGGCGGAGGCGATCAGGCTCCGCGTCCTCTCCCGCAGTTCCTCGATGTCGCCGGCCACGAGCCAGTCGCCGAAGAGGCGGTATCCGGGGAACGTGG
Source organism: Microbispora sp. H10830 (assembly GCF_014161375.1). NCBI lineage: Bacteria > Bacillati > Actinomycetota > Actinomycetes > Streptosporangiales > Streptosporangiaceae > Microbispora > Microbispora sp. H10830. The sequence goes on from NZ_JABBWX010000006.1 coordinate 320,728, forward strand.
CGAGCACGAACCGCCAGGCGGGCACCTCCAGCGTGCGCAGTTCGCGCCCGTGCCACTCGGCCGCCGTGACGAACCGCTCCTTCGGGACCGCGGCTCCGAAGGTGTCGGCGAGCCAGGTCAGATGCTCGTTGTACGGCTTCGCCTCCGGCAGCACGAGCCAGCGGGACAGCCGGTCGCGCAGGGCCGCTTCGAGGTCGTGGATGACGGCGGGATGCACGGCGAGCAGCCTGGCCAGCTGCTCGGGATCGGACGGCTCGTCGGCGAAGACCCGGTTCTGCGCCACCATCCAGGTCTGGTCGTCCAGGTCGCCGAACGCCGCGTCGATCAACTCGGGGATGTCCGGGGCCTGCTGTTCCGCCACCTGTTCATCCGGGGGATCCTCCACCGGCTCGGACACCGGCTCGGACACCGGCTCGGACACCGGCTCGGACACCGGCTCGGACACCGGCTCGGAGACAGGCTGGGCCTCCTCCGGGGACATCCGTAAGAACACGGCGCCGAACAGGGCGGTCAGCACGGGGCGGGCCTTGACGAACGGCTGGTCGGCCAGTTCCCGGCCGGACAGCGCGAGCAGGCCGTGCCACGACCCCGCCCGGTCGAGCGCGATCGCGACCTGGGGGTCGTCGGCCTCGTCGGGGTCGAGCACGTGCAGCGCGGGCAGCACGTCGCCGACGGCCGCCGCCGGCCAGTGGTCGAGCGCGAGCTCGGTGAGCAGGTCGCCCAGCGCCTCGGCGTCCAGGATGGCGAGCACCCGGTGCAGGGGCAGCGTCCGCCACCAGGCGTCCGGCAGGCCGGGCCGGTCGGCCAGGGCCGTGATGCGGGCAGCGTCACTCCAGCGCAGCGGTGGCACGAGGTCACTCAGGCAGAAGTTCATGCGTTCCCCATCACTCACAAAGACCAGTCCATAGTCTGGCAAATCGCCCCGTCGTGGTGGAGATGTCAGTGACGTTCTGCGGCGAAACGGAGACGGACGTAGTCGGCCATCCAGCCGGTCTCCCGGCGCAGCGCGGGGGCGGCCAGCTCGTTGACCCGGCGCAGCAGCGGCTCCACGGCCGCCGGGGGGACCCGGTCGAGCAGCGAGCCGGCGAACATCCGGACCCAGTCGGCCGCGCCGTTCGGGCACTCGTCGAGCGGCGTGGGGCGGTCGAAATACTCCAGCAGCCGGACCGTGAACCCGCCCTTCTCCAGGCGATGGGCGTACTCGGCGGGGCTGGGGAAGTACCACGGCAGCTCGGGCTCGGGCAGGCCGTACTCGCGCCAGGCGGTGAGCACGGCGGAGGTCAGGGCCGCGCAGTTGCCCGCGCCGCCCATCTCGGCGACGAACCGGCCGCCCGGCCGCAGCGCCTCCCGCACGCAGTCGATCACCGCGTCGGGGTCGCGGCTCATCCAGTGCAGCGCGGCGTTCGAGAAGACCGCGTCGTACGGCTGGGCGACGGTGAAGTCGTAGCCGTCGCCCACGGTGAAGTCGAGTCCGGGATGGTGCGCGATGGCCTGCTCGATCATGGAGTGGGAGCCGTCGATGCCCAGCACGTGGGCGCCGCGCCTGGCGATGTCGGCGGTGAGCACCCCGGTGCCGCACCCGAGGTCGAGCACGCGCTCACCGGGGCGCGGGTCGAGCAGTTCCACCAGCGGCGCGCCCTGAGCCGAGACGTAGCCGAAGGAGCTGTCGTAGGCGCGAGCGTTCCATCGGGTGAGACTGGGAGTTTCGTACCTCAAGATCGGCTCGCATTCTGACACGTATGCCCGGTGTCGGGATTGCCGCAATCTCATGCCGACTTGTGAGACTGCTGGGATAACGACACACTTTACGGCTTCCGTCGCCTCCGCGAGATCGGAGGACTCAGCCGACCATCTGGGCCCAATGCGCGGTCACATATGACTTGGCCTGATCCTGCTCGGGGATGTTCAGGATCACCGGGTCGCCGGACGCCTCCGGCAGCCTGGCGGCGGCGCCCCCGTCGAGCGTGTCGCGCATCTCCATGGCCTCCATCCGGGCGGGCCGCGCGTACGCCTTGAGGAAGAGGTTCTGGCCCTCGTCGGACAGCAGGAACTCCTCCCACAGCCGGGCGGCGGCCGGGTGCGGCGCGTCGGCACTGATCGCCTGCATGTAGTAGGAGGCGAGCACCTCGTTCTTCGGGATCGTCACCCGCCAGGCCGCCGCGCCCCGGCCGGAGGCGGCCCGCGCCGCGTTCATGTAGTCCCAGTCCACCACCGCGGTCGCCTGGTCGGGCCGGCCGAGCATGCCGCCCTTCTTCAGCCGCGCGAACAGGTCCACGCCCCGCGCGGCGTCCGGCAGTCCGTTGCCGAGCGAGGCGGCCATCACGGCGCTGAACGCCGAGGCCACCCGGCGCGGGTCACCCGGCAATGCCACGGTCGTCCCCGGCCTGACCAGCGCGCCGTACGACGCGGGGGCGGGGACCTTTCTCGGGTCGTAGCCGATCGACATGTATCCGCCGTAGGCGGCGAACCAGCGTCCCCGCTGCTCCTTGGCCTCGTCGGGGATGTCCGCCCAGCCGGCCACGCGGTAGGGCGCGAACAGCTTGGCGTCGGCGACGGCGACCTCCAGGGTGAGATCGAACACGTCCGGCGCCTGATTCGTCCCCTTCAGACGGGCCGCGGTGTCGATCTCCTGCTTGCTGCTCGCCTCCGGCACGATCGAGGTCACCTTGATGCCGTACTTGTCGGAGAAGCGGGCGATGATCTCCTTGTAACCGACCCAGCCGCCCGGCAGGCCCACGACCGTGAGCGCGCCCTCCTTCTTGGCCGCCTCGACGAGCCTGTCCATGGTGCCGAACCCGGACTCCAGGCTGTCGGCCCGGGGGTTCAGGGGCGGCAGCGGCTTGTCCGGCGACGACGGCTTCGAGCACGCGGAGGCCGTGAACAGGAGGACGGCCGCCGAGGAAATCGTCACGACACAGGCACGTATGGTCACGCCGCGTATGCTCCCCGCGTCGCGGCGGTCGTTCGCGGCGGCGCGCTGGGGAATTACCGAGTCGGCGTCCGCACCATGCACGCCGATTACTGGGCGCGCGGATTACCGGGCAGGCGGCGCGGGCGGCACGACCTTGGCGGCGGCCAGGGTGTCCTCGGCGATCTCTACGAGGCTTCCGTCCCGTTTCCGCACGGTGAGCACGCCGTCGTGCCAGGATTCCAACACGCCGACGGCGTCCCGGTACCCGCCGGGCACCCTGCGTCGCGTCGTCACCCGTTTGCCCACGTCGGCGGGGGTGATGGCGATCACGAGACGGGCTGCGAAACGAGGGGCCACGACGATTGCCCCCCTCCTGTTCCGGCTAGTCGGCAGGCACCGCAATACTAGGGCTAGCAACCCGCGGTCGAGCCGTGCAACCCAGAAGGAGCCCGAGGTGACGTACGTCATCGCGCAGCCTTGCGTGGACGTCCTGGACAAGGCGTGCATCGAGGAGTGCCCCGTCGATTGCATCTACGAGGGCGAACGCATGCTCTACATCCACCCCGACGAGTGCGTGGACTGCGGTGCGTGCGAGCCGGTGTGCCCCGTAGAGGCGATTTTCTACGAGGACGACCTTCCCGAGCAGTGGAAGGACTTCTACAAGGCCAACGTCGATTTCTTCGAGGAGCTGGGCTCGCCCGGCGGCGCCTCGAAGGTCGGAAAGATCAACAAGGACCACCCGCTCGTCGCGGCGCTCCCGCCGCAGGGCGAGGACCACTGACCGACGCCTGATCAGCGCGGTCCGTGACGACTGGGGGATTTTCTTTGCTTGCGTTGCCGGACTTCCCATGGGATCGGCTCGTGCCCTATCAGGACCTGGCGCGGGCGCATCCCGGCGGGATCGTCGACCTGTCGGTCGGCACGCCGGTCGACCCGGTGCCCCCGGTCGCTCGTGAGGCGCTCGCCGCCGCCGCCGACAGCCCCGGCTATCCCCTGACGTACGGCACGCCGCGGCTGCGTGAGGCGGCCGCGGGCTGGCTGCGGCGGCGGCACGGCGTCACGATCGACCCCGCCGACGTGCTGCCGACCATCGGCTCCAAGGAACTGGTGGCCTGGCTGCCGACGCTGCTCGGCGTGCGGCCCGGCGAGCGCGTGGTCTTCCCCGAGCTCGCCTATCCGACGTACGACGTGGGTGCGAGGCTGGCCGGGGCCGACCCCTACGCGACCGACGGGCTCCTCGCGCTGGGCCCCGAGCGGGTGCCCCTCGTCTGGGTGAACTCGCCGTCCAACCCCACCGGGCGCGTCCTGCCCGCCGAGCACCTGCGCAAGGTCGTCGCGTGGGCGCGTGAGCGCGGCGCGGTCGTCGCGTCCGACGAGTGCTACATCGAGCTGGGCTGGGAGGAGCACCCCGTCTCCGTCCTCCATCCGGACGTGTGCGAGGGCTCCCACGAGAACCTGCTCGCGGTCCACTCGCTGTCGAAGCGGTCGAACTTCGCTGGATACCGCGCCGGCTTCGTCGCCGGCGACCCCCGGCTCGTACGGCGGCTGCTGGAGGTGCGCAAGCACGCCGGCATGATGATGCCCGCCCCGGTCCAGGCCGCGACGGCGGCCGTGCTCGACGACGACGCGCACGCCGACGCGCAGCGGGAGCGGTACGCCCGGCGCCGGGCGGTGCTGCGGCCCGCGCTGGAGCGGGCCGGCTGGCGGGTCGAGCACTCGGCCGCCGGGCTCTACCTGTGGGCCACCGACGGCACCGGCTGCTGGGACCAGGTGCGCGCCCTGGCCGAGAGGGGCATCCTCGTCGCGCCGGGCGAGTTCTACGGCGCCGCCGGGCGCGGTCACGTCCGTATCGCGATCACCGCCACGGACGAGCGCGTCGATGCGGCGGTGAGCCGCCTCCAGTAGGATCGCCCGCCATGACGACAGCGATCGTGATCGTGCTGGGCCTCGCCACGGTCGTCGTCGTGCTGGGCGCCGTCGCCGCGACCCGGCGCACGCGTGCGCGCGAGCCGGTCCGCACGCCGCCCGCCGCTCCGGGAGAGTCGCCGGCGCGTGACCCCGAGGCCGATCCCGACTTCTTCGACCCCCGCACGATCAGGGTGGGGGACACCGTCTACGTGGAGGCCGCCCGCTATCGGGCGGTCGGCGCCCTGCACTGCACGATGCAGGGCGAGAAGTGGACGGAATACCTGCTGGACGAGGGCGCCCGGCGCTACAACTGGCTGTCGGTCGAGGAACGGCCGGGCAAGGAGGGCGAGCCCCTCCACCTGGAGGTCCTGTTGTGGACCGACGTGCCGACCCAGGGCATGGTGCCGGCCAGGCACATGCTCATCGTGGACGGTCTGGAGTTCTATCCCATCGAGCGTGGCACGGCCGCCTTCCGCTCCGAGGGGACCACCGGGCTGCCGGAGCGCGGCCTGCTCGACTTCGCCGACTACCGGGCCGGCGACGGCCGCCTGCTGTCGTTCCAGCGTGTGCAGGGCGGCCAGTGGGAGGCGTCCTACGCCCGACCGCTCACTCCGGGTTCGATCCGGGTGGATCGGCTTCCCTGATCGCACGGGTAGGTTCTGCTTGTGGAACGGCGCCTTACCAAACCTGTCGTGACCGTCATGGTCATCGTCGTCCTGCTGGGCGCCGCCATCTTCTACGGCGCCTATCACCTGCTGAAGCGGACCGAACCGTTCGCTCTGGGCGAACACTGCATGATCAAGACTCCCGGCGGCACGCTCGACCTCGACATCGAGCAGGCCCAGATGGCCGCGACCATCGCCGCCGTCGCGGTGCGGCGCAAGCTGCCCGAGCGCGCCCTTCAGATCGCCTACATCACGGCGATCCAGGAGTCCAAGCTGGCCAACCTGCCGTACGGCGACCGCGACTCGGTGGGCGTGTTCCAGCAGCGGCCCTCGCAGGGCTGGGGGACGGCCGAGCAGTTGCAGGACCCGGTCTACGCGTCGCGGAAGTTCTTCGCCGCACTGGAGAAGGTGAAGCACTACCGGACCCTGCCGCTGCACGAGGCGGCCCAGGCCGTGCAGCGCTCCGCCGACGGCTCGGCCTACGCGGAGCACGAGTACAACGCCAAGATCCTCTCGGCGGCGTTCATCGGGCGGGTGCCCCAGGCCGTGCACTGCTGGTACCCGCCGTCCGACAAGCCGGTCACGCCGCAGACCGAGACCGCGCGCAAGCAGCTCGTGCGCGCGCTCGGCACGGACTCCGCGCCCAAGCGCGGCTGGCTGGTCGCCGCCTGGTACGTCACCCACGCACAGAAGTACGGCCTGCGCCAGGTGCGCTTCGAGGGAGTCACCTGGACGGCCGCCAGCGGCCACGACGGCTGGCGCAAGGCCACCAAGCCCGTCGCCACCGTGCAGGTCGCGTGAACCCGTGGATTAGGGTCGGATGGCATGCGGCTTGACCTTGCCCAGGACGTGGGCGCGCTGACGGCGCAACTGGTGGACATCGAATCGGTGAGCGGCGCGGAGAAGGCGCTGGCCGACGCCGTCGAGGAGGCGCTCGATCCGCTGCCGCACCTGACGGTGCTGCGGGACGGTGACGCGGTGGTGGCGCGGACCGACCTCGGCCGGGCCGAGCGTGTGGTGATCGCCGGGCACATCGACACGGTCCCGGTGGCGGACAACCTGCCCAGCAGGGTCGAGGACGGCGTGCTGTACGGCTGCGGGACGTCCGACATGAAGAGCGGCGTGGCCGTCCAGCTCAAGCTCTGCCTGCTGGCCGAGCCGAACCGCGACCTGACCTTCGTCTTCTACGACTGCGAGGAGATCGAGGCCGAGCGGAGCGGCCTGCTGCGGCTCACCCGCACCCATCCCGAATGGATCACGGGTGACTTCGCGGTCGTGATGGAGCCGACCGACGGGTTGATCGAGGGCGGCTGCCAGGGCACGCTGCGCGCCGAGATCACGGTGAAGGGTGTGCGCGCGCACAGCGCCCGGTCGTGGGAGGGCGTCAACGCCATCCACGGCATCGCGCCGGTCCTGGAGACCCTCGGCCGGTACGAGGCGCGGCGCCCGGTGGTGGACGGCCTCCAGTTCCGCGAGGGGCTCAACGCGGTGGGCGTACGCGGCGGGGTGGCCGGGAACGTGATCCCGGACGAGTGCGTCGTGACCGTGAACTACCGCTTCGCCCCCGACCGCACGCTGGAGGAGGCGTTCGCCCACGTCCAGGAGGTCTTCGACGGCTTCGACGTGCGGCTCACCGACGGAGCGCCGGGCGCGCGGCCGGGGCTGACCCACCCCGTCGCCGCGGCGTTCGCCGCCGCGATCGGCGGCACGCCCCGGGCCAAGCTCGGCTGGACCGACGTCGCGCGGTTCTCCGCGCTCGGGATGCCCGCCGTCAACTGCGGCCCGGGCAACCCCGACATCGCGCACACGGCGGGGGAGAACGTGAGCCTGGACAAGATCGTCGAGAGTGAGCGACGGATGACGGCCTGGCTGGCCGAATAGCCCGTAGATAGAAGAAAGTGGCTTTCCTCGCCGGCCATTTGGCGGGGAAAGCCACTTTCGTCCCGAGCAGCACCCTCATTCCTTAGACGGAGCCTCGGCGAAGACCGGTTCCAGGTTCCCGGGAATGTTTTCAAGATTCTTCAGGGTGTTGAAGGTGCCCTCCCGCCGCACCGTGTGCCAGCGCAGGCGCACCCCGAGAACGGCCGTGGCGACGGACTGGATGACCACCAGGTACATCAGCTGCCGGTAGACGAACTGCTGCAGGGGGAGCACCCACAGCGCCGACGCCCGTTCTCCGTCCAGACGCAGCGCGTACCACCCGCTGAGGGCCTGGGCGGTGACGAATCCGGCCCAGACCGCGACGACGGGCAGCGGGTCCGCCACCGCCACGCTGTAGACGGCCATGATGTCGACGACCGGGGCCAGCAGCGGGAGGATCACCTGGAAAAGCGTGAGATACCCGAGGCACCGGCGGCCGAACGGTCCTCGCTCCAGCACCGCCCCGCGGTGCTTCCACATCGCCTGCAGAGTGCCGTAGCACCAGCGGTAGCGCTGGCGCCACAGTTGCCGCAGAGAGGTGGGCGCCTCGGTCCACGCCCGGGCCCGTTCCTCGTAGACGACCCGCCAGCCCGCCCGGCAGATCGCCATCGTGAGGTCGGTGTCCTCGGCGAGGGTGTCGAGGCTGACGCCGCCGACCGACAGCAGTGCCTGCCGGCGGAAGGCGCCGATCGCGCCGGGCACCGTCGCCATGCAGCCGAGCAGGTCGAAGGCGCGCCGGTCGAGGTTGAACCCGATGACGTACTCGATGTGCTGCCAGCGGCCGATCATCCCGCGCCGGTTGCCGACCTTCGTGTTGCCGCTGACCGCGCCCACCGAGGGGTCGGCGAGCGGTTGGATGAGGTTCCCGATGGTCGACGGCTCGAAGACGGTGTCGCCGTCCACCATGATCAGGATGTCGTGTGAGGCGTGGGCGATGCCGGTGTTGAGCGCGGCGGGCTTGCCGCCGTTGGGCTGGCGGATGACGCGTACGCCGGGCAGATTCAGCGAGGCGGCGATCTCCGCCGTGCGGTCGCCGGAGCCGTCGTCCACGACCAGCACCTCGACCTGCCCCGGGTAGTCCGTCGTCACGAGCGAGCGGACCGTCGCCTCGATCCCCGCCTCCTCGTTGTACGCGGGGACGATCACGGACACGGCCGGAGGGGCCGGCCACAGGGGAACGCGGTCGCGCCTGCGCCTGGCGGTGTTCTCCGGGCGCCTGCGGCGGGTCCTGCGGGCGTGGACCCAGGCCAGCGAGACGAAGAACGCCAGGCGGGCGAGGGTGAGCACCCCGGCGACGGAGAGGATCCAGCCCAGTGAGCCGGTGAAGGCGGCCGAGACCCGCTGGGCGATGGCGAGAACGCTTCCGAGGAAGCGCTCGGTGGTCCCGGCGGGTGTGTGGGCCGAAGGCAGCCCGGCGGCCTTCGTGAGCGTGGTGGCCGAGTAGCCCCTCTTCTTCAGCGCGTCCAGCAAGGCGTCGACGGCGGCCACGGTCCGGCTCCGGTCGCCTCCGGCGTCGTGGAACATGACCACCGCGCCCCGGCCCCGGGGCGGGAGCGTGTCCCTCACCATCCGGTCGACGGCGGGACGGCTCCAGTCCCGCGAGTCGAGGTCGGTGAGTGCCACCAGGTACCCCTCGTCCCCGAGTACGCGCATGGCCGCGAGCTGGGCGCTGCCGACCGCCGACGGCGAGGAGGAGTACGGCAGGCGCGCCAGGCGCGTGTGCACCCCCGTCGTGCCCGCGAGGACCTTCTGCGTGAGGGACATCTCCAGCCGGGTGCGCCAGAGCGGGGTGGTCGTCAGGTCGGCGTGGGTGTAGGTGTGGTTGCCGAGCTCGTGACCCTCCGCGAGGATCCTGCGAACCAGCTCGGGGTGCTCGGCCGCGTGGGCGCCCACCACGAAGAAGGTCGCCTTGGCGCCGTGCCTGCGCAGCACGTCGAGGATCCGAGGGGTCCACTTCGGGTCGGGGCCGTCGTCGAAGGTCAGCGCGACCGTCCGGGCGGCCGTACGCACGGTGCGAGGGCGCGGGCCCGAGGCGTTCACGACCGGCCCGCCCGAGCGCACCCGGTCGAGCTCGGCGGAGTGCTCCTCGCCCGCGGGAGGGGGCGCGTGCGTCTCGCCGACGACGTTGTGCGCGAAGCCGTTGAGCAGCAGCGCGCCGGCCGTCAGCAGGGCCGCGATCGCCACGAGGAACCAGTGGCCGCGGGGGTCGGCCCGCTTGCCGCGTCGTCCTGCCATCACCGTGTGCTCACCCTCTTCACTTGGGTCCGCGCGTCCGGCTGACCTGACCCGGCGGTGTGCCGCCGTGGCCGGGGTTCGCCGTCGGCGCCTCCGTGACCTCGGGCGACGGTTCCGCGGATGGTCCCGCCGTCTCGGACGGCGAGGGCCGCCGGGTCGGCGCCGAGGAGGGGGCGCGGGACGGGACGGAGGGCGGGGAGGCGGACGGGCGGGGCGGCCGGGAGGCGGACGGCCGAGCGGCGGGCGAGGTGGCCGTCCGCGTGGGGCGGGCGGCGGGCGTCGGCGCCGGAGGCCGGGCGGAGGTGCTCGTCTCCGGCGAGGGGGAGGGGCTGGGCGAGCGCGACTGCGGATGCGCCGCGTCCGGTCGACCACCCTGCCCCGGCCAGTTCAGCGCGGGGAGGCCGGAGCCGCCGACCATGCCGCCGAGCACGCCGACCAGCAGAGTCACCGTGAGAGCCGTGACCAGCACTCCGGTGACGATCGCGGTGACGGTCAGCACCTTGCTTCTGCGACCGCTGTGGTCGACGAAGACGGCCGTGCTCGTGGGGTGTGGCTCTCTCACGGGTTCCGATGCTATTGAGGCTGGGCTGATGTTTGGGACGCAATATGACGTTTGGGGCATAACTAATCGGGTAATTCGCGCGTCTTGCACCGTTCCCGATCCCTACCGTTAGCGTGACCGTCATGAACCACACCCGACCCGAACGCCGGCAGGGTCCGTCGCTGGTCCGCGGCGGCCTCGTCCCCGAATCCACTCACGACCAGCGCCTGCTCGACCGTCGCGGCCCCACCGGCTGGCTGCACGAGGATCCCTGGCGGGTCCTGCGCATCCAGTCGGAGTTCGTCGAGGGCTTCGGCGCCCTCGCCGACCTTCCTCCGGCGGTGACCGTCTTCGGCTCCGCCCGCACCGGTCCCGACACCCCCGAGTACGAACTCGGGGTGAAGGTCGGCGCGGCGCTCGCCAAGGCGGGCTACGCGGTGATCACCGGCGGCGGCCCCGGGGTGATGGAGGCGGCCAACAGGGGCGCGCTGGAAGCCGGCGGCGTCTCGGTCGGCCTCGGCATCGAGCTGCCGCACGAACAGCGCCTCAACGACTACGTGGACCTCGGCATCGAGTTCCGCTACTTCTTCGTGCGCAAGACGATGTTCGTCAAGTACGCCAGCGGGTTCGTGGCCCTGCCCGGCGGATTCGGAACGCTCGACGAGCTGTTCGAGGCGCTGACCCTGGTGCAGACGCGGAAGGTCACCTCGTTCCCTGTGATCATGATGGGCGTGTCGTTCTGGTCGCCGCTGATCGACTGGATCCGCGACACGCTGCTGGCCACAGGGAAGGTCTCGCCGCAGGACGTCGAGCTGGTCTCGGTCACCGACGACCCCGACGAGGCCGTGCGCCTCATCGTGGAGGCCGACCGGCGCTCCGCCACTCAGTAGGGTTGCGACGTGTTCGTCTGCGTGTACTGCTCGTCCAGCCAGAAGATCGACCGCAAGTACGTCGACCTCGCCCGGGAGGTGGGCGCCGAACTGGCCCGCCGCGGCCACGGCCTCGTGAGCGGGGGCGCCATCGTCTCCTGCATGGGCGAGGTCGCCCGGGCCGTCCGCGACGGCGGCGGCCACACGGTCGGGGTCATCCCCCAGGCCCTCGTCGACGTCGAGATCGCGGACACCGACTCCGACGAGCTGATCGTCACCGCCGACATGCGCGAGCGCAAGGGGGTCATGGACGCCAGGTCCGACGCGTTCCTCGTGCTTCCGGGCGGCATCGGCACCTTGGAGGAGCTGTTCGAAATCTGGACCACCCGGGTGCTCGGCATGCACGAGCGGCCGCTGGTCGTCCTCGACCCGTGGGGCCTGTACGGGCCGCTGCGCGACCTGGTCGACGGCATGTACGAGCAGGGCTTCACGCGGCCGAACGTGTTCGACGCGATCTCGTGGGCGACCACGGTGGAGGAGGCGCTCGACATGCTGGAGCAGCCCGCCCTCCACCTCAGCCCCACGGGCGAGGAACTCGGCGAGAGCTAGGAGGGCTACTAGGCGAGCCCGCGGCGGGTCAGGGCGGGGGGCCGGAGGCCCAGCAGCGCCTCGGTCATGTCGAGGGCCTGCCGCACGTCGTGGGACGTCCGGAAGACGCGTGCGCCCGCCCAGGCGTAGGCCGCGGCGGCCGCGATCGCCTCGGTCTCGTCGCCGGGGAGCGTCACCACGACGGTGTGTCCCGCCCGGGCCAGCGCGGACGCCTCCGGCAGCGAGGCGGCCTCGACCCAGCCGGACTCGATCTCGTCGTCGGGCCCGATCACGCGCGTCATGCTTCCATGCTCGCATGGAGAAGAGTTGTGGCACGATTCGTATGTGCTGGTCGTACTCGTCATCGCCGGACTCGCCGTGATCGCCTGCGTGGTCATGGTCTCGCTTGGACACGGCGGCGAGATGGCGGAGTTCCCTCCTGACGTGCCGCCGCTCGAACTGCCCGTGGCCGGCCAGATGACTCCCGCCGACCTGATCGCGCTTCAGCTTCCGATCGGTCTCGTGGGCTACAGCACCCAGGCGGTGGACGAGACGCTGCACCGCGTCTCGGTCGCGCTCGGGGAGCGCGACACCCGCATCGCGGTGCTGGAGCAGCGCGTGACCGAGTTATCGTACGCGCGGCTGCAGGCACGCGAGGAGACGAAGCAGGCCGAAACGAAGCAGGCCGAGGACTCCGAGCGTGAGCCGGAAGTGCCCTCGGCGACGGCCCGCGAGGGCTGGGACGGCGACCGCGCCGACGCGGAAGAGGCATGGTGACAGCGTGGTGACAGCGTGGTGACGGTGTACGACGGGCTGGTCCGCTGCGGATGGGCGGGCACGACGCCCGACTACGTCGCCTACCACGACGAGGAGTGGGGCCGTCCGGTCCACGGGGACGACCTCGTCTTCGAACGGATCACCCTGGAGGCGTTCCAGTCCGGACTGTCGTGGCTGACGATCCTGCGCAAGCGTGACAACTTCCGCAAGGCGTTCGCCGGGTTCTCGATCCCGGCGGTGGCGGCCTTCGACGAGGGCGACGTGGAGCGGCTGCTCGGCGACGCGGGCATCGTGCGCAACCGCGCCAAGATCGATGCGGCCGTCGCGAACGCCCGCGCCGCCCTTGAGGTGCCGGACGGGCTGTCTGCGCTGGTGTGGAAGTACGCCGAGGAGCCCGGCAGGGTCCCGGCCACTCTCGCCGACGTCCCGGCCCGCACCGCCGGTTCCACGGCGCTGGCCAAGGAGCTCAAGAAGAACGGCTTCCGCTTCGTCGGCCCCACCACGGCGTACGCCCTGATGCAGGCCATCGGCCTGGTCAACGACCACGTGGCCGACTGCCACGTCCGTGCGGCCGTCACCGCCCTGCGCTGTGATTGATTGCTTCGAAGCGCCTACCGGCCTTCGAAGTGAGGGCGTTCCTTGTTGAGGAACGCCTTGGTCGCCGCCGCGTGGTCGGCGGTGGCCGCGCACTCGTCCTGAAGCTCCGCCTCCCGCTCCAGCGCCTCCGCGAGGGAGGACGACGCCGCGTGGTCCAGCGCCGCCTTGGTCGCGGCGTACGCCCGGGTGGGCCCCTGCGCGAGCCGTACGGCGAGGTCGCGGGCGGCGGACGCCAGCCGGTCGGCCGGGACCACCTGCCCGACCAGGCCGAGCTCCAGGGCCCTGGTCGCGTTCACGACGTCGCCGAGCAGCAGCATCTCCCGGGCGCGCGCGGGACCGACGAGCCGCTGGAGGGTCCAGGACGCGCCGGAGTCCGGCGCGAGCCCGATCCCGGTGAACGCCATCGAGAACTTCGCGGTATCCGCCGCCACGCGGAAGTCGCACGCGAACGCCAGCGAGGCCCCCGCCCCCGCGGCCACCCCGTTGACGGCGGCCACGACGGGCTTGCCCATCGTGGCGACGGCCAGCACGACCGGGTTGTAGTGCTCGCGCACGGTGTTCGCCAGGCCGAGGCCCCGCTCGAGGTTGTCGGCGTGCTCGCGCAGGTCCTGCCCCGCGCAGAAGGCCCGGCCCGCGCCGGTCAGGAGCACGGCCCGCACCGACGCGTCGTCGGCGGCGCGCCGCACGGCCGCGAGCAGGGCGGTCTTCATCGCGACGGTCAGCGAGTTCATCGCGTCGGGGCGGTTCAGCGTGATCGTGGCGACGGCTTCGTCGACGTCATACGTCACGGTCATCTCGGGCGGCTCCATTCAGGTCGTCATCAGGTCGTCATCAGATTGCGCTCGACGAACGCGGCGGCGGCGGGCAGCAGCCGGGCGGCCTCCTGCTCGAAGAAGGTGCGGGCCTTCTCACCCGGCCAGCCCGGCGGCAGCAGGTCGGCGGGCAGCCCGGGGTCGCGGAACAGGAAGTTGCGCCAGCCGTGCACCAGCCTGCTGCGGACCGCGAAGACCCTGTCGTCCGGGGCGTCCTCCGGCAGCGAGCCCACCAGGTCCGCCGCGCTGGCCAGCCAATCCTCGTACGCGCTGCCGATGCCGTCCAGGTCCCACGCGCGCGCGAGCAGGTCCCGCGGGTCGCCCTCGTACGCGGCGTCGAACCGGTGGCCGGGGACCCGCAGCGCGTCGAGCTCGGGCGAGGGCCGCGGGCCGATCCAGGTCGTCTCCGACAGCGGGGCGTACCCGAGGAAGGCGAGGTCGGCGCGCAGCCGCTCGCGCCGTGCCCGGTCCCTGACCGGTTCGAGCACCAGGACGTGCCAGCGGCCGGCCCACGGCGCGTCGCCCCGCCGGTAGACGCGGGCCGCCGTCTCGTCGAGCCTGCGCTCGCATTTCGGCGTGACCGCGTACCCCGGTCCCTGCGGCAGCCGTACGGGGTCGAGCCAGCCCTGCCGGACCATGCGGGATATCGCGGTCCTGACGGCCGGCGCCGCGATGTCGAGCGGCGAGAGCAGCCTCACGAGCGCGGCCACGGAGGCACGGCCGCCACGGGTGAGAAGGTGGTCCCCATAGAGATCGAAAAGCGCGGCTCGGGCGTTCACCCCACCCAGTGTGGGGTCACGTCCGGTCCGCCCACAACGCGTGTCCTGTCGCATTGATCCACTGACCGGAGCCGGGCCGTTACCTTTTTGAGCTCGGAGGCGGGATAATAGAACATCACAGAAACGTGAATACGCCGGTTACCCTCCGGGGCGGCCGACAACGCGGGAAGGGATACACGCATGGCGGCGATGAAGCCGCGGACCGGTGACGGTCCGCTGGAGGTCACCAAGGAAGGACGGGGCATCGTCATGCGGGTCCCTCTCGAAGGTGGCGGCCGACTCGTCGTGGAGCTGTCCGCGGACGAGGCCGGCGCCCTCGGTGACGCGCTTAAGAAGGTGGTCGGCTGATTCGTCAGCCGACCTGTTCGATTCACGGCCCTGGCGGCGGGTGATCCCGCCCCGGGGCCGCCCTGTTGGAGGTGGACGTGCCCATCGAGACCACGCCGGTCCTCACCGGTTCTCACGGTGCCGGGCCCGCGCCGGACGCCGACCTGGTGGCCGTGCCTTTCGGTCCCGGACCGGCCCCTGCCCCGGCGCCCTGGCTGGAGTCTCCCGTGCCGGTGGACGCGCTGCTGGCGCACTACGAGGCCAAGGGAGAGCCCGGCGAGGTCGTGGAGGTGCCCACCGTCCGGGACGGCGGCGTGCGGCGCGTCCTGCTGTACGGCACCGGCGACGGCTCGGCCGCCGCGCTGCGCAAGGCCGGGGCGGCCGTCGCGAGGCGGGCGAAGGGCCGGGCGTCGCTGTCGGTCGTCGTCCCGTCCGATGGGGACGCGGCCGCCCTGGTCGAGGGCGCGCTGCTCGCGGCGTACACGTTCACCATCGGCAACGGCCGCACGAAGCCGGTCGGGGAGATCGTCTTCGTCGGCGGGGACGAGCGGGACCTGAAGCGCGGCGAGGCGGTCGCACGGGCCACCGCGCTCGCCCGTGACCTCGTCAACACCCCCTCCTCGGTGAAGACGCCCGCCTGGCTCGCCGAGCAGGCGAAGGCGGTCGCCGCCGAGTGCGGGCTCGACGTACGCGTGTGGGAGGAGCCCGAGCTCGGCGAGTTCGGCGGCATCCGGGCGGTCGGGCAGGGGTCGGTCAGCCCGCCGCGCCTGGTCCGGCTCTCCTACACGCCGGAGAACCCGCGCGCCCATGTGGTGCTCGCCGGCAAGGGCATCACGTTCGACACCGGCGGCCTGTCCCTGAAGCCCACCGAGGGCATGAAGGCGATGAAGACCGACATGGCGGGCGGGGCCGCCGTCATCGCCGCGATGAGCGCGCTGGCGGCCTTCGAGGTGCCGGTGCGGGTCACCGGCCTCGTGGCGTGCGCGGAGAACTCCATCTCCGGCACGGCGCAGCGGCCCGGAGACGTCATCACCCAGTACGGCGGGCGCACGGTCGAGGTGCTGAACACCGACGCGGAGGGCCGTCTCGTGCTGGCCGACGCGCTGGCGTACGCGCACGCCGAACTGGACCCGGACGTCGTGATCGACGTCGCCACGCTCACCGGCGCGGCCAAGGTCGCGCTCGGCGTGAACCTGGGCGCGCTCTACGCCACCGACGAGTCGCTGGCCGCGGACCTGATCGCCGCCGGGGAGGCCGGCGGGGAGCGGCTGTGGCGGATGCCGCTCGTCGAGGACTATCGCACGATGCTCGACTCCGACGTGGCCGACCTGGCCAACGTGGACAGGACTATGTCGGGCGCGGCGGGGTCGATCGCCGCCGCGCTGTTCCTGCGGGAGTTCACCGGCGGTCGGCCCTGGGCGCACCTGGACATCGCCGGGCCCGCGCGGGCCGCCTCCGACGAGGGCGAGACCACCAAGGGCGGCACCGGCTTCGGCGTCCGCCTGCTCCTGCGCTACCTCACCGCTGTTCCCGCGAACGACGTCTGACGGGCTCGATCGCAAGACCCGCCGCTGTGAACTTTCCGGCGACTTCCGCTCTCCAACCCCCTCCAACCCCCTGGAAGAAAACACCGGAAGCCGCACAAAACGGGAAGGAACAGCGATGAGGAAGCTGCTGCTCGCCATGGCCGTCGCCGGTCTGGCCTTCGCCACCGTGGGCGCCCCCTCGGCCTCCGCCTCCGTCTCCGCCGGGGCCTCGCCGCTCGCCACGGCGCGGATCGGCGACGGTCACGGCAACGCGCTGGCGGAGGCCACGCTGACCGACCGCAACACGATCATCATCTGCGACCGCAGCACCGACCACCGCTACGCCATGGCCAAGATCCGCTACGGCGGTCACACCTACCGCTACATGAACTTCTACAAGGACGTGGACTGCGTCGAGCAGAAGACCAGGAAGATGAACAGCGGAAGGATCGAGTTCTGGGCCTGCGTGAGCACGCCGTACAAGCTGCGGTTCGCCCGCTGCGGGGTGAAGCAGACCCTGGTGAGGGCGTACAAGATGACGTGAGGCGGAGCGGTCCGGCGGGCGCCGGTCAGTCGAGCCTGACGGCGGCCAGCAGCCCGGAGCCGAGCGGCAGCATCAGGGGGCGCAGCCGTTCGTCGTTCCTGACGAGTTTGCCCAGCTCCCGGATCGCGACCGTGTCCGGGTCGCGTTGGGTGGGGTCGGCCACCTGGTCGTCGCAGAAGGCGTCGCCGAAGACGACGACCCCGCCCCGGCGCAGGAGCCGTACCGACTCGGTGAGGTAGTCGATGTACTCCTGCTTGGCCGCGTCGCAGAAGACCATGTCGTAGCCGCCGTCGGCGAGGCGGGGAAGGACGTCGAGGGCGCGGCCGCCGATCAGGCGGATGCGGCTGCCGGAGAATCCCGCCTCCGCGAACGTCTGCCGAGCCATGCGCTGATGCTCCGGCTCCACGTCCACGCTCGTGAGCGTGCCGTCCGGGCGCATGCCGCGCAGCAGCCACAGGCCGGAGACCCCGCACCCGGTGCCGACCTCCACCACCGAGCGTGCGTTCACCACGGTGGCGAGGAAGCAGAGCGCCGCTCCGCACCCGGGCAGGATCGGGCGCGCCCCGACCTCGATGCCCCGCCGGCGCGCGGTCCGCAGGATGTCGTCCTCCGGGACGAACTCCTCCGCGTACTCCAGGCTGGCCGGTGTCGCCATCGGCCTCTCCCTCCCCTGCTTCATCTTGGACGCAGCCTAGGGGAGTCGGACCGGAACGGGAACTCACGCCACAACGGGGACGTTGCACGCTTTGAACGGTCTTTGTTCGAGACCGCTCAGCTCGCGGTGCGCAGGAAGGGGCGAAACCAGGCACTATGGCTGTAGCGACGATCCTGCAGAGAGGAATGCCGGTGGACGAGCACGACCACCAGGCGGAGACTTCGGTGTCCGACTGGACGCCTCCCACCTGGGAGGAGGTCGTCCGAACTCATTCCGCTCGGGTCTACCGGCTGGCCTATCGGCTGACGGGCAACATCCACGACGCCGAGGACCTCACTCAGGAAGTCTTCGTCCGGGTCTTCCGGTCCCTGTCGAGCTACACCCCGGGCACGTTCGAGGGGTGGCTGCACCGGATCACGACGAACCTCTTCCTCGACATGGCGCGGCGCAGGCAGCGCATCCGCTTCGAGGGGCTGGCGGACGACGCCGCCGAGCGGCTGCACGGCCGCGAGCCGTCCCCGGCGCAGGCGTACGACGACGCGCACCTGGAGCCCGACATCCAGGCCGCGCTCGACGCCCTGGCGCCGGAGTTCCGGGCGGCCGTGGTGCTGTGCGACATCGAGGGACTGTCCTACGAGGAGATCGCCGCGACGCTCGGCGTGAAACTCGGCACGGTGCGCAGCCGCATCCACCGCGGCCGCGCCCAACTGCGGGAGGCGCTCGACCACCGGGCGCCCTCCGCGAACCGGAACGGCGATCAAACCCCCCCTTCAATCAGCAGGGAGGGACTGTGAGTCATCTTGGCGAGCGCGTCTCCGCGCTCATCGACGGCGAACTCAGTCACAACGAGCGGGAACGCGCGCTCGCGCACCTGACGTTCTGCGCGGACTGCCGCGCGGAGGTCGACGCGATGCGGGCGCTGAAGACCCGCCTGCGGTCCATGGATCCGCCCGCCATGCCGGCGGACCTCACCATGTCGCTGCTGCGCATGGCGGAGCCGGGAGGGCCGTTGCCGCCGCGGATGCGGCCCTTTCCCGACCATCCGGCCTTCGGCACCGGGCGGCTACCCGGCATGCACGCCGCCGGGCCCATGGACAACCGGCCCCGGGGCCGGGACGACGGACGATCGGGGCCGGGGCGGCCCGGAAGGGCCAGACGCGCGGGATACGTCGCCGTGGGAATGGCCGGCGCCGCCGTCGCCCTCGGCACCATGCTCATGGCCGGGGGATCCACGGCCACCCCGAACCCGACGCCCGGCCAGATGTTCGTACAGCATCCCGCCCAGAACAGGGCGCCCGTGGTGAGCGTGTCGCCCACCCCGTCACCCAGCGTCACCAGGGGGCTTTCGCGCTGATTCGAGGAATCGGCATACGATCGGACACCGCAGCCGACGTGTGCCGCTTCCCTCGTTACCGCGGCTGCCCAGCGGATGACGCCGTGTGCGAGGAGTGACTGCCGCGATGACCGACAACACGCGTCCGTACGGCGCGTCGGACCGGCCCGAGTTCCTTCCCGCGGGCGAGGAGCCGCAGGGCTCTCCGGGCGGCCCTCCGCCCTCCACCGGCGCGTACGGCATGGGCCCCGGATGGGCTCCGCCGCCGCTGTATCCCGTCGTGCCGCAGCGGGAGCCGCGCGGCCCCAACATCGCGCTGTACGCCGCCCTGGCCGTGGTCATCGCGCTCGTGGCGGGCGGGGTGGCGAGCTGGGGCACGTTCCTGCTGACGCGTCCGTCCTCCGGCATCGACCCCGGATACGCGCTGAGCACGCCGTCGAAGCAGCCCACGGCCCGGCCGCCCGAGTCGGTGGCCGGGGTGGCCGCCAAGGTCCTGCCCAGCGTGGTCTCGCTGGAGGTCAAGGGCAACAGCGAGTCCGGCACCGGGTCGGGCTTCGTCATCAAGGGCGGTTACATCGTCACGAACAACCACGTCGTGGCCGTCGCGGGACAGGCCGGGGAGATCCGCATCCGCTACAACGACCGCACCTCCTCGGGGGCGCGCGTCGTCGGCCGCGACCCCAACTCCGACATCGCGGTGGTCAAGCCCGACGGGACCGTCAGGGCGCCGGAGCTGCCCCTCGGCAACTCCGACGGCGTGGTCGTCGGCGACCCGGTCATCGCGGTCGGCTCGCCCCTCGGCCTGTCCGGCACGGTGACCACCGGTATCGTCAGCTCGCTCAACCGGCCCGTCGAAGCGGGCGGCAGCACCGGGTCCGACTACGCGCTCATCAACGCGATCCAGACGGACGCCGCCATCAACCCCGGCAACTCGGGCGGCCCCCTGGTCAACGCCGCGGGCGAGGTCATCGGGGTGAACTCGGCGATCGCCACCGTCGGCGGGTCCCTGCTCGGCCAGCAGTCCGGCAGCATCGGCCTCGGCTTCGCGATCCCGGTGAACCAGGCGCGCCGGATCGCCAAGGAGCTCATCACCACCGGAACGGCCCGCACCTCCAGGATCGGCATCACGATCGACCAGAGCTACCAGGGCCAGGGGGTGCGGATCGCCACCCAGACCGAGAGCGGCGCCGTGCCGGTCACGCCGGGAGGTCCGGCCGCGAAGGCGGGCCTGCACGCGGGGGACGTCATCCTGGAGGTCGACGGCCAGCCCGTGAGCGACAGCCGGGAGCTGATCGTGACCATTCGCAGCAAGGCCCCCGGCGACCAGGTGCGGATCAGGTTCCGGCACGACGGCGAGGTGCGGACGGCGACGGTCACGGTCGGCGCGGCTCCCGCCCCCAGCGCGCGGCCCTCATGAAGCAGGGCGTCCCCTGTCCACAGCTCGGGGCGCGGGCATTAGTCTGATTTCAGCGTCGCACGTGCAGGAGGAGATCGCCATGTTCGGACTCGGCTGGGGGGAGGCCCTGGCGCTTGTGGTGATCGCCCTACTCGTCTTCGGACCGGAGAAACTGCCGCAGGCCGCCTCGCAGGCGGGCCGTACGCTGCGGCAGCTCCGGCAGATGGCCAACAACGCGAAGGCGGACCTGCAGGCCAACATGGGGCCCGAGTTCGCCAACTTCGACCCGGCCGACCTCAACCCCAAGAACTTCGTGCGCAAGCACCTGCTCGACGACCTCGAGAACGACTGGAACAGCACCCCGGACACGACGGCCGAGCCGGTCGCCGCCCCCACGCCGGAACTGGGCGTGGGGGAGATCCCGCCGTACGACAACGAGGCGACCTGACCGGGTCTAGTGCTTGACCGGTGAGATGTCGAGCTTCAGGCCCTTGAGGCTGGTCGACTTCTTGCCGAGCCCGGCCGCGATCCGGCGCAGTTCGGCGGCCGCCGGGGCGTCGGGGTCGGTCAGCACGAGCGGCTTGCCCTCGTCGCCGCCCTCACGCAGCCGCATGTCGATCGGCACCTGGCCGAGCAGCTGCACGCGCGCGCCCAGCGTGCGGGTCAGCGCGTCGGCCACGGTCTGGCCGCCGCCCTCGCCGAACACCGAGATGCGCTCGTCGCAGTGCGGGCAGGGCAGCCACGCCATGTTCTCGATGACGCCCGCGATCTGCTGGTGGGTCTGGGCGGCGATCGACCCGGCCCGCTCGGCCACCTCGGCGGCGGCCTGCTGCGGGGTCGTCACGACCAGGATCTCCGCCGTGGGCACCCGCTGCGCGACCGAGATGGCGATGTCGCCGGTGCCCGGGGGCAGGTCCATCAGCAGGACGTCGAGGTCACCCCAGTAGACGTCGGTGAGGAACTGGTACAGCGCGCGGTCGAGCATCGGGCCGCGCCAGACCACCGGATGGTTGCCCTCGGGCTTGAACATGCCGACCGAGATGACCTTGATGTCATGCGCCACCGGCGGCATGATCATGTCCTCGACCTTGGTGGGCCGCTCGCTCACGCCGAGCATGCGCGGCACCGAGTGGCCGTAGATGTCGGCGTCCACGACGCCGACCTTCAGGCCCTGGGAGGCCATCGCGGCGGCCAGGTTCACCGTGACGGACGACTTGCCGACGCCGCCCTTGCCGCTCGCGACCGCGAACACGCGGGTCAGCGAGCCGGGCTTGGCGAAGGGGATCTCCTTCTCGGGCCCGCGGTCGCCGCGCAGCTTCGTCTGCAGCTCCTTGCGCTGCTCGGCGCTCATGACGTCCATGTCCACGTGGACGCGGGACACGCCGTCGATCCGGGACACGGCTCCGGTGACGTCGCGGGTGATGGTGTCCTTCAGCGGGCAGCCGGCGACGGTCAGGAGCACGCCAACGCGCACCACCCCGTCGGGGGAGATGTCGACGTTCTTGACCATGCCGAGCTCGGTGATCGGCCGGCGGATCTCCGGGTCGTTCACCGTCGCCAGCGCGGCCATGACCAGTTCAGGGGATGGTGCCATGAATCCATGCTATGGACTCAGCGGGAATCCTCCGAACCCGCCCCACGTGATCTAGCCCCGGACTCGCTCAGCTCCTCCTGCAGACGCTGGAGCTCGGAGCGGATGTAGTCGCGTGTGGCCACCTCGCCGACCGCCATGCGCAGGGCGGCGATCTCCCGGGTGAGGTACTCGATCTCCGCCTGGTTGCGATCGGCCGTCATCCTGTCCTGCTCGTACTGGATGCGGTCGCGGTCGGCCTGCCGGTTCTGCGCCAGCAGGATCAGCGGCGCGGCGTACGACGCCTGGAGGGAGAGCATCAGGGTCAGGAAGATGAACGGATAGGGATCGAACTTGTACGGCGCGAACACGTTCCACAGCAGCCACACCCCGACGAACACGGTCATGTAGACGATGAACCGCGCCGTGCCGAGGAACCGCGCGAACCGTTCCGAGAACTCGCCGAACGCCTCGGGGTCGTAGTAGAGCCGCAGGCGGTAGGTCAGTTCGCGCGGCTGGTCGAGGCGTTCTGTCATGGGCGTTCCCGCCAGTCCTCCGGCAGCATGTGGTCGAGCACGTCGTCGACGGTCACCGCGCCGAGCAACCGGCTCAGCTCGTCCACGACGGGGACCGCGACCAGGTTGTACGTCGCGAGGTACGACGCCACCTCGTGCACCGTGAACTCGGGCCTGATCGGGTCCACCGTGATGTCTATCACGCTGCCGAGCAGCGTCGACGGCGGCTCCCTGAGCAGTCGCTGGAAATGCGCCACCCCCAGGAAGCGCCCGGTCGGCGTCTCGCTCGGCGGGCGGGTCACGTACACCTGGGCGGCGATGGCGGGGGACCGCTCCTCCTGACGGATGTGCGCGAGGGCCTCGGCCACGGTCGAGGTCGGCGGGAGGATGACCGGCTCGGTCGTCATCATGCCGCCGGCGGTGAACTCGCCGTAGGTCAGCAGCCGCCGGACCGGCGCGGCCTCCTCCGGCACCATGAGCCGCAGCAGCCCCTCGGCCTGCTCTGCGGGCAGTTCCTGCAGCAGGTCGGCGGCGTCGTCCGGACTCATCTCCTCCAGCACGTCGGCGGCACGCTCCCGGTGCAGCCGGCTCAGCACGAGCACCTGGTCGCGCTCGGGCAGCTCCTCCAGCACGTCGGCGAGCCGGTCGTCGTCCAGGGCGGCGGCGACCTCGGCCATCCGCTTGGTGGGCAGCTCGTGCAGCATGTTCGCCAGGTCGGCGGGGCGCAGCGCCTCGAAGACGGCGAGCAGGTTGGCCGCGCCCTGATCCTTCTGGATGCCCGCGAAGCCGGTGACCTCGTCCCAGTCGACGATCAGCGTCTCGCCCCTGCGCCGCGTCCCGCGGCGCACCGCGACCTTCGTGATGAGCCAGTCGGACGGCCGCGGCTGCTCCATGGCCAGGTCCTGCACGGTCACCCGGTCGCCCTTGTACTCGACGGTGCGGTCGAGCATCTCCCCGATGGCCAGGGTCTCGGCGTCCCGGCACTCGAACCTGCGCATGTTGAGCTTGCCGGTGAAGATGAGGGCGCGGGCCTCGATGCTGGTGATCCTGGTGATCGGCAGGAAGACCCGGCGGCGTGGCTGGACCTCGACGACGAAGCCGTGGACCCGGGGGAGCAGCGGTCCCCGCAGCGAGACGACGACGTCCCGGATCCGGCCGATCTGGTCGCCGGCCGGGTCGAAGACCGCCAGCCCCGCCAGGCGAGCCACGAAGATCCGATCCACTCTGTCAGGTTACGCAAGGATGCGGACCGCTCCGGGTTATGACAGGATCAAAGCCGTTTATTGGTAATTACATGGGCAGGTGACGATGAGGGCTGTCAGCCTGGCGATCGCGGGCGTCTCGGCCTTCTGCTTCGGGTTCTCCGGACCGATGGCGAAGATCCTCGGCATGGCGGGACTCACGCCGCTGGAGGCCGTGTGGGTCCGCATGGCGGGGGCCGGCGTGCTCCTGCTGGCGGTCCTGGCCGCCGTCAGGCCGCGCGCGCTGCGCATCCCCCGCGACCGCCTGCTGTTCTTCGCGGCGTACGCCGTGATCGCCGTGGCCGCCGTGCAGGCCCTGTATTTCGTGGCCATCACCCGGCTGCCGGTCGGTGTGGCGCTCCTGATCGAGTACACCTCTCCGGTGATGGTGGTCCTGTGGGTGCGGTTCGTCCGGCGGCTACGGCTGCCGCGCTCGGCCTACCTGGGGGCGCTGATCGCGGTCGTCGGGCTGGCGATCGTCGTGCAGGTCTGGGAGGGGCTGCGCCTCGACGCGCTCGGGCTGCTGCTCGCCCTGGTCGCCGCCGCCTGCTGCGCCGGATATTTCCTGATGAGCGATTCGTTCGGGGACGACGTGGACACGCTCGGCCTGATCGGCTGGGGCATGCTCGGCTCGGCGGTGGTCCTGCTGCCCCTCTCCCGGCCCTGGAACATCGACTGGCCGGCGTTCAGCCGCGCCGTCGAGGTCTCCGGTCACACGGTGCCGGTCGCCGCGGCCGGCGTGGTGCTGGTCGTGGTGGCCACCGTGGTCGCGTACGCGACCGGGGTCACGGCCGTGCGGCGGCTGTCGGCCGCGGTCGGGGCGACGGTCGCCTCGGTGGAGGTCATCGCGGGGGCGGTGGTCGCCTGGGTGCTGCTCGGCGAGCGGCTGGGCGCCGCCCAGATCGCCGGAGGCGTGATCGTGCTCGCCGGGGCCCTGCTGGCCCAGACCGCGACCGTACGGCTCGGCTCAGAGCACCACAGCGTCGAGGTGACCGAGACTGTGCGCGTGTGAGGTTCAGGTTCGAGGCGTGAGCCGTACGACGGTGGATTCCTCGGCCCAGCGGGCGGTCAGACCGGCGGTGTCGCGGGCGTTCAGACGTTCCTTGGCCAGCGCGGCCACGGCCTCGGGGGCGGCCGCGTGGTCCACCACCTCGGCGACCGCGGGGAAACGGACGAGTTCGGCGCCGTTGTCCTTGCTGCGCAGCACGACCTCGATCTCGCCCCGCCCGGCCGCGACCTCGGCCAGCCCGGGGAGGGACTGCTCCTCCCCGCCGGCCACCACGTAGACCGCGCCGTCGTGCCACACGTGCCAGGCCAGCCGGGTCCCGGACGGCAGGCCGAGCCAGAGCACGTTGGACTTCTTCGCGCCCTCTTCGATCACCGGGAGGTTCATGCCTCCCAGCCTATTGACCGCGCTACGGTGTGCCCATGCGCGCTCGACGTTCGTGCCTGGCGGTGCCGGGCAGCAACCCGCGTTTCCTGGACAAGGCGCAGGGCCTGGCCGCCGACGAGGTCTTCCTCGACCTGGAGGACTCCGTCGCCCCCGGCGCGAAGGACGAGGCGCGCCGCAACGTCGTCGCCGCGCTCAGGGAGGGCGACTGGACGGGGAAGACGGTCGTCGTCCGGGTCAACGACCTCACCACCCGCTGGACCTACCGGGACGTCATCGAGGTCGTCGAAGGCGCCGGCGACCGGCTCGACTGCCTCATGCTGCCGAAGGTCGGGGACGCCTCCCACGTGGCCTGGCTCGACACCCTTCTCGGCCAGATCGAGCGGGCCACCGGCCTGCCCGAGGGCGGCATCGGCATCGAGGCGCAGATCGAGGACGCCCGGGGCCTCGTCAACGTGGACGACATCGCCGCCTCCTCGCCCCGGCTGGAGACGCTGGTCTTCGGCCCGGCGGACTTCATGGCCTCGATCGGCATGCGGACGCTCGTCGTGGGCGAGCAGCCCCCCGGGTACGGCGAGGGGGACGCCTACCACTACATCCTCATGCGCATTTTGATGGCCGCCCGCGCGCACGGCCTCCAGGCGATCGACGGGCCATACCTGCAGATCCGCGACCTGGACGGCTTCCGCCGGGTGGCCATGCGGTCGGCCGCCCTCGGGTTCGACGGCAAGTGGGTGCTCCACCCGTCGCAGGTGGAGGCGGCCAACGAGGTGTTCTCGCCGTCGCAGGAGGACTACGACCACGCCGAGCTCATCCTCGACGCGTACGAGTACTACACGACGGTCGAGAAGCGGGGCGCGGTCATGCTGGGCAACGAGATGATCGACGAGGCGTCGCGGAAGATGGCCCTGGTGGTGGCGGCCAAGGGCCGCGCCGCCGGCCTTCCCCGGTCCGGCTCCTTCACCCCGCCCAGCTGATCACCCGCGGCACGCGAAGAATGGACATATGAACGAACCACAGCCGGGCCCGGATCAGGCCGCCGGCCCGAACCAGCTGCCAGGTCCCTACCTGTCGCCCGGGCCGTACGCGGGCGGGACCGCCTGGCCGGCCGGTCCGCCGCAGCCGCTGCCGCAGCCGCCGCCGCCACACCCTGCGGCCCAGCCGCAGTGGTCCTATCCGGGGCCGTATGCGTGGGGGCCGCCCCCGCGTACCCGCTGGGACGTCCCGGCTCCACCCGGCACGCGATACGACCGCCTGGCCCGTACGCCGTTGCACCGCTGGTGGCGGCCGATCCTCGGCACGGCGGCGATCATCGTGGCCTTCCTGGCGCTCTCGATCGCCGTCGGCCTGGTGGCCTTCGTGGTCTCGCTGGTCACCGGCGTGCCCATGGTGCGGACGGGGGCCCGGCTGTTCGCCGATCCCGTCCTCGACCTCGGGTTCCAGCTGGGGGTCATCGCGCTGTTGCTGCCGCTGGTGCTCGGCGCGGCGTGGCTGTTCCAGCGAAGGCCGCCGGGGTCGCTGTCGTCGGTGGCCCTCCGGCTGCGGTGGCGATGGCTGGGGGCCTGCCTGCTGGTCGCGCTGGTGGCGGTCGTGCTCGGTCAGGCGGTCGAGGCGGGGACGCTGATGTCCGCAGGGGTGGATCCCGGATTCCGCTGGGCGGGCTGGGAGGAGTTCCTCCCGGCCATCATCGTGATCCTGCTGCTGGTGCCGTTCCAGTCGGCGGCCGAGGAGTACGCCTACCGCGGGTGGATCATCCAGGGGTTCGGGGCGTACCTGCGCAATCCGTGGCCGGCGATCCTGGTGGGCGCGGCGGCCTTCGCCGCCTCGCACGGCTACACGGGCTGGGGAATCGTCTACGTCTTCGCGTTCGGCATGCTCATGGGGTGGCTGGCGGTCCGCACCGGCGGGCTGGAGGCGCCGATCGCCCTGCACGCGACCAACAACATCGTGGCGTTCGGAGTCGTCGCGGCCTCGGGGGACATGGGAAGCGCGATGGAACAGGGCGAGGTGCCCTGGGAGGCGCTGATCGGATCGGCCGTCCAGTTCGCGGTTTTCGGCATCGGCGTGCTGATAATCGCCCGAAAGTGGGCAATTCAGACTCTCTCCCGATAAATCTCACTAGAGAGGTATGGTCCCCACGCTCTTCCCGTGTTGCTCTGGATTCGTGATGGGGTATCACTGTGATCGCTTTGCCGTACGACAGGTGGAACGGTCCGGATTGACCTCTCCGGGGAGGAGGTACTGAGCGTGGCCTCAGGCCCCCACGAGCGCGACCGACGGCGCGACGCCGGCGAGCCCTCCTCCGTGCCCCCGCCGGAGTTGCATCACCGGCCGCCCGGCCCGTCCCCGTGGGCGCTGCCTCCGTTCGCGGCCCCGATTCCCGAGGACGCGGCCCAGGATGACGCGGGCGAGCCGGGGGACGACGAGGACACCCGGCCGTACCGCAAGATCGGCGACCCGGACTTACGCGACCCGGACTTACGCGGCGGCATCTGGGCCCCGCGCCCGGGATCGGACGCGGGCGACGGGCCGGAGCCGGAAGCACGGCGCGACCGCGGGCCCAGGACCGGCCGCAGGCCGTACGCGGCACCGTACGGAGCGGGGCCGTCAGGGACGGGTGAACCGCGGCACAGCCGCTCCGGCGGACGAAGTCCCGAAGACCCCGGCGAGCCCGGCGACGCCGGCGCGACCGGCCCGCCCGGCCGCGCGGACGCCCCCACGACCTGGCACGGCGAGGGTGCCAGGTCGGCGGGGGAGACGGCGCAGGAGTCCACAGCGCAGGAGTCCACGGCCCAGGAGTCCACGGCGCAGGAGGAGGGCCGGCGCCGCCGGATCGTGAACCGGCCGGACAAGCTGGTCGCCTCGGGTCCGCCCCGGAGGCGGCGTGCCCAGATCCCCCGCGAGAACCCGGACGGGCCCGGCGCCCCCGAAATCGACACCTCCGCATCGGGACCGCTGCGCGAGCACGACCCCGGCGAGCACGATCCCGGTGAGCACGGTGAGCACGGTGAGCACGGTGAGCGGGGGAAGCACGTGTGGGCGCACACGCCGCCCGAGCCCGCCTCCCGTCACGGCCTGGCAGAGCCCTCGGGCATCCGCATGAGCCCCGAGATCCCGGTCGAGCCCGAGCACGACCACCCGCGGGTCGAGCCGGTCGAGCCGGTCGAGCGCATCGGGCGTCCGCCGGGGGGCCGCCCGGCCCGTCCCGACATGCTCGTGGCCGTCGGCCCGCCCCGGGGGAGCGGCGGACGCCGCCACAGGCGGGTGCTGCCGGTCCGGCGGTTCCCTCCGCGCCTCCCCCGGATGGTCGCTCCGGCGGTGATCGCCGTGGTCCTCGTCGCGGCCGCCGTGCTGGGCGTGGCCGTCGTCAGGTGGGCGGGCGGCCCGTCCACGGCCGGGCTGCGCCTCGCCGCCGGCGACGGCCAGTCGGGCGACGCGGCGTTCTCGGCGCCCGGGCTGCCGGGCAACGGCTCCAGTCAGGTGCTCACCGCGTTCGCCGCGGCAGGCGCGACGGTGGTCGCGGCGGGCAGCGACACGACGAGCCCGCTCGCCCGGCCGCTGTTCCTCGTGTCCGCCGACGGCGGCGCGCACTGGCAGACGGGCCGGGTCGCCGACGCCCCGGGGTACGAGTCCGCGCCCGGGGCGGTCGGCAGGGTCGCGGGAGGCGACGGCCGCTGGCTCGCCGTCGGAACCGACGCACCCGGCTCCGCCGGCCCGGCCGCGCGCGGCATGTGGGTCTCCTCCGACGGCCGGTCCTGGACTGCAGTGGACCCCGCCCGGCTGACCGCGTTCTGGAGCCAGGACAGGATCACCGACGTGGCGCGGACCGCGACCGGCTTCCTCGCCGTCGGCGCCACGACCCTGCGTGACGGCACGGCGGGGCCGGTCGCCTGGGTGTCACCCGACGGCGTCGGCTGGACGAGGGTGGACACCGACCAGATCGGCACCCCCGACAAGGTCAGGGCGATGCGGGCGGTGGCCGCCCGGGGCGATCGGGTGGTGGCGCTCGCCGATCCGGGCTCCGGCGACTCCATCTCGGTCGTCCTGCGCTCCGACGACGGCGGCCGCACCTGGTTGCGCACGGCCGCGGCCCTGGCGGACGTACGGCCCGAGCCCGGCGCGCTGGCCGTGACCAAGAAGGGCTTCGTGCTCGTGCCCACCCGGCAGAAGTCGGACGGCGGCGAGGTCCGCGTCTACTGCTCGCCCGAAGGCGCCGACTGGACCCAGTGCGGCACGATAGGGCCGCTCGGCGCCGAGGGGACGGGCGTGCGCGGCCTGGCCGCGTCGGCGGCGGGCGTCGCGGCGGTGGCCGAGTCGGCCTGGGAACGGTATGCCGTCTACACCAGCCAGGACGGGCGCAAGTGGACCAGGAGCGCCGACCTCGGCGGGATCCCAGGGACGCTGCGCGGGCTGGCCATCACCGACGCCGGGGTGCTCGTGGCGGGCGGCGACAAGCGCGGGCCCGGCGACGTGGAGAATCTTCCTGTGCTGATCACCGCGGGGAAGGGCGAGGCGGCGCACACCGTGCCGCTCAAGGAGATCGCCGGGCTCAACCGGCTCGCCAGGGACACCGCCGACGTGGCCGCCTCCGGCGGCACGTTCGTGGCCGTGGGCGCGGCCAACGGCGACGCCGCGATCTGGACGAGCGGCAACAACGGAGCCAACTGGAAGGACGCGGCGTTCCCCGACCTGCTGGGCGGACCGGGGCGCCAGGCGCTCAGCGGCGTGGCGCACGGCCCGAGGGGATGGCTCGCCGCCGGCAGCACGACGACCGACCCGGCGGTGACCCGGCCGCTGCTGGTCACCTCGGCCGACGGGAAGAACTGGCGGCCCGGTCCCGCGATCGAGGTGCCCGCGGGCCACTTCCTGCTCGCGCCCAGCATGGTGGCCGCCGGGCCGAAGGGCTACGTCCTGGCGGGGGAGGACAGGTCCGCCACAGGGACGCTGCCCGCCCTGTGGTTCAGCCCCGACCTCAAGCGGTTCACCCGTTCCGCGCCGGGCAGCATGCCGGCCGGAGGGGCGGGGGTGCGCCTCTACGACGTCACGGCGACGCCCGACGGGTTCATGGCGGTCGGCGGGTCGGGCACCGCCGACCGTGAGACCGGGGTGGTCTGGGTCTCCACCGACGGGCTCAACTGGAACGCACGCGGCCGGGTCCTGCCGCCGGACACCACCTCGGCCGGGCTGCGCCACGTGGTCGCGACCGAGGCCGGCGTGGTGGCCGCCGGCACCGCGATGACCGAGGACGGTCCCCGCCCGTTCTCCGCGCTGTCCACCGACGACGGCGCGAGCTGGGAGTACGGCACGCTGCCCGCCGACGCCGCCGCCTCGGTCCTCGACCTGACCGCGACCGGGCGGGGACTGGTCGCGGTCGGGTCGCATCAGTCGCCGGCGGAGGGCGGCGAGGCCGACAGCGCCGCCTGGGTGTCCGAGGACGGCGTGGACTGGTCGCGCCAGACGCTCACCCAGGACGGCCTCGGCGGCCAGGGGGCGCAGTGGCTCGGGGCGGTGGCGGTCTCCGGCGACCGCGTCGTGGCCATCGGCAGGTCGGCCGGCTACGCCGCCGGATATGCCGACGATCACTTGACGATATGGCGCAGCACGGTCACGGAGCGGTGATCCCGGAGATGACCCCCCATTCGGCGAGGGCGTCGGCGAGGCCGTCGGTCAGCGGGAGCCGTAGGAGGTCGGACGGCGCGCACCAGCGCGCGTCGGCGGCGTCGTCCCCGGCGACCGGCACGCCCGAGGCGGTCGCCACGTAGTCGTGGATCTCGAAGGTTGCGCCGCCGGGGGCGGGCCGCAGCACGGTCCCGGCGAGCCGCACGACGGTGATGTCGAGGCCGGTCTCCTCGCGCAGCTCGCGGCGCAGCGCCTGCTCGTCGGTCTCGCCGGGCTCGACCCTGCCGCCGGGCAGCGACCACAGCCCCTCTCCGGGAGGGCGGCCCCGCCGCACCAGCAGCAGACGCCCCTCGGCGTCGGAGACGATCGCGCCCACACATCGGATGCACCGCACATCACCAAGATTACGACTAGATAACGGGCAGACTCTTGACGTACGGACGTCACGGACGCACCGTGAATATTTGTGAGAACCGCGCCAACATGTCCGCGGTGCTTCGGGCCGCTACACGAACCGAACGTCTGGTCGAGTTCCTGGCGATGCGCCGCCCACGGGGACGTCCTGCCCTTCCAGCCGCCCCGGCGGCCCTCTCAGGCCGCTCTGGAGGCCTTGTGCGAGGCGGCCAGGGTGCCCGTCTGGCTCCCGTGGCCGCTGCCCTCCGGATGGCTGGTGACGGGCTTCGGCGAGGTGGGTGACGAGCGCTCAGGCACGAGGGCGAGCGTCGTCGCCCTCTCCGGCCCGTCGGTCACCCACGGTCCCGCCGACATGCTGCTCATCGCAGAGGAACCCGGTATCGGTCTCGGCGCCGCGTACGCCGGGCTGCCGGGCCCGGACCCCGGGGCGGGCTTCGACGCCGGTCCCCCGCACGCCAAGATCGACGCACGTGGTCATCCGACGGCGCTGTGGTGCGCGGGGCGGGGGGTGCCGGAAGACCGGGCCGTCTACGTGGGCGAGGCCCTCGGCAACTGGCTGTGGACGGTCGCCTGGCCCGTCGAGGCCGGCTGCTTCATCGCGCTGGCCAACCTGTCGCTGCGTGACCTGCGGGACCAGGACCAGGCGCTCGACCTGCCCTTCGGCGCCTTCTCGCCGCGCCTCGACGGGGATCTCTAGTAGGGCGGGTCCGAAGCGCGAGGGATAGTAAGGTTCTGAGCCGTGACAGCGCGTATCGAACGAGTGGTGACCTCGGGCCTGGTGGACATCGAAGGCGACGAGCACAAGGTCGAGAACAACACCTGGATCGTGGGCGACGACGACGAGGTGATCGTCATCGACCCGGCGCGGGACGCCGACAAGATCCTGGAGAAGGTCGGCGACCGCGAGGTCCTCGCCGTCATCTGCACCCACGGCCTGCCCGACCACGTGGGCGCCGCGATCGAGGTGGCGGCCAGGGACGAGGCCGTGATCGCCGTCCACCCCAAGGACAAGCGCCTCTGGCGGCAGACCTGGGAGGAGACCTGGCCCGACATCGACATGGAGGACGAGGGGCTGTTCTCCGTGGCCGACGTCGAGCTGGAGGTGCTCTCCACGCCGGGCGTCACGCCGGGGGGCGTCTCGCTCTACTGCGAGGGCCTCGGCGCGGTCTTCACCGGCAAGACCCTGCTCATGGACGGCCCCGGCAAGCTCGGCGGGGAGTACCCCGCGCTCGCCGACCAGCTCACCTCGATCGGCGAGAGGCTGTTCACGCTGCCGCACGAGACGAGGGTGCTGCCCGCGCACGGCGAGGAGGGCAGGATCGGCGACCTGGAGCCGGAGTTCGACCGCTGGCTGTCGGGGTCGCTGACCGGCGCCCAGGAGGCCGAGGCGGCGCCGCCCCTCGTGGACGGCACCGGGGCGTCCGGCATCAAGCTGAACCTCGACGAGTAGGGCCGTGGAGCAGCTCGGCCTCGACGGCATGCCGAGGCGGCTCTACACCTGCACGCCGTCGCGCCTGAACACCTGGCTCGACTGCAGGCGCCGCTACCGCTTCACCTACCTCGACCGGCCCGCTCCGCAGAAGGGGCCCCCGTGGGCGCACAACAGCGTGGGGGCCTCCGTCCACAACGCGCTGGCCGCGTGGTGGCGGGAGCCGTACGACCGGCGTACGCCGGTGATGGCGGCCGTGCTGCTGACCAACGGCTGGATCCGCGAGGGGTTCAGGGACGAGGAGCAGTCGGCCGTGTGGCGGGACCGGGCCCGCGAGATGGTCTCCGGCTACGTCGCCACGCTCGACCCCGGTGACGAGCCGGTGGGCGTCGAGCGCACGGTCGCCACGCGTACGTCGGTCATCGCCGTCTCGGGACGCGTGGACCGGCTCGACCGGCGCGGTGACGAACTGGTCGTGGTCGACTACAAGACCGGCCGCCGCCCGCTGACTTCCGACGACGCCCGTTCGTCGATCGCGCTGGCCGTCTACGCGATCGCCTCGTCCCGCATGATGCGCCGGGCCTGCCGCCGGGTGGAGCTGCACCACCTGCCCACCGGGACGGTCGCGGAGTGGGAGCACACCGACGAGTCGCTCGCCCGGCACCTGCGCCGGGCCGAGGACATCGCGACGGAGGCGGCCGACGCCGACGACGCCTACCGCGAATGGGCCGGACCCACGAAGGGCGCCGTTCCCGCACCGAGACGGGAGGAGGGCGCGGGGGCGCTCGCGGTGCCGCCCGAGATCGATCGGCTGTTCCCGCCAGAACCGGGCCCCATCTGCTCCTGGTGCGACTTCCGCCGCCACTGCCCCGAGGGGCGGGCCGCCTCGCCCGACCGGCTCCCCTGGGACGGTCTGGCCGAGACGCCCGGCTCTCCCGGCCTCAGCTCCGCGCAGGGCCGGGATGGCGGCGAGGATCGACCAGCGCCCTGAGGCCCTTGCCGACGTCGTATCCGGCGGCGCCCAGGCGTTCGCGCGAGGCCCGCAGCATCGCTCTGGTGCCCTCGTCCAGCACCTGCTGGTGCACGAAGTCGGGGATCGTGTTCATGGTCAGCCGGAAGGCCCGCAACGCCGCCGTGACCGCGATCTGAGGCACCTCGGGAAGCGCGCCGTACAGGCGGCGGGCCCAGTCGGGCAGCGTGTAGTAGCACAGCGCGCCGAACGGGAAGTAGACCGGCTTGGCCGGGGACAGGAAGCGCATGTTCTCCGGCAGGCGCGGCCAGAGCAGGAACCGCACGGCGGCGGCCGACTCGGGGATGACCCGCAGGACCGGCCGCATCCGGGCGAAGTAGTCGTT
This sequence comes from Microbispora sp. H10830, assembly GCF_014161375.1. NCBI lineage: Bacteria > Bacillati > Actinomycetota > Actinomycetes > Streptosporangiales > Streptosporangiaceae > Microbispora > Microbispora sp. H10830. Next base: position 354,644 of record NZ_JABBWX010000006.1, read on the forward strand.
CATCTCGCCGACCGAGCCGGGCACGTCGTCCGCGTGGAGACCGACGTACATGGCGCTGCGCCGCTGCTCCGCGAGGTATTGGTCGGCCTGCCGGTCGCTGATCGGGACGCCCGCACGGCGGACGACCTCCAGGTAGGACATCACCTCCGCGCAGTGGACCCACAGCAGCAGCTCGGGCTCGTCCACCCGGTGGGTCCTGCCCGTGTCGGGGTCGCGGATGCGCAGGGTCCGGTGGATCGCGCGCACCCGCCTGCCGATCTCCTCGGCCTCCTCGGGGCTGCCGTACGTCACGCGGCCCACGAAGTCCGCCGTACGGCGCAGCCGGCCGAAGGGGTCGTCCCGGAAGTTGGAGTTCTGCCACACGCCCCGCATCGCCAGCGGATGCAGGGCCTGCAGCATCAGGCCGCGTACGCCGCCCACCCACATGCTCCGGTCGACGTGGACCAGCCACGTCGCGGACTCCGGAGGTTGAGCGGTCAGGCCGCTCTTCGCGGGCATGGCGACCGGGTCATCCGTGCTGGTGCTGGAGCAGCCGGCTCTCCGCCGCGTTCCAGAATCGGGTCAGGGCCGCCGCGGTGGTCTCGGGCGCCTCGACGGCCGGCGAGTGGAGCGCCCCGGGCACCACGACGCACTCCGCGTCGAGCCTGCGGGCCATCTCGGCCTGCAGCAGCGGCGGCCAGCCGTCGTCGTGCTCGCCGTACAGGACCAGGAGGTCGAGCCCGCACCCGGCCAGCTCCGCGCAGCGGTCGGGAGCGCCCAGGACCTCGTGCGCCATCGCCACGAGACCGGTGGGGTGGTTGGCGAGCAGCCGCTTGCGCAGGAACGCGACGATGTCGTCGGGGACGCCCGCCGCCAGCGCCTCGGGCTCCATCCTGTTCGACCACATGTAGTCGAGGCCGTACTCCGGAAGCTCGGCCAGCATCATCCGGCCCATCCGCTCCCGCGGCCCGACGATGCCCGCGGGCCCCGAGCTCATGAGTGTGAGCGACGCGAGCTTGGCGCCGTTCAGCGCCGTCTCCCGGGCGACCAGCCCGCCGAAGGAGTGTCCCAGCAGGTGGACGGGCTCGCCCTGACCGACCGCCGCGGCGATCGCGTCGATGTCCGCGCCGAGTGCCGCGCACGAGTACGCCGACGGATCGTCCGGGCCCGGCGTCTCGTACTGCCCGCGCATGTCGACCGCGATCACCCTGCGGCCGGCCTGCGCGAGGGTCTGCAGCACGGCGATGAAGTCCTCCTTTGACCCCGTGAAACCGGGGACGAGAAGGGCGGGCCAGCGTTCGGGGACACCGCTGGACGGAAGCGCTTCGAGTGCCGCGAACGAGCCCAGCGGCGTCTCGATCTGCTCACTGCTGACACCCGGAGGAAGGGTCAGGAACCGTGGCGTGCTCACGAGGCCTCCTCCACCTCACCCCGGATCCCGGGAACCGATGGGCCGGACCGGCCCCACGTCCTGGACCGTCTGCTGAAGGCTCGCTCACTCACGTGGCATCACGATACCCAGAGAAGATCCCGGCGACACTGCCGAAGGGACTACGAGGGTTTCGGACGGTCATTGCGCATGCCTCCTGTCCAGGTCATACCCACTGCGGGGCGAAGCGGCCCTCAAAGAACGGGGGCAGGGAGAGCGCCGGTTGTCCGGTGCCCTCCCTGCCCCTGCGGTCGTGCTCATCGCCGAGCGGGCCTGTGCCGGCCCCTCACCCCGTACGGCGGGGACGCGGCCGGGGCGGGCGGCGTCGCTGCTGGGCGCGCTCGCTCGCGGCGGACGGCGCGGGATCGTCGTCATCGGTCGCGAGGTCGGGAGACTTGAACACAATCATGAACGGACTGGCCGGGGTGATCCGCTCCGGCTCCGGCCGCGGGGCCGGCCGCTCGGCGGGCTCGTCGGCGACCTCGCTCGCGGGCGCTTCCACGGCCGGCTCCTCCACCGGAAGTACCTGGCCGGCGGTGTCGGCGGCGCGGGTCCTGCGGCGCCGGGCCGGGCGTTCCTCCACCTGCTCCTCGACCGCGGGCGCCGGGTCGGCGGCGCGGGTCCTGCGGCGGGTGGTCCTGCGGGTGGTCGCCGCCTCCGGCTCCGGCCCGTCACCGGCTTCGGCGTGCTCCACCGCGCCGTCGACCGCGCTGTCCAAAGGGCCGTCCTTGCCGGGCCGTACGGCCCCGACGTCGGCCAGCGCGCCGGTCAGGGCCGCCGCGTTCGCGCCCCTGCGCCCACGGCGCCCCGGCGCGGCCTCCCCAGCGGTCTCCACATCGGCATTCACAGTGGCATTCACAGTGGCCTCGGCAGGAGTCTCCACGGGAGCCTCCAGCGGAGCCGGCGCCTCGGTCTCCCCCGAGGGCGCCTCGGCGTCCTGGAAGCGGCCCCCACGGGTCCGCCGCCGCTCGCGGGTGCGGGCGGGGCGCTCGCGGCGCTCCTCCCGATCGCCGCGACCGGACTTGCCGCGGGAGCGGGTGCGCCCGGTCTCTCCGAGGTCCTCGATCTCCTCGGCCTCCAGGCCCGCCCGGGAGCGCTGGGCGCGCGGCAGCACGCCCTTGGTCCCCTCGGGGATGTCGAGGTCGCCGTACAGATGCGGGGAGCTCGAATAGGTCTCGACGGGCTCACTGAAGTCCAGCGAGAGGGCGTTGTTGATGACCTTCCAGCGGGCCAGCTCGGTCCACTCGACGAAGGTCACGGCGACGCCCGTGCGGCCCGCCCGGCCCGTACGGCCGATCCGGTGGACGTAGGCCTTCTCGTCCTGCGGGCAGTCGTAGTTGACGACATGGGTGACGTCGTCGATGTCGATGCCGCGCGCCGCGACGTCGGTGGCCACCAGCACGTTGATCTTGCCGCTGCGGAACGCCCGCAGCGCCTGCTCGCGCTGGCCCTGGCCGAGGTCGCCGTGGACGGCCGCCACCGCGAAGCCCTTGTCCTTGAGCTGCTCGGCGACCATGTCGCAGGCCCGCTTGGTCTCGCAGAAGACCATCGTGAGCCCGGCGCCCCTGCTCTGCAGCAGGCGGGCCAGGATCTCGATCTTGTCCATGCGGTGCGTGCGGTAGACGTGCTGCGTCGTCAGCGTGGTCGTCTCGGCCTCGGCCGTGCCGCTCTCCGCCCGGACCCGGGTCGGCTGGGTGAGGTAACGGCGGGCGAGGTTCACGATCTCGCCGGGCATGGTCGCCGAGAACAGCATGGTCTGCCGCTTCTCGGGCACCAGCTTGATGATCCGCTCGATGTCCGGAAGGAAGCCGAGATCCAGCATGCGGTCGGCCTCGTCGAGGACGAGCATGGTGATCTGGCTGAGGTCGAGGTGCTTCTGCTTGACCAGGTCGAGCAGCCGCCCGGGCGTTCCGACGATCACGTCGACGCCGTTCTTGAGCGCCTCGATCTGCGGCTCGTACGCGCGCCCGCCGTACACGGTGAGGATGCGCGAGCCCAGCTTCCCGGCGGCGAGGACCAGGTCCTCGGTCACCTGAAGGGCCAGCTCGCGGGTCGGCACGAGGACCAGGCCGCGGGGCTTCTTGCGGTTCTTCCTCGGTTTGCCGACGAGCTGGAGCATGGCGACGCCGAAGGCATAGGTCTTGCCGGTGCCGGTGCGCGCCTGTCCGATGACGTCCTGGCCGGCCAGCGCCAGCGGGAGCGCCATCTCCTGAATCGGGAATGGTGAAGTGATGCCCTCGGTCTCGAGCGCATCAGCGATCTCCGGGATGACTCCCAGGTCTCGGAACGTCGTTGTCAGCGTGGCCTGCCTCAATCAGTGCGAAGGCGGCCCTCCGGGACAGCCGGCCGGCAGAGCCTCCCCGGTCCGGGTCCTCGCGGACAGTCGCGCCCTCGTCGTGAATCAGCGACCGCGGCATCCAGTGGTTCCTGGGGGTCCGGGGATGGCCCCGGATCGACACAGGGATCGATACGGTGATCGACACAGTACTGATCCACACAGTGCGGTCGCACTTCCACGAAGCAGTCTACTCGATACCACAACACGGAACCGATTTCTGCGTCTTCTCGCTAAAAGCTCTTGCTGTGCCGGACGGGAAGCCGCCGTGAAGCGGGTGACGAGCGGGGCGCCGGCGGGGGAGCCCGGGAGCCGTACGCTGCACCCATGAGTGATTCCTCTCCCGGGACTGTGGACCTGCTCGGTGTCCTCGCGTACGCCGAGCTCACCGCCTTCCTCCGGCTGGCCGAGGACGCCGCCCTGCTGGCTCCGACGCTGAACGACAGGGCCGCCCTCGGGGACGTGGCCGCGACCGAGTACGGGCACTTCCGGGTGCTGCGCGACCGGCTGGCCTCGCTCGGCGTCGATCCGGAGGAGGCCATGGCCCCCTTCACGGAGGCGATCGACGCCTGGCACGCCCAGACCAGGCCGAAGGACTGGCACGAGGCGCTCATCAAGGCGTACGTCGGCGTGGGGATCGCGGGCGACTTCTACCGCGAGGCGGCGCGCCACACCACTCCCTCGATCAGCGCCCTGGTGGACGAGGTGCTGACCGACGAGAGCCGTGGGGAGTTCGCGGTGGAGCGGGTGCGCGCCGCGCTGGACGCCGACCCGCGGCTGTGCGGCCGTCTCGCGCTGTGGGCGCGCCGCATGGTCGGCGAGGCGCTGAGCCAGGGGCAGCGGCTCGCCGCCGTCCGGCCGCAGCTCGCCGCCCTGCTGGTGGGTGAGGAGGGCGAGAACCTGGCGGAGGTCGGGCGGATGTTCGCCAGGCTGACCGAGGAGCACGGCAAGCGGATGGCCGCCCTCGGCCTCACTCCCGGCCCGTGATCTTCATGGCTTGGCGCGGGGTGGTCGATGCGGCGCTCCGCGCCCTCGATCCCCGCTGACCTGGCCCGAATCGTGAAACGGTGGTGATCGGGAGGGCCGGAGGCCCGCCCCGGGCGCCGGCCGGTCCGGCGTTCATGGGTCGCGCACGTGCCAAACGGATGTACGGTGCGAGCATGAGGGCCTCGCGCCGCTACGGCACTTCCTTGACGAGATGTGGGCCGAACACCTGGACTCCGCGTGCGGTGTTGCGGAGAGGAAGCGCGGGCTGTCCGACGATCAGCGGGAGGCGGGATCCCCATCACGCGGATCTGACCCGCCGCCCCCGCGGATGCGGTTACGGACGCTCCTGACCCGCGCCGATCACGGTCAGCCGCCGGGACGGCGCGCGTGGTGGGCGCGCGCCGCCGGTCGGCCGGTGGCGATGACGGAGGCGCTTTAGAGCGTCCCGCCGAAGCCGACGGGGCGCGACTGGTCCTCGCCGATCTCGACGAAGCCGAGCGATTCCACGGGGACGACCACTCGGCGGCCCTTGGTGTCGGTGAGTGAGAAGACACCCTTGTCGGAGGCGAGCGCCTTGCGGAGCTCCTCCTCGATCTCCTCGGCCGACAGGTCGGTCTCCACGACGAGCTCACGGTGCACCGACTGCACACCGATCTTTATTTCCATCGGGCTCCCCTTTCGCGAGGGCTGTTCCCTACCCATCGTCGTCGCCTCGGGGAGCGGTCAGCCCCGTGATCGCGTGAAGCGAACATGATTCCGGTCAGCCGGTGCGCGGGAAACCGCTGATGCCGCGCCAGGCCAGGCGCGCCATGAGCTGGGTCGCCGCCTCCTTGGGGATCGAGCCGTGGCTGCTCAGCCAGTAGCGCGCGCTCACCTCGGCCATGCCGACCAGGCCCACGCCGAGCAGGTGCGCCTCGTCACTGGAGCAGCCGGTGTCCTCCTGGATCACCCGGCTGATCGCCTCGGCGCTCTCGTGCAGCGAACGCTCCATCCGCTGCCGTACGGGCGCGACGTTGCGCAGATCGGACTCGAAGACGAGCCGGAACGCCTCGCCCTGGCTGGAGACGAAGTCGAAGAAGGCGCCGATGGCGGCCTGCACCCGCTGCTTGTTGTCGGTGGTGGACTCGAGCGCCTGGCGGCATCGGGTCACCATGTCGTCGACGTGCAGATCGAGCAGCGCGAGGTACAGCTCCAGCTTGCCCGGGAAGTGCTGGTAGAGCACCGGCTTGCTCACACCGGCCCGCTCGGCGATCTCGTCCATCGCCGCCGCGTGGTAGCCGTTCTCCACGAACACTTCCTGTGCCGCGCTCAGCAACTGGCGGCGGCGGGCCATCCGGGGTAGCCGGGTGCCCCGGGGCTTGGCGTCCGGGGTAGCGGTCACGGCAGTCTCCTTGCAAGATGCGCATCGGGGGCTCCCGCCCCGAGGCCTCATCCTACGTGTCGGTAATCCGGATCAGCGATAGTCGTCGTCGTCGAGGTCGACCGTACGCTCCTGCTCGGCCACGTCGGCCGGGTCGGCGTCGAACGGAACACGCTCGGGCCAGCGCCTGTCGTCGGCGACCTTGACGAGCTGGTGCTGCTCGACCGCGTCGGCCTCCGGCGCCTCGATCGAGATCTCCTCGACCACCTCGTCGAGGGGGTCCATCTCGGGCATCTGCTTGTCCTTCCGTTCGAAGGTCGGCTGCGACAGGTCCAACACTACGGCCAGGGTGGCGGCCGGGCTAAGCGGTGAGGGGTACGAACAGGTCGCCGTGTTGCGCCACGCGCTGCAGCACGTCAGGTGCGGTGAACACCAGCCGGTCCGGGCTGTCGCACGCCTCGACCTCCTCCCACAGCAGGGGAGTGGACGCGGTCGGCCGCCCGGCGGCGCGCAGCGAGTAGGGCGCCACCGTCGTCTTGGCCGGGTTGTTCTGGCTCCAGTCGATGAAGACCTTGCCCGGCCGCTCCTTCTTCGCCATCACGCTCGTCACGAACGGATGCTCGGCCTGCATCCGACGGGCGAGCGCCTTGGCGTAGTCGGAGGTGCCCGGGCCCCGGTCCCAGGGGACGTAGAGCTGCATGCCCTTCTGGCCGCTGGTCTTGGCGTGGCTGTCCAGGCCGTCGTCGGCCAGAGCCCGGCGCAGCAGGACGGCGACCCGGCAGCAGTCGACGATGGTGGCGGGGGCGCCGGGATCGAGGTCGAAGACGAGGGTGTCGGGCGGCTGCGGCTCGCCGTCCTTGGCCACCCGCCACATGGGCACGTGGATCTCCAGGGCGGCCAGGTTGGCGTAGTAGACCAGGGTCGGCAGGTCCTCCACGACCGCGAAATCGATCTCCTCGCGGTTCTTGGTGCTGCCCGGCGCGGGCAGTGTCACCGTACGGACCCAGTCGGGCGTGTGCTCGGGGACGTTCTTCTCGAAGAAGAACTGGCCGTCGACGCCGTTCGGATAACGCTTGACCGTGAGCGGGCGCCCCTTCAGGTGCGGCAGCAGGACCGGCGCGATCCGGGTGTAGTAGTCGATCACCTCGGCCTTGGTGAACGCGGCGTCGGGGTAGAGAACCTTGTCCAGATTGGTCAGGACAAGCAGGCGGCCCTCCACCTTCACCCGCACCTTATCCGTCATCGATGCTCCTCCCGCCGCACCTCCGCGGGGATCTTGTCGGCGCGCACGCCCCGCCACACGGGTGTGCGCAGCCGCCCGTCGCGCTTACCGCCGTCCCGCGTCCACATCGTGAACGCCACCTCGCCGACCACTTCGGGCCTGACCCACCGGGCGTTCCGTGAGATCTCCCTCGGAAGCCCGTCAGAGAAGGGGCTCTGCCCGATCTCGAGCGGCTCAATCAGGCGGAGGATGTCGCCGAGCATCGCGTCGGTGAACCCGGTGCCCACGTGGCCGACGAAGAGGAACCGGGCCGGGGAGACCCCGGCGTACATGCCGAGCAGGAGCGAGCCGACGCCGCCCGCGCGGCGGCCCTTGCCCGGCCGCCAGCCGCCGACCACCACCTCGGCGGTGCGCAGGTTCTTGACCTTGATCCACCATTCGGCCCTGCGGCCCGGCCGGTACGGCGAGTCGAGGCGCTTGGCGACCACGCCCTCCAGTCCCTGTCGCCTGGTCGCCTCCAGCACCGCCGGTTCGCAGGGGAGGTACGGCGGCGCGCCCAGGCCGAGCGAGTCGAGCAGCGCCCGCCGGTCCAGGTACGGCAGGTCGAGCAGCGTGTGCCCGTCGAGATGGAGCAGGTCGAAGGGCAGGTAGGAGACCGGCAGCCGGCCGAGCAGGTGGGCCCCGGCGGGATCGGTGATGTGCATGCGTCTTTGCAGCCGGGCGAAGCTGGGCCGGCCCTCGGCGTCGAAGGCCACCACCTCGCCGTCGACGACCGCCCTGCGCCCGGCCAGCGGGGCCATGGCGGCGGAGATCTCGGGATAGCGGGAGGTGAAGTCGGCGCCGTGCCGTCCGGTGACCCGCACGCCGCCGTCGACGTACGCGAGCGCCCGGATGCCGTCCCACTTCACCTCCAGCGCGTACGCCCCGGGGTCGGAGGGGATTTCTCCTGGAATGGCAAGCATCGGCTCGATCGGATACGGCACCGCCATAGTGGGTACCTGCCCATGAGGTAACTCCCTTGAATCCCACCATAGCGTTGTTCGAACACAGAGACGAGAATGTGGCTATGCGCAGCATCTGGAAAGGCGCGATCTCGTTCGGTCTTGTCACCATCCCGGTAAAGCTCTACTCGGCGACCGAACAGAAGGACGTCGCGTTCCACCAGGTGCACCGGGAGGACGGCGGAAGGATCAAATACAAGAGGGTCTGCTCGGTCGACGGCGAAGAGGTGCCCTACGCCGACATCGCCAAGGGGTACGAGCTCGCGACCGGAGAGATGGTCGTGCTGACCGACGAGGACTTCGCCGACCTGCCGCTGACCTCCTCCCGCAGGATCGACGTGCTGCAGTTCACCCCCGCGGACCAGATCGACCCCATCTACTTCGCCAAGTCCTACTACCTGGAGCCGGACGGGCAGGGCGCCAAGCCGTACGTGCTGTTGCGGGACGCCCTGGAGCGGTCGGGACAGGTGGCGGTCGTGAAGGTCGCCCTGCGGCAGCGCGAGTCGCTGGCCGCGCTCCGGGTCCGTGACGGCGTCTTCGTGCTGGAGACCATGCTCTGGCCCGACGAGATCCGCGAGGCCGACTTCGGGTTCCTGGAGGAGGACGTCGACGTACGGCCCCAGGAACTGAAGATGGCCGAGTCCCTGATCGACACGATGGTGGCGGACTTCGATCCCGCGGAGTACAAGGACGCCTACCGGGAGGCGCTGCAGGAGGTCATCGAGGCCAAGGTGGCGGGCAAGGAGGTCGTCGCCCCCGAGGCCCCCGCCGAGGCCGGGCCGGCCGTCGACCTCATGGCCGCGCTGCGGGCCAGTGTCGAGGCGGCCAAGCGGGAGCGCCAGGGTCCCGCCGCGGCCAAGTCGCCCGGCGGAGCCGCCAAGGCCAAGGCCGCCGCCTCCTCCGGTGCCGCCGCCAGGAAGGCCGCGTCGGACGGCGCGGACACGGAGGAGAAGGCGCCGAAGAAGCGGAAGACCCGCCGCTCCGCCTGAGCCTGCCAGGTCTGTTCAGAATCTCTTCAGAGGAGCCCCGGCGGGCATTGCCGCCGGGGCGTTCTTCACGGTATGGAAGTGGGCGATCCGTACAGGGCCGTAGGCTCTCGGCCGCCCGTTCACCGCCGCCCGATCGCCACGGAGGTGGCGGAGGCGTGATCAGGGCGGGCCCGGACACCGCGGCTTCGCGCCGACGGCCCCGTACGACTGGGTGTCACCCGTCAGTGTCAGTCGTCGTCGTCGCCGTCGATGTCGACGACGGCGTCACCGGATGCGAAGGCCGCGGTGTTCCGATTGACCTTCTTCTCCTTCTTGAACTTGAAGAAGCGGAAGTCGTTGCGGTTGACGGCCGTGTTACGGCAGCCGCGTCCGCGACGCCCGCAGTGGCCCGAGCCGTGGCCCCAGTTGCTGCTGATCGTCGGGGTGCCAGGGGTGGCTGCGTGAGCCGCGGTGGCGCTCAGGGCGAGCGCGCCGCCGGCCATTACCGTGCTGACCGCCAGACCGGTGATGACGTTCCGGAATTTGGGCATTGAGGTCCTCCTCGAAGGATGGAGTGCCCGAGTGCGACATTCCCGGTGACTGTCGGAAATGTCCGGGTGATGTCCTGTATGTCCGGTCATCGCCCTGGCGTCTTAATTGCCGATGTGGCCTGCCGGCAAACTGGGCCGGAGGGAATTTGGGCTCGCGTTGTGGTGCGAAGCCCCGGGTTAGGTGACCACTGACCTGATCGACGTTCATGTCTGACGTGTCCGTGCGGGATCCGGGGTAGGGCCCGCTTTGCTTCCCCGCCGCGGTGTCGCTCAATCCCACATTCTCGTTCGCTTCGGCCCTCGGGAGCCGGCTCACTCAGGACGGTGCGTGGGGTGGTGGCGGGGCGGAATCGGGCGCCGGAAAAGGTCAGGGCTCCGGCGAGGATCTCGCCGGAGCCCTTGTCTCATGCCATCCGGTGGAAGGTGTTTCCAGGCTTCCCGTCGCTCGCTGCGCGGATGCGCTGGAAACACCTGGCTGCACTCACCGGCGCCGTCGTCCCCGGCCCGTGGCGGAGCGGAACTGGTGGACGGTCCCGCCCACCGACTCCCGTCACCCGACCGGACGGCGCGGTGTCGCGCGAGGCGTCAGGCCTCGCGGATCAGACGTTGTTGTTGTTGTTCTTGGCGTTGTTGGTGTGCTCGCGGTCGTTACGGTTCCACCAGTCGTTGTTGTTGTTGTCCCACCAGTTCTGGTCGGCCCACCAGTTGTTGTTGAGCCAGTTGAAGGCGCGGTCGTCCTTCTCCTGGAAGCCGAAGGCGACGTCCTTGGCGACGAGACCGAAGGCGTCGTGCCCAGCCTTGTCATCCTTGTAGAGGTTCTGGCCCCACCAGTTGTTGGTGTCCCACATGTTGTTCTGGTTGCGGTCGTTGATGTTGTGGTTGCGGTCGTTGCGCTCCCGGTTGTTGTTGTTCGGGAAGAACGCGCGCGGGAAGGAGTCATCCCCCTTCTTGTTGTCCTGGGCGATGCCGCCCGTGCTGTCGTCGACGCCGTTGGCCGCGCCGTCCTTGGCGATGGGGCGGTCGACGTTCTTCGTGAAGAAGGGGTTGTCGTCGGCGCTGGCGGCCGTGGCACCCATGGCGACGGCCCCGCCGACGACCGCGGTGCTGAGCGCGAGCCCTGCGAAGATCTTCTTGAGGTTGGGCATTATGGTTCCTCCCTGACAGGATTCAATTTCGAATTGCCCTGTGTCTGTCGGCATTTCTCGTCCGCATGCTGCGGACGGGAATTCCTTACTGGCTCTTATTGAGCCTTGCTTCCGACGCTAGGGTGATTTCCTGCCGGGCGGCCCGACAAACTGATGCCTGCTGCTTTTGATTAATGATTAGCTGCGTATAGGCTTGATTCGATGGATAATGCTCCTTATGTAGTGATAGGTACGATTTGCCCCCCTGGCGCGGCCACGTTCTGACGCTCGGCGAGTTGGGGGCCGACTTACCCGCATTGCGATGCGGTGGGGTCGGTGCGGGGAGCGTGCCGTCGCCCGCACGTCATCCCGCTCACGTCGGGCGAGGCGGGGGAGTGGCTGAGATCGTGGGCCGGGGAAAAGGCCGCGGAGGGAAGTGGGTGGTGGCGATGACCGCGGTCAGGGAAAAGAGCAGGGCTCCGGCGGAACCTTCCCGCCGGAGCCCTTGGTTGTCACTGTAGGAGGATCGACGGCCGTCCCCGTTCAGGCCGCCGTCGCTCGGTGAGCGAGCGGCCGGCCAATCGAGGAACGTGTCTCTGCACTCAACGGCGCCAGTCCGTGTGCCGGGGTCGGAGACCTCGTGGGAGGTTCTCCGGATCCGTCACCTTCCCGGAGCGGCGCGATCGTCTCGCAGGAGCCGCTGGACCTGCCTTCTCAGTTCACGCGGTCGTTGTTGTTGTTGTTCCACCAGTTGTTGTCGTTGCAGTTCCACCAGTTGTTGTTGTTCCACCAGTTGTTGTTGAACCAGGTGTTGTCCTTGTTCGTCTTGTCCTGGAAGCCGATCGCGACGTCCTTGGCGACGAGGCCGAAACCGGAGAAGTCGTCCCGCCGGTCGGCGAACGCCCCCTGGTTCCAGAAGCTCTGGTTGTTCCACCAGTTGTTGTTGTCGTTCTGGTTCTGGTTCTGGTTGCGGTCGTTCCGTTCGAAGTTGTTGTTGTTGTTCGGGTTGAAGAAGACGGGGAAGACGTTCTCCCGATCACCGCGCTCGCCGATACCCCTGTTGCCCTGGGCGATGCCGCCCGTGCTGTCGTCGACACCGTTGGCCAGGCCGTCCCGGACGATGGGACGGTCGACGTCGCCGGTCCTGGTCGCGGCGCCGGCAGCACCGGCACCCAGGGCGAGCGCGCCGCCGACAGCGGCGGTGCTGAGCGCGACACCGGCGATGATCTTGTGGAGCTTGGACATGCGTGTCCCCCTTGACAGGATTCAGTATCCCTGAATTTGTTTAGGACATTTCTCTTTGTTGTGGGAAATATCCTTCGGGCCCCCAATTGGGCCCTAACTTCCTGTGCTGTCATGATTTCCAGCTCACTGGCCTGACAAACGGCCATCTAAGCCTTTTGATCACTAGTTAGAGTCTTATGAACTGACTTAGAGGTATTAAGAGAGAAATGTCTCGATTGACCGGTTTCGGGCGGGAGCGTTCACGCGTCGGAGCTCGGCTGTGCGACGGAAACGGAGGCGACGGCCTAAGCGCCTGCGGCGTTGTGGGCGTCGTCCGCTTGAGTGCCGCTGCCGAATGGCTGTGGCCTGCCCGGCCGGGCCGGGAGTGGCCTCCTGGAGGGCCCCCATGCTGTCCGAGGCCTGCACGCGAATTCGTCGCTTCGGGCTCCGTGCCTGAGCCCGCCGTACGGGGGAAAAAGTCAGGGCTCCGGCGAGAGTCTCGCCGGAGCCCTTGTCTCTGCTGGATCGAACGGCCGTTCCCGGAGCGTTGGAGTGCTCACGGAGCTTGCGACGCCGCGGGAACGTGACTGCGCCTCAGGGCGCCGTTCTCCTGTCAAGGCGGTGGAGGACGGTGTGGCCGGCCGTTTTCGTCATCCCTTCACCTGGCAGGATTTCGAGCGGCGCGGTCGTCTCGCGGGCCGTTGCCGGCCCCGCCTTGGTCAGTTGCAGAAGTTGTTGTCGTTGTTGCAGTTGTTCCAGTTGTTGCAGTTGTTGTTGTTCCACCACGAGTTGTTGTTGAACTGGCCGTTGTTGAACCAGTTGCTCTCGCGGTTGGTCTTGTCGCTGAAGGCGATCGTGGCGCAGGGGCCGACGATGGCGAAGTTGGAGTCGCTGTCCAGGTTGTCGCAGAAAGCGCTCTGGTTCCAGAAGTTCTGGTTGTTCCAGAAGCTGTTGTTCTGGTTGTTGTTGCACCAGTTGTTGTTGTTGCAGTTGTTGTTGTTGAAGTTGCCGCAGTTGTTGTTGTTGTTCAGCCCGATGGGAACGAAGGTGTTGTTGTTGCAGGGCATGCCGCCCATACCGAAGAAGCCGTCTCCACAGCTGGCGCTCGCGGCTGTGGCGCCCATGGCGATCGCACCCCCCGCGATCGCGGTGCCGAGTGCGAGGCCGGCGAGAACGTTCTTGAACTTAGGCATTGCTGTCCCCCTTGAAAGGATTGGAATTCCCCGCATCCTCCGATATTTCTCTCACTGGAGATTCGAGAGAAATATCTCTATGGCCCCCGTGGGCCGGGTTCCTGCGATACGTTGATGTCCGACGCGCGAGCCCGACAAACGCACCTCTGTAGCCTTTGATCAGCTATTAGGGCTTTATGGCGGGACTTAGAATAATAAAGGGCGACTTGTCCTAGAATGTCCGATTCTCATCCCGGGTCGGCGGTGGCGCAGGCGGACGGCGTGCCGGGGCACGGTGAACGCCGGACGCGTGAGGCGTTCGCAGCGGAAACGCGGAAACGGGGAAACGGAAAGACGGCTGGGTGCGGCCGGTGGGGCACGCCATGCCGGCGTGCGTACGACGGCGTGAGGCCGCGCGGCAGGCAGGAGGAAGGCGGGGCCGGGGGGAAGGCGGGGCAGGGGCGGGCCGATTCGGGCGAGCGCCGTGCCGGCCGGGAGGGAGTCGCGACGCGGCCGGGCCTCGGGTCCGTTGGGGAGCGGCCTGAAGTCCGCGTCCGCGGACGTCGCGCGGCCGGACCTGGCGAGCGGTGGGGGACAGGGGATCGCGGACAGCGAGGAGCGCCCGTGCTCCCCGGAGGCCCGTGGACGCGGTCCACGGGCACGGTGAGCACGGGCGCCCTTCAATCGATCTCCGAGCACGCGGCCCGGGTCTCATCACAGCCGTTCATCCGGCGACGCGGTAGGTCCCGAATCAGGGCGTGATGTCCTCGTCCCGCGGCCCGTGCTCCTTCCTCTTCATGTCTTCCTTGCGGATGTCGGCGTCGACGTCGACGTCGACATCCTTGGTCTTGGCCTGCGGGTTGATCTGGGTGGCCGTGTTCGTGCGCGGGTCGGCCTGCGAGGACTGGTCCTGCCAGGGCCGGTTGTGCATCTGGTTGTAGTCGCTGGTGTTCGTCGTCGGGATCGTGGAGTTCTGCGACCACTGGGCGTTCCACGGAACCGCGGCGGAGCCGTTCGACGACTTCTGGAACGGCGTGAGAACGAGCGTGAAGTCACGCAGCAGGAACTGGCTCTGGTTCTCCGACTGACGAGCGTGCTGCCACTCGTGGTTCTTGTTCTTGTTCTTGTTCTTGTTGCGGTTCAGCGCCTTGTGCCCCTGGCGCTGCCGGTTGCTGTTGTAGTTGTAGCTCGGCCGGACGTAACGGACACCGCCGGACGGAGCGGGAATGTACCCGCCCATGACGGTCGCTGCGCTGGCCGTGCCGGCGGTGGCGCCACCGAGCGCGATGGCCGCGCCGCTCAGCGCGGTGCCGAGGGCGAGAAGCCCGGCGATGTTCTTCAACGCGGACATTTGGGTGTTTCTCCTCTGAATATCGCGACCCCGGCCCGGTCCGGTGAGGGACCAGGGCGGGTGATAGTGGGTTCGGCGCCGTCGTGTGTGACGCGGCGCGATGCGTTCGCCTGGCACCGGCGGTCCTCTCCTCGGACACGCCGCCGGTGCTCTGCTCTCTCAACTGCTCGTTCGACCGCGGACGGAGCGGCGGACGGGTGGCGCCGGTGCCGTCTCTCACGGTCATCCGGTCGCCGCCCGTCCCGCCGGGCGGTGTCCGCCGCTCCATCGCTCGCGTGTGTCTTCCGTCGCTCGCGGGCCGTGCCTCAGGTGAGGCCGCGGGTCACGAGTACGGGGTGGCCGTCGGCTTCCGCGTCACCCGCCGTGGCCGGGACGTTCACCGAGGCCGCTCGTGCGGATCCGGTCAGGGCACGATCTCCGGCCGGTAGTCGCGGTCGTTCTTCTTCTCCTTCTCCATGTTCACGTCGATGTCCGCGTCGATGTCCTTCTTCTTCACGCGCGGGTCGACCTCGGTGGCCGTGTTCGTCTTCGGCTGAGCCAGGGAGTCCTGGCCCTGACGCGGGTTGTTGAACTGGTCGCTGTAGCTGTTCGTACGGGTGTACGGGTACGACTGCGTGTTTCCGTACTGCCAGTTGTACGGAAGCGCCCGCGCGTCGGTGTCCGTCTTCTGGAACGGCGTGAGGACGAGTGTGAAGTCACGCAGCAGGAACTGGTTCTGGCCCTGGTTCTGCCGCTCGTGCTGCCACTGCTTCGTCTTGTTCTTGTTCTTGTTCTTGTTGCCGTTCAGCGCCTTGTGCTTCTGCCGCTGCGAATTGCGGTTGTAGTTCGCGTAGGGGTAGTAGCCACCGCCGCCCACGTAGCCGCCCATGACGGTCGCGGCGTTCGCGCTGGTGGCGGCGACAGCGGTACCCAGGGTGACGGCACCACCGGTGAGCGCGGCGCTGATCGCGAGGATCCCGACCAGGTTGTTGAACTTGGGCATTTCATGTCCTCCTTGAAGGATTGTTGCCCCGACACTCCGGCGTTTTCCAAGTCGTTCGGAAAATGCCCTTACTGATGACCCTTGGTGGATCATCCCTGCATTGTCTTGTTTTCCTCACCGTAGGAGCGACAAACGGCGGTCGGCGGCTTTTGCCATTCACTTATCGCTTTATTGGCATCGTTGGCACCGATAGGATCACTTTGGTCCGAATTGCGATTCGTATCCGCATTTCGAAATGTCCGAATGAGGGTGATATTGCCCCTATGTCGCTCTCGCTGATCGGGGCGAACCCGGATGATCGATCCCGCGTCCCCCGGGTAGCGGGAGTGCCTCCCGAGGTGGCGTACGGGCAGGGTTATGGTCGAGAAGCACGAGGCGAACAGGGGAGGACGCGTGGGTGTCGAGCCGATTCCACCGTGGCCCGGCCGGCTCATCGACGTGGGGGACACGCGCATCCATGTGCGGACGACCCCGAAGGGGCCGCCCGAGACCGCTGTATACGTGCACGGCCTGGCGGGCTCTGCGACCAACTGGACCGACCTGATGGGCGAGCTCTCCGACGAGGTGCGGGGGGTCGCCCTCGACCTGCCGGGGGCCGGGCACTCCCCTGAGCCCGTGGACGGCGACTATTCGGTGCCCGCCCACGCCAGGGCGCTGGTCCGGCTCGTCGAGGCTCTGGGAGAGGGGCCGGTCCACCTTTTCGGCAATTCCATGGGCGGCGCGGTCTCGGTGCGGGTCGCGGCCACGCGGCCCGACCTCGTCAGGTCGCTGACGCTGGTCTCGCCGGCGCTGCCCGACCTGCGGCCGAGGTACGGCCCCGCCAGGATCGCCATGTCGGCCGCCCCGCGCCTGGGCGAGCTGGCCGTCCGCTGGCTCAGCGCGCTGCCGCCGGAGCGGCGCGTCCAGGCGACGCTCAGCATGTGTTACGCCGACGCCGGGCGGGTCCACCCGGAGCGGTTGCACGAGGCGATAGAGGAGCTGCGCCGCCGCGACGGCCTGCCGCACGCGGGGGCGGCCATGGTCGGCTGCGCCCGCGCGATCGTGCGCGAGTACTTCCGCGTGGGCCCCGACAACCTCTGGCGGCAGGCCGAGCGGGTCTCCGCGCCCACCCTCGTCGTGTACGGCCTGCGCGACCGGCTGGTCCACGCCCGCATGGCGCACCGAGCCGGACGGGTCTTCCGCGACGTGCGCCTGATCACACTTCCGCACGCCGGTCACGTGGCGCAGATGGAGTATCCCGAGCTCGTGGCCCGGGAGGCGCGCCGCCTGCTGGCCTACACGAGAACGCCCCTGCGCCGAACAGCGTGATTGGGGAATGCGGGGCCACCCCGGTTAAGTTGTGAGAAGAGCTTGTGTTGGGCCCATGGAGCCGAGCGCGACCATTGGCACGAAAACGGGACACGGAAAGCAGGAGTGGGACTGTGTCGTTGCCACCGCTGGTAGAGCCGGCAGCAGAGCTGACGGTTGACGAGGTGCGCCGCTACTCGCGCCATCTGATCATCCCCGACGTCGGCATGGCGGGTCAGAAGCGCCTCAAGAACGCCAAGGTGCTGTGTGTGGGCGCGGGCGGCCTGGGCTCTCCCGCGCTGCTGTACCTGGCCGCGGCCGGTGTCGGGACGCTCGGCATCGTCGACTTCGACGTCGTGGACGAGTCGAACCTGCAGCGCCAGGTGATCCACGGGCAGTCGGACGTGGGCCGCCTCAAGGCCGAGTCGGCCGCCGCGAGTGTGCGCGAGATCAACCCGCTGGTCAACGTCATCATCCACAACGTCGCTCTCACGACCGACAACGTGATGGACATCTTCTCCGGCTACGACCTCATCGTGGACGGCACGGACAACTTCGCCACCCGCTACATGGTCAACGACGCGGCGGTGCTGCTCGGCAAGCCGTACGTGTGGGGGTCCATCTACCGGTTCGACGGCCAGGCGAGCGTCTTCTGGGCCGAGCACGGCCCGTGCTACCGCTGCCTCTACCCCGAGCCCCCGCCGCCGGGCATGGTCCCGAGCTGCGCCGAGGGTGGCGTGCTCGGCGTGCTGTGCGCGTCCATCGGATCCGTCCAGGTGAACGAGGCCATCAAGGTCATCACCGGCATCGGCGAGCCGCTCGTCGGCCGCCTGATGATCTACGACGCGCTCGAGATGAAGTATCGCGACGTCAAGGTCCGCAAGGACCCCGAGTGCCCGCTCTGTGGCAAGAACCCCTCGATCACCGAGCTGATCGACTACGAGGCGTTCTGCGGCACGCTCTCCGACGAGGCGCAGCAGGCCGCCGCGGGCAGCACGATCACCGCGGGCGAGCTCGAGGCGATGCGCGAGCGGGGCGAGGACATCATGATCATCGATGTCCGCGAGCCGAACGAGTACGAGATCGTCAACATCCCCGGCGCCGTGCTGATCCCCAAGGGCGAGTTCCTCAACGGCTCGGCCCTGGAGAAGCTGCCGCAGGACAAGAAGATCGTGCTGCACTGCAAGTCGGGCGCCCGCTCGGCCGAGGTGCTCGCGGTCCTCAAGAACGCCGGCTTCTCCGACGCCGTCCACGTGGGCGGCGGCGTGCTGAGCTGGATCAAGACGGTCGACCCCAGCCTGCCGACCTACTGATCCGCGACGACACGACGACGGCCGCCGCCTCCGGACGAGGCGGCGGCCGTCGCCGTTCACGCGCTAAACGCGTTCGTCCGGCACCACGCTGAGGCCGCTGGGCGCGACGATGCGCTGCAGGTTCTCGACGTACGCGGCGAACGCCGCCCGTCCCTGGTCCGTGAGCTTGAACCACGTCTTGGGTCGCTTGCCCACGTATCCCTTGCGTACGGCGACGTATCCGGCGCTCTCCAGCGCGCTGCCGTGCTTGGACAGGACGGAGTCGCTGACGCCGACGGTGTCGCGGACGAACCCGAACTCCGCCTCCTCGGCCGCCGCGAGCAGCGAGACGATCTGCAGCCGGGTCGGCGCGTGGATGACCGGATCGAGCTCCATCACGAGCGGCTCTCGATCCCCCGGGCGAGCAACGCGGAGATCCGGCGCCCGACGAAGGGCCCGGTCACGAGCTGGAACGCCGTCATGGCGAGGCCGCCGTACGTCCGGGCGTAGGCCACCTCGGCCGCGTCCAGGCGGAAGGCGACGGCCAGGCAGATCACGATGCTCAGGAGGAGCCAGAGCGCGAAGAGCGCCATGGCGTCCAGGCGAATCAGGCTGCGGTGAGTCGTCATCGCACGCGTCCGGACGAAGACGGCGACCAGCGCGCCCATGCCGGCGAACAGCAGGACGCCCGTGATCACCATCACCGGAACGGGCGTGCCCGGCTCGGTGACGAACTGCACACCGGTCACGAACAGCCCGACGGCGACCACGTACCAGGTCGGGAACCAGGGCCGGGACCTGACCGCCTTCATCTGCGTCTGCCGGATCGCCGCCAGGCTGCGCGCCGCTTCCTCAGGGTTCATGGAGGCTCCTCCCAATGCTCTTTCCAACTTGGAAAGTACTTTTCACTTTCCGAAGCGTCAAGTACTTTCCGAGGGCATTTGTGGGGATGGCGGGCGGTAGGTCGCGTTAAGGTCACTGGAGGAGGGAGGCCGCGAAGGGAACGGAGGCGCAGTGGGCGAGACGCGGACCTGGCCGGCCGTGGCCGTGGCCTCCGCGATCACCCTTGTCTGCGCGATCGTCGGCGGGATCGCGGCCAGCGCCGCCGTGGCCGAGCTGACGAGAGGACCGAGCGCCGCGGAGTTGCGCGAGGCGCAGGCGGCCGAGACGGCGCTGCGGTGGGAGCGCTGGCCGGCCGGCCGGATCTTCCCCGCCACCCTGGCCTACACGAGCGAGCAGGGCGGGCGTGAGCTGGCGCGGCGGGTGGGCATCTCCTCGCGCACCGACTGCCGCGGCGCCGTCGACACGGCCATCGCCGGCCAGATGACGGCGGCCGGCTGTCGCGCGATCCTGCGGGCCACCTATCTCGACGCCCTGCAGGGCGTCGTGGTGACGATCGGCGTGGCGGCCTTCCCCGACGAGCTCAGGGCGCGCTCGGCCATCCCCGTCTTCCCCGGCGATGGGTCGGCCGCCCCCGGGCTGCGCGCCCTCCCGTTTCCCGGCACCGTGACCGACCGCTTCACCGCGAGCGGGCGCCAGTCGCTGACCCTGCGTACGGCCGGGCCGTACCTCGTGATGACGACGGCGGGGCAGGTCGACGGGCGCCCGGCCCGTGCGCTCGGGGAGCAGCGGGAGACCATGTTCTCGTTCACGGCCGACCTGGCCGAGGAGGTCGGCGCGATCCTCACCGCGCCGGCGTCCCCGGACTGCACCGCCAAGGAGTGGCGGTGCTGACCGCGCTGCGCCGCGCGGTCCTCGCGGCGTCCGCCGCCGCGCTCGCCCTGTCGGGCGGCGCGTTCCTCGTTCCCGGCCCGGCCAGGGCCGACGACGTACGGCTCAGCCAGCAGGACGTGCTGCGCACGCTCGACGCCGATGACGCCTGGCGGCTGACGAGAGGCAGGGGCGTGACCGTCGCGGTCCTCGACTCGGGTGTCGATCCCGATCATCGCGACCTCGCCGGATCGGTCGTCACCGGAAGGGACTTCACGGCCGGGGCCAACCCGCGCGGGGTGCAGCCGGTGCGCCTGCACGGCACGTACATGGCCTCGCTCATCGCCGGGCACGGGCACGGCCCAGGCGGCGCCGACGGCATCATCGGCATCGCGCCGGAGGCCCGGGTGCTGTCCGTACGGGTGATCCTCGAGGACGAGGAGCCCGGGTTCCGCACGTTCAACTCCGACGCACGGTATGAGGCCGTGGTCGCCAAGGGCATCCGCTACGCCGTCGACCACGGTGCCGAGGTCATCAACCTGTCGCTGTCGAAGGACATGCCGACGAAGGACGAGCGTACGGCGATCAGGTACGCGATCTCCAAGGGCGTCGTCCTCGTCGCCGCGGCGGGCAACGACGGCGCGGGCAAGCGGACCGCGCCGTACTCCTACCCGGCGGCGATCCCCGGCGTGATCTCGGTGGCCGCCGTCACGTCCACGCTGCGGCGGGCCTCGTTCTCCAACCGCAACTCCTCGGTGATGGTGGCCGCGCCGGGCGTCGACGTCCTCGGAGCCGGTCCCGGCGACGAGTACTGGGTCGGCCGGGGAACCTCCCAGGCGACCGCGCTCGTCTCCGGCGTCGCCGCGCTGATCAAGTCGCGTTATCCCCGCATGTCGCCCGCCCTCGTCGCGCAGGCGCTCACGTCGTCGCCGGCCAGGAAGGGGCCGTACAACACCGGCACCGGGTTCGGGGTGGTCAACGCGTACCGGGCGCTGAGCGTCGCGGCCACCCTCGCCCGCCACCGCGCCACGGCGTCGGGGGCGGGCGTGCAGAGCCCCGCACGTGCCGTCCGCTCGGCCGCGAACGACCAGGACCCCATCGTGGTCGTACGGCGCGACACGGGCGGGATCCTCCTCTGCGGAGCCATCGCGCTCGGCGCCTTCGCCGGCTCCGGCGCGGGTGTGGCCGTCCTGCTCGTGCTCACCCGGCGGGCGCGCAGACGACAGCGGGAGGAAGACGACGCGCTGCCGCCGGCTCCTTGGCCGACGGGCCTGCCGACGTAGCATCGAGGTATGCCGCCCGAGCAGTCCCGCAGCCCGCAGACGGCGCGGACGCCGTCCGGTGTCCGGCGGGCGGGCCCGCGGGCACTGCCGCTCGGCGCGTCCGCGCGCCGCGCCCGCGCGCGGCCCTGGACGGCGTCGAGGGGACGGGCCGCCGCGGCCCAGGCGGCCAGGGAGCGGGCCGAACTCGAGCGCGGCATCCGCTTCCGCTCGCTCTATCTGACGATCATGGGCGTCGTCCTCGCCGTCGCAGCCGTGAACGTGCTGCTGGGGTCGGTCGGGCTGATCCAGGAGAACAGGTCCAGGCCGCTCACCGACGCCGAGCGCGCCCGCTACGTGGCCGAGGACGTGGCCCGGCGGTGGCGCGCGTGGCCCGCGGGCATGGTCTTCCCGGAGGAGCTTCCGTACACGGCACTCGGCCGCGCCCAGCAGTACGCGCGCAGGGTGGGCATCGCCCCCGAGGCGGCGTGCGCCGCGGCGGTCGACTCGCCGGTGGCGTCGGTGCTGCGCAAGCACGGCTGCCAGGCCGTCTTGCGCGCCACCTATGTCGACCAGACCTCGACGTTCGCCGTCACCGTGGGCGTCGCCGTGCTGCCGAGTGAGCAGGCCCGCGCCGACGCGGCGGGCGAACTGCCCGTGGACGACCGGGTGGGCGTACGGCCCGTGGCCTTCCCCGGCACGGTCACCGACACCTTCGGCGCGGCCCAGCGCCAGCGCACCGGATGGGTGGGCGCCGGGCCGTACATCGTCTTCTCCGCTGTGGGGTACACCGACGGGAGGACGCGTGCCTCCGTCCCCCTGGAGGAACAGGTGAACAGCGAGATGTGGCCCGTGGCCGAGACCGTGGCCGGGCGCATCGCGCGCGCCCTGGGAGAGCCGCCCGACGTTCCCCGCTGCACCCAGGGGAACGTGTGCTGAGGCCGGCCTTCCTCTGCGCGGCGCTCACGGCCGTCCTCCTGGGGACCGGACCGGCGGTCGCGGCGGCGCCGGCACCCGGCGGCGAGGACTCGCGGTGGGCGCTCGACGCCGTCAACGCCGCCGCCGCCTGGAAGGTCAGCAGGGGCGCGGGCGTGACCGTCGCCCTGCTCGGCAGTGGGCAGCCCGATGCCGGCGTGCCCGAGTTGAGCGGCCGGGTCGAGCGCGGGCCTGACATGACGGGCGCGATGTTCGGCGACGACACGGTGCGGCCGGGCGACGACGTGACCGCGCTGGCCTCGGCGATCGCCGGGAGCGGGCGCGGCGGGGGGACGTCCGGGATCGCGCCGGAGGCGCGGGTGCTGTCCCTCCCCGTGGTCAGGAGCCGTCCCGAGGGCGGCTCGGTCGAGTCGCAGGGCCCGGCGGGAGAGACACCCGCGGAGACACAGGACAGTCCGCTCGCGCGCGGCATCCGCTATGCGACCGGCCGGGGCGCCAAGGTCATCTGCCTGCCCGTCCCCGCGTACGCGGTGGACCGCGTGGAGCGGGACGCCATCTCCTTCGCGCTGGCGAGGGGCGTGGTGGTCGTCGCGGCGGTGGGGGACGCCGGCCGGTCGCCGTACGCCCGGCAGAACGGCACCTCCTACTGGGCGTTCCCCGCGGGCTACCCGGGAGTGGTGGGCGTCGCCGCCGTCGACCGCAAGGGCGCCAAGACGCCGGGCAGCAGTGACAACCTCTCAGTCCTGGTCGCCGCGCCGGGGGACCGCGTGCCCGTCACCCTCGCAGGGGGCCGCCGGGGGGCCGTGTCGGGGACCGGTGTGGCCAGCGCGCTCGTCGCGGGCACTATCGCACTAATAAAGGCGAGATATCCGGATTTGCCGCCGGAATTGGTGTCGCGTGCTTTGACGGCGACATCCCGACCTCATCCGTCCGCGGGTTACGACGACAAAATCGGATTCGGCGTTGTGGACGCGGCGGCGGCCCTGCGGAAGGCCGCGGAGCTGACCGGATATGGTCACGCGTCCTCGGTGCAGGACGACGCGCATTTCGGCAAGGGCCCGGTCTCGCAGGGGCCCGCGCGCCCGGGGCCGGATCCGGTTAGGCTCTGGATCTACGGCATCGCCGTGGCACTCGGAATCGGCGGTTTCTGCGCCGCGGCCGTGGCGCTCCGCCGCCGGTGATCACATGTTGGCCGCCGTTCTGCAGCATTTCGGACGCGGTCTTCCCGATGTTCGTGTTTCCGGTGACAAGGCCAGGTCAAATTTCGCTAGGGTCGCGGCTCATGGGGTACGAGCTGCGCGTAGAGCGGGATGCACCGCTCGCCTACGCCGAACTCGCGAGCGTCTCGGCGCGGGCCGGATTCGAGCTGCGCGGGTCGCACGAGGCGAGCGAGGTCGTCGCGCGCCACGGCGACTCCGTGCACCCGATCGCGACCTGGTCAGGACGGCTTTTCGGCCGGCCCGGGTCCGACTGGCAGGTCGCCCAGCTGGCACTTCTCACCGATCTTATGGGGGCCCGGCTCGTGGGTGAGGACGGCGAGGCGTACGGCATCAGGAACGGCGTCGTCGAGCAGATCAACGGATCGTCCACCTACGAGTTCGGCAAGCTCGAAGAGATCATCGCGGCCGGGCCGACCGAGTGGAGCGCTTGAGGGACGGCCGCGGCCAGCCGCCGCCGTACGCGGAGCGGGTGCTCGACCTGGTCGAGCGGATCCCGCGCGGCAAGGTGATGTCGTACGGAGACGTCGCCGAGTATCTCGGCGAGGGCGGCCCGCGGCAGGTCGGCCGTGTGATGTCGCTGTGGGGCGGAGCCGTGCCGTGGTGGAGGGTGATCCGCGCCGACGGCACCCCCGCGCCCGGTCTCGAGGCCGAATGCCTGGCCCGGTGGCGCGAGGAGGGCACCCCGTTCCGCGGCGCGCGGGCCGACATGCGCGCGGCCCGCTGGGACGGCCGGGACCGGCCGTCGCGGTGATCACCGTAGTCCGTTCCCCAGCCATGACTTGGGGGCTGACAAGCCGCGCCTCGGGTGGTCGGATCTGCGCCCTTCCCCCGGCGTAGTGCCGCTCGTCACCCGGTGCCACAGGGGTGTCACCCGCTGATTCACAGGAAATCCACAGGCTTCCGCGAGTCAGGTCTGGCAGTGTTCTGAGGGCATTACCATTTTCTGAACACAGGTCTGGCGAAGGGTGGTGCCTCCCGAATGACACCCGCACCCACGAGCGACGCCGTCGCTGAACGACTGCGGGCTGTCCAGGAGCTTTACGACCGAGGCGAGCCGATCGACGCGCTGGTCGCGCTCGTGCGCGCGGAGGGGCTCAGCCCCGCGCAGCGCCGGGAGGTCGACCGTGAGGCGATCGTCGGTCCCCTGGGTCTGCGCCTCGACGCCGCAGCCAAGCGCGGGCCCGCCCGCCGCCGCCAGACCATCGACGCGCTCCGGCCCTACCTCGCGGAGGTCGACCCGAAGGTCAAGCGGGAGCTGCCGGTCGGGCGCCGGGTCGCCTGTCACCTGATCGAGACGCAGGACCCGGGCGAGCTCGCCGAGAGCGACGCGCTGGCCAAGCTGGCCGCCGCCGCGGCCGAGCCCTCCCGCCGGGTGCGGCGGGGCCTGCGGTGGTATGCCGACCTGCCGGTCGAGGTCGGCGACCCCTCGCTGCTGCGTCTGCGGGCAGCCGACCTCGTGCCGGTCACGCAGATCGACGACATCACCTGGGCGGGCAACCGCCTGAGGGTGACCGGGCACGCCTACATCGCGGGCCTGTCGGTCCGCAGCGGGCGGTTCAACCGCGCCACCGTCGTGCTGCACGGCCCCCGCTGGCTGCCCCGGGTCACGATGAGGACCCGCAGGACCTACCGGCCCGAGGCCACCCACGCCGCCCGCGAACCCGGATGCAACTACGACTGGGCGGGCTTCACGGCCGAGCTGCATCCGTTCGCCCTGCGCTGGCGCGCCGGGGTGCGGGCCCTGGTGCGCGGCGCGAAGCGGATGCTGCGCCGCCGCCACACCGTCCAGGACACCACCACCTGGCGGGCCGAGATCGTGATCTGGAGCCGCGCCGCCCGCGCCAAGGGCGTGCTGCGCGGTCCGGTGATCGGCCGCACCGAGCGTCCGGCCGGGCTGCAGGTGCGCCCGCGCTGGTGGGTGCGGCCCGTGTGGACCTCCGACAAGGCGCTGCAGGTGGTCTACCAGCCGACCCGCGCCCAGCTCGCCGGTGTGCGGCTGAACGGCGACAACATCGAGCTCACCGGCTTCCTGCCGGGTCGGCCCGTCACCAAGGGCAAGGCCCGTGTCGGCGGCCACCGCATGTCGGCCGACTTCGCCCCCGTCGAGGGCGGCAGCCGCTTCTCGCTGTCGCTCGCGGTCGGCACCCTGCTCAACGCGGAGTCCCGGCGGCTGTGGGTCGAGCCCAAGGGAGACCCGGCCGCGGCCGTCATGCTGGAGGGCGCGGAGGAGACCCGCCTCCTGCTCGGCGAGCGCGAGGTCACGGTGCAGGGCGACCGGCGCGACCGGGTCGTCATCTCCGGTCACAAGATCCTGCCCGTGATCACCACGGCCGAGTGGCACGATGAGTCGATCACGCTCACCGGCCGCTACCCCGACCCGGACCAGGGCCCGCGCGACCTCGTGCTGCGGCACCGGGGCGGGCTCACCATCCGCGTGCCGCTCGAGCGCGACGGCGAGCGCTTCACCGTACGGCTGTCGCCCGGCGCGATGCCGCGCTTCGGGTCGGCAGTGCCGCTGGCCGAGGGCACCTGGAACGTCTCGGTGGCCCCGCCCGGCAGGTATGGCCCCGCCATGGTGCCCGCCCGGTTCGACCACGCCGGCCTCGACGCGCTGGACGAGAGCCCCCGGCTCATCGGCGGCCGGGTCTACCGGTTCGTCGCCACCCGCTACGACGTGCCGGTGCTGGTGGCGGCCGAGGACCGGCCCGGCGACGAGCGGAGCGCGGCGGGCGTGTGGGCGCTCAGCCGCACCTTCTACCCGGCCGAGCGCGCCCGGCCGCTGCGCGAGGCCACCGTCTACGTCTCCTTCGACGGCCGCGCCTACTCCGACAACCCGCGTGCCATCTACGAGGAGCGGATGCGGCGCGGCGACGAGGGCGAGCACATCTGGGTCGTCAGGGACGGCGCGTTCGTCCCGCCGGGCTCGCGAGAGCTGGGGCTCGGCGACGGCGTGGTGCCCACGGTCGTCCGCGAGGGCAGCCGGGAGCACTACGAGGCGCTGGCCCGCGCCCGCTACATCGTGTCCAACGGCTTCATGCCGCAGTGGTTCCGCACCCGTGAGGACCAGGTGTGCGTGCAAACCTGGCACGGCACGCCGGTCAAGCACATCGGCCGCGACCAGGCCCACATGAAGCGTGAGCCCCGGCCCCCGGTGTGGCACCGCCAGGCCGTGGAGGTCCGCGGCTGGGACCTGCTGCTGTCGCAGAGCCCCTGGGCGTCGTCCGTCCTGCGCAAGGCCTTCGGTTACGAGGGCGAGATCCTGGAGTCGGGCTACCCGCGCAACGACGTCCTCGTCTCCGGCGAGCGCGACGCGCTGGCGGCGGAGATCCGGCGCCGGATCGGCATCCCCGAGGGCAAGCGGGTCGTGCTGTACGCGCCGACCTACCGCGACTACGACCGCAGGAACGCCACGGTCAAGCTCGACCTGGCGGACGCGAAGCGGGCACTCGGCGCCGACCACGTCGTGCTGGTCCGCGGCCACATGATGCAGGCATTCCCACACGTGAACGCACACGACGGCTTCGCTATCGACGTGACGACCTACCCCGACACCGCTGATCTGCTGCTGATCGCCGACGTGCTCGTCACCGACTACTCGTCGGTCATGTTCGACTTCGTGGCGACCGGGCGGCCGGTCGTGCTGTTCACGCCGGACCTGGCCAAGTATCGCTCGTCCCGCGGGCTGTACCTCGACCTGGAGTCCCAGCGCCCGGGGCCGCGCCTGGAGACCTCGCCCGAGGTCGTGGAGGTCCTGCGGAACATCAACGCCGTGACCGCCAAGCTGACCGACCGTTACGCGGCCTTCACGCGGACCTACGCGCCGCACGACAACGGCAAGGCCACCGCGCGGGTCATCGATCGCGTCTTCACGTCCTGATCGGCACCGAGAACGTTGCGGATTGCGAGGTAAGGGTGTCGGACGGACGAGGTTCGCAGGGGACGAGACCAGGTATGCGGCCATATGGGCGGATGCTCGTGCTGGCCGCGACGGTTCTTCTCGTGGACCAGGCCTCCAAGCTCTGGGCGATCTCCGCGCTTTCCGACGGTGAGAGCATCACGGTGATCCCGCAGCTGATCCGGTTCCGGTTGTTGCTGAATGCCGGCGCTGCCTTCTCGACCGGCACGGGGGTGACGTGGCTGTTCACCCTGACGGCGGCCGCCGCGGTCGCCGGCATCCTTTACGCCGGGCGGCGGCTGCGGTCGCCGGCCTGGACCTTCGTGCTGGGTGCGTTGCTCGGGGGCGCCACATCCCATCTGCTCGACCGCCTCTTCCGCCCGCCCGCCTTCGCCCAGGGCCATGTCGTGGACTTCATCGACTACGGCGGCCTGTTCGTCGGCAATGTCGCCGACATCGCAATCGTGGGGGGCTGCGCATTTCTTCTGCTGCTGAGCCTGCGCAATGTCCCTCTCGGGGGCGTGCCTGATCAGGGACGTCCATCCGCGTAGGCGGACCGCCCGGGCGGTTCTCCTCCTGACCGGTATGACTTCTGCGCCCCGGGCCCGTCTCCACGCGGCCCGGGCGCGGCGTTTCTCCCCGGCGCCTGGCGGGATCCCGTCGGCATGTGTCGCCAATGCCCCTGGGAAGGCACGCGGCCGGCTGGTTGGCTTCTGACGCGGGTTCGCCGTCACCGTCCGCGGTGCCGGCCGTCTGCTCGCGTCATCACGACAGCCATTCGAGAGAGCCGCACGATCATGAGTCTTGTCATGCCGATCCTGATCGGCCTCGCCTACGCCGTGCTGATGTCGTTGATCCCCGAACCGCACCGCCGTCGCTTCAACGCGATCATGGTGGGCGGAGCGGGGGCCGCCTACCTCAGTGGCGGCGGCCTCGGCGGCTGGGAGTTCCCCTTCACCGCCCTCGTCGCGTACTGCGCCTACCGCGGTCTGGAGTCGTGGTCGTTCATCGGGATCGCCTGGCTGCTGCACACCGGATGGGACATCCTCCATCACCTCAAGGGCAGCCCGATCATTCCCTTCGCCCACGACTCGTCCTTCGGCTGCGCCATCTGCGATCCCGTCATCGCCCTGTGGTGCTTCTGGGGCGGTCCCTCGCTCATCGGCCTCGTCCGGGCTCGCGTCACCCGGCCGCACACACCGGATGCGGTTTCCTCCTAGCGGGTGTGCTTTCTTCCACTACAGCGGTGCCCACACTCACCGTCTCTTGTCGTCACCTCCTTTCGAATCTGTTACTTTCCGTGTCTCTCGAATGACCATGCGTACCATCGAGGTGTAGGGAGACGGAGAGGATGGCGAGGGGATGGCGCTCACAAAGCCGACGAGGCAGGGCAGACGGCGGCATGTCTTCAGATCTGCGGCCTCGGCGCCCGGCGAAGTGCCCGAGCCGGAGCCGATCGACGGCGAGGACGACATCCGGCGCCTATGCCAGGAACTCAACGATGCCGGCTACCCGGCCGAGATCACCTATGGCCGGGTCGTCGTGAGCCCGAAGGTCAGCCGTGAACAGTCGAACGTCACCTTCCGCCTGATGAACCAGCTTTTCGACTCGGTCCGGGAGAATCGGTGGGTCATCCATTCCAACTGGGGAGTGCACATTCCGCCGTTCCCCGACATGCGGCTTCCCGATCTCATGATCGCGCCCCAGGACGCCGAGCAGTACGACGACATGCACATCCTCGGACACAGTGCGCTGCTCGTGGTCGAAGTGTGCTCCAGGGGAACGCGGTCGATCGACTGGGACGAGAAGCCACTGGAGTATGCCCGTGCGGGGGTGCCGCTTCTCCTGATCGTCGACCCGGTGACCGACCCCGCGACTGTGACGCTGATGAGCCTGCCGCGCAAGGATCTCGCAATGGACGACCTCCGCGAGCCGTACGAGCGGGTCGAGACAGTCCATGCCGGGGAGTCGCTCCGGCTGCCGACGCCGTTCGACATCGATCTGGCCACCGGTGAGCTGCTCGCTTGAGCGAGAAGCCCGGCTTCTTCTCAGGCCTGGTTCGTCGGGAGCACGACGACCTGACGGAGGTTGACGTGCTTGGCCCGGCTGACCGCGTACGCGATCAGGTCGGCGATCTCCTCCGCGGTCATGGGCGTGATGACCTGGAACATGCCGGCCAGTTGCGCCCCGAGCTCCGGGCTGTCGACGTGGTCGCCCAGCTCCGTCGCCGTCAGGCCCGGCTCGATGTTGGTCACCCGCACCCCGCGCGGGCCGAACTCCGCGCGCAGGTTCGCGGACAGGTGGGTGAGGGCGGCCTTGGTCGCCCCGTAGACGGCATAGCCGGGGAAGACGAGGTGGGAGCCGATCGACGAGATGTTGACGAGGTCGGCAGTCCGGCCCTCCTCCGCCGCCGCGAGCAGGTCGGCCGTGAAGGCCCGCGTGATCCGCAGGGCGCCCGCGATGTTCGTGTCGAGCATCCGCGTCCACTCGTCGATTCGGCCGTCGTCGATCGGGTTGGGCAGCATCACGCCCGCGGCGTTGACCACCAGGTCCACAGGCCCGAGCTCGGCGTGGACACGGTCCACGGCGGCGGCCACGCTGTCGTCCCGGGTGACGTCGGCGGTCACGGCCAGCGCGGTGCCGCCGTCCGCGGCGATCTTCCGGACCAGGTCCTCCAGCCGGTCGGCGCGGCGGGCGAGCAGCGCGACCTTCGCGCCGGAAGCGGCCAGCAGCCGCGCCGTCGCCTCTCCCATGCCGCTGGCGGCCCCGGTGACAACGGCGACGCGTCCGGCCAGGTTCTCGTAGCTCATCGTGACTCCTTCGAGTTCGAGGTTGACGAGAGCCACTCTGGCGGGACGGGCCGGCTCTACCCAGCGCACGCCTTTTCCTGGTAAAGCCAGTACTAGGCTTGGTCCCCATGGATGGTGATCTGGGACGGTTCCTGCGTTCTCGCCGGGCCCGGATCCGGCCCGAGGACGCCGGGCTCCCGGCGCACGGGCGGCGGCGAGTCAGCGGGTTGCGGCGCGAGGAGGTCGCGCTGCTCGCGGGCGTGAGCGTCGACTACTACATCCGCCTGGAGCAGCAGCGCGTACGCAACGTGTCCGACGAGGTGCTCGACGCGGTCGCCCGAGTGCTGCGCATGGACGGCACCGAGCGGGCGCACCTGCGCCGCCTCCTCCGCCCGCCGGACGACCGGCAGGCTCCCAGCGCCGGCATCCGGCCCGGAGTGCGGATGCTTCTGGACGCGGCCGACTCCGTGCCGGCGTTCGTCCTGGGGCCGCGGATGGACGTGCTCGCCTGGAACGCCCTCTCCGACCGGATCAACGGGTTCTCGGCCATGCCCGCGGGTGAGCGCAACATGGCCCGCCAGACCTTCCTGACTCCGCGGGCGCGCTCGTTCTACCGCGACTGGGCGGCCGTGGCCGCCGAGACCATCGCCCACCTGCGCCTGTACGCAGGGAGGCACCCCGACGACCCACTGCTGGGCCCGCTCGTCGCCGGCCTGTCCGCGGACCCCGGCTTCGCCCGCCTGTGGGAGGAGCACCGGGTCGCCGAGAAGACCTTCGGGGTCAAGCTGCTGCGCCACCCGGAGCTCGGCGACCTGGACTTCGCGTACGAGACCCTGGCCCTGCCCGGGGATCCCGACCTGCTGGTCGTCATGTACACCGCCGATCCGGCCTCCCCGACCGGCCGCACGCTGGACAGGCTCCGGCAGGCCCATCGCGCCGATCTCGACAAGCCGGACGTACGGGTGATGACCGCCGGCTGATCCGCCCTTCTAGGACACGGAGTGGGCATTCGGGCACGATCTGTCTCCGTGATCTGGTGGAATGCTGTGCTGTGAGTGGTCAGAACTACCGGCTGGTGCGTCGCGGGGGCGTGGGACGTCGCGCGGCTCCCGTGCTGGACGAACATCAGCGCGCCGTCGTCGAGCACGAGAGCGGGCCCCTGCTCGTGCTCGCCGGGCCGGGCACCGGCAAGACCACCACGATCGTGGAGACCGTCGTCGACCGGGTCGAGCGCCGCGGCGTGGACCCCGAGCGTGTGCTCGTCCTCACCTTCAGCCGCAAGGCGGCCGGTGAACTGCGCGAGCGGATCACCGCCCGGATGCGCAGGACGACCAGGACCCCGCTGGCCCTCACCTTCCACAGCTACGCGTACGCGCTGCTGCGCCGTGAGGCGGTGCTGGCCGGTGAGCCGCCGCCGCGCCTGCTCACCGGTCCCGAGCAGTTGCTGGAGATCCGGCGGCTGCTGCACGGCGAGCTGGAGGACGGCGCGCGGCACTGGCCTCCGGACATGCGCGAGCTGCTCAAGACCCGGGGGTTCGCCGAGGAGCTGCGCGACTTCCTGTCCCGTGCGGCCGAGCGCGGCCTGTACGGCGACGCGCTGGTGCAGCTGGGCCGTGAGCACGGCAGGCCCGACTGGGAGGCCGCCGGGCTGTTCTCCTACCGCTACCAGGACCGCTTCGACCTCGACCCGGTGCCCGCGCTGGACTACTCGGAGCTGATCCGCGAGGCGGCCGGCCTGCTGGCCGACGGCGAGGTGCGGCGGCGCGAGCGGGACGCGTACGACCTGGTGCTCGTCGACGAATACCAGGACACCGACCCGGCGCAGGAGTTCCTGCTCAGGCAGCTCGCGGGAGACGGCCGCGACCTGATCGCCGTGGGCGACCCCGACCAGTCCATCTACGGCTTCCGCGGCGCCGACGTGCAGGGCATCCTGCGGTTCCCCGAGCGGTTCCCGGCCCGGGACGGGCGGGACGCCCCGGTGGTCGCGCTGCGGGTGTGCCGCCGCAGCGGCCCGGCCCTGCTCGAGACCTCCCGGCGCGTCGCCTACCGGCTGCCGGCCGTACCCGGCCCGGTGAACAGGCACGAGTACGGGCACGAGAACAGGACCGGCGGCCACCGCGACCTGATCCCGGTCGCGGAGGCCGATCCGGGCGAGGTGAAGGTGCTGCTGGCCGACAGCGCCAGCCAGGAGGCCGCGGTGGTGGCCGACACGCTGCGCCGGGCGCACCTGCTCGACGGGGTGCCGTGGTCGCGCATGGCGGTGCTGGTGCGCAGCGCCGTACGGCACGTGCCGCTGCTGCGGCGGGCGCTGGTCACCGCGGGGGTGCCCGTCGTGGTCGCGGGCGACGAGCTTCCGCTGGTGCAGGAACCCGGCGTCCGGCCGCTGATCACGCTGCTGCGGATCGCCGCCGCGCCGGCCACGCTCGACGTGGCGACCGCCGAGGAGCTGCTGACCGGTCCGCTCGGCGGCACCGACATGATCGGCGTACGCCGGCTGCGCCGCGCCCTGCGGATCGCCGAGCACGAGGCGGTCGCCGCGGAGGCCGCCGCCGCGGAGGAGGCAGGCCGGCCGGCGTTGCCCTTCACTCCGCGCTCGTCGGACGAGCTGCTGGTCGCGGCGCTGCGCGACGCCCGGGAGCTGGGCGGCGTCGAGCCGCATGTCGCGGCGCCGGCGGAACGCCTCGCGCGGCTCGTCGCGACCGCCCGCGAGGCCGTACGGCACGGCCGGGGCGCCGAGGAGACGCTGTGGGAGATCTGGCAGGCCAGCGGGCTCGCGGAGCGCTGGACGGAGGCCAGCCTCGCGGGCGGGGCCCGGGGTGCCCAGGCCGACCGCGACCTCGACGCCGTCGTCGCCCTGTTCGACCACGTGGCCCGCTTCACCGACCGGCTGCCCAAGGCCGGGGTCGCGGTGTTCCTCGACGACCTGACCTCCCAGGAGATCGCCGGCGATTCGCTGGCCGAGTCCGCCCCCGAGGGCGACGCCGTACGGATCCTGACCGCGCACCGGTCCAAGGGCCTGGAATGGGACGTGGTGGTGGTCGCCGGCGTCCAGGAGGGCCTGTGGCCCGACCTGCGCCTGCGCGGCTCGCTCCTCGGCACCGAGGCGCTGATGGAGTTCGCGGGCGGCTCGGCGCTGGACACCACGCAGGCCGCGACGGCCGCGCTGGCGTCCAAGCTGCTCGCCGAGGAGCGGCGGCTGTTCTACGTCGCGGCCACCCGCGCCCGCAGGAAGCTCGTCGTCACCGCCGTCGGCGGCGAGGACACCGACGAACGGCCCTCCCGGTTCCTCACCGAGCTGCTGCCCGGCGGCGTGGAGGCGGCGACCGTGGACGACCGGGCCCGGTGGCTCAGCATGTCCGCGCTGGTCGCGGACCTGCGCGCGGCCGTGTGCGACACGAGCAAGTCCGAGGCGCTGCGCCGCGAGGCCGCCGCGCACCTCGCCAGGCTGGCCCAGGCCGGGGTGCCCGGCGCCAATCCCGGCGAGTGGTACGCGCTGACCCCGATCTCCGACGACCGGCCGCTCGGCTGGCCCGACGACATCGTCCAGATCTCGCCGTCGTCGGTGGAGAGCTTCACCAAGTGCGGGCTGCGCTGGATGCTGGAGACCGCGGTCGGGGCCGGGTCGTCGAACGTGACCCAGAGCCTTGGCACGGTCGTCCACGCGATCGCCGCGATGTCCACCGAGGACGGCACCGACTACGTCAAGCGGCTCGACGACATCTGGGACCAGTTCGACTTCGGCGGGCTGTGGTTCAACCGCAAGCAGCGCCGCGTCGCCGAGCAGATGGTCGACAGGTTCGTCCGGTGGCAGAAGGACAAACCACGTGACCTGGTCGCGGTGGAGGAGGCGTTCACCGTACGGGTGCCGGGCCACGACATCCAGATCACCGGCCGGGTGGACCGGGTCGAGCGGGACGAGGCCGGCCGGGCCGTGATCATCGACATCAAGACCGGCAGCGGCAGGCCCAAGGACACCGAGATCGACCGGCATCCGCAGCTCGGGGTGTACCAGCTCGCCACGACGCTCGGGGCGTTCGAACGGCACGGTCTCATCCAGCCGGGCGGCGCGTCCCTGCTGCACCTGGGCAAGGCGGCGGGCCAGTCGGCCGACGCCAGGGAGCAGGCGCAGCGGGCGCTCGCCGACGACTCCGAGCCCGACTGGGCCGAGAACCTGGTCAAGACGGTGGCGACCGGCATGTCCGCCAACGTGTTCGTCGCCACGGTCAACGACGGCTGCCGCACCTGTGCCGCTAGAATCGCCTGCCCTGTGAACGACAACGGAGGACAGGTGTGCTGACGCCCGGTGAGCTGGCCGGCCGGCTCGGGATCCTCCCGCCCACCTCCGAGCAGGCGGCCGTCATCGAGGCGCCCCTGGAGCCGATGGTGGTGGTCGCGGGGGCCGGGTCCGGCAAGAGCGAGACCATGGCCGGGCGGGTGGTCTGGCTGGTCGCCAACGGCCTGGCCAGGCCCGAGCAGATCCTCGGCCTCACCTTCACCCGCAAGGCCGCCGCCGAGCTGGCCGAGCGGGTGCGTCAGCGGCTGGCCGGGCTGGCGGCGGCCGGGCTGGTCGAGCCGGAGCTGCTCGACTCCGAGCCGACGGTCTCCACCTACCATGCGTACGCCGCGCGGCTGGTGACCGACCACGCGCTGCGGGAGGGGCTGGAGCCCACCATGCGGCTCGTCACACCCGCCGTCGCCTGGCAGATGGCGGCCCGGGTGGTCGGCCAGTACGACGGGCCGATGGACCGGGTGGACCTGTCCCCGCCCAGCGTCACCGCCGCCGTGCTCGAACTGGCCGGGGAGCTGGCCGAGCACCTGCGCGAACCGGCGGACGTCCGCGAGGTCGGCGACTGGCTGCGCGAGCGCCTGGCCTCGCTCACCGGGCGCGTCGTCAAGGACCAGCGCAAGCCGGTGGAGACCCAGGCCATCCGTGAGCAACTGCTGCCGATGGTCGAGGCGTACGAACGGCTCAAGCGCGGCCGGGAGGTCATCGACTACGGCGACCAGATGGCGCTGGCCGCGCGGATCGCCTCGCGGCATCCGGAGGTCGGCGCGTCCGAGCGGTCCCGGTTCTCGGTCGTGCTGCTCGACGAGTATCAGGACACCAGCCACGCCCAGCTCGTGCTGCTGCGTTCGCTGTACGGCGGGGGCCACCCGGTCACGGCGGTCGGCGACCCCTGCCAGTCGATCTACGGCTGGCGCGGCGCGTCGGCGGGCAACCTGTCCCGGTTCCCCGGGGACTTCCCGGCGGCGTCCGGAGACCCCGCGGAGGTGCGGCGGCTGTCGGTCAGCTTCCGCAACGGCGAGCACGTGCTCGGCGTCGCGGCCCGGATCCAGGTGCCTCTGCGCCGGGAGGCCCGTCAGGTGCCGGTGCTGGTGCCGGGTGGCAACCGGGCGGGCCGGGGGCGGGTGCTGTGCGCCTTCCACGAGACGGCCGAGGACGAGGCGGAGTGGATCGCCGAGGGCCTGGCCGGGATGCTGCACGGCGAGGGCGCCCCGGACGGCCTGCCGTGGGGCGAGGGCGAGCGGGTCAAGCGCGGCCCCGCCCTGCAGCCGCAGGACGTCGCGATCCTCGCCCGCAAGCGGTCGCAGTTCCCGGCCCTGCGCCGGGCCCTGGAGGCCCGGGGGATCCCCGTGGAGGTCGTGGGCCTCGGCGGGCTGCTCACCGTGCCCGAGGTGGCCGACATCGTGGCGACCCTGCGCGCCCTGTACGACCCGACCGCAGGGGACGCGCTGGTCCGGCTGCTTGCCGGGCCCCGCCGGCGGATCGGCCCGGCCGACCTGAAGGTGCTCGGCGACCTGGCCCGCGAGCTCAACAAGGAGATCAGGGCGGCCAGGGGAGGGCCACGCCCGGAGGACCCACTCGACCAGGTCGTCGCCGACCTCGCCGAGGAACGCGGCAGCCTGATCGACGCGCTCGACGAGCTGCCCGACCGGCCCGACTGGCTGGAGAGGTTCTCCCCGCTCGCGCGGATGCGGCTGCCCGCCGCCGCCCGCGAGCTGCGCCAGTTGCGTGCCCACGCCGGGCAGCCGCTGCCCGACCTGATCAGCGAGATCGAACGCCGGCTCGGGCTCGACGTCGAGGTCGCCGCCAGGGGAGGCAGCCCGCTGGCCGCCCGCGCCGACCTCGACGCCTTCCTCGACGCCGCCTCCCGGTTCGCCGGAGACTCGGAGGACCCGACGCTCGGCGCTTTCCTGGCGTACCTGAAGGCGGCGGAGAGCGAGGAGTTCGGCCTGGAGGCCGGGCGGGTCGGCGACAGCAACACCGTCAAGCTGATGACCGTCCACGCGTCCAAGGGACTGGAGTGGCCGGTCGTGGTGGTGCCGGGCCTGTCGCAGCTCACCTCTCAGAAGGGCGGGCTGATCAAGGGCAGCATGTTCCCCGCGACCCCGGTCACCAACTCTCGCTGGACGGAGAACCCGCGCAAGCTGCCGTACCCGCTGCGGGGGGACAGCGCGGACCTGCCCGAGCTGGCCGGGCTGGACCGGGAGGCGCTGGGCGCCTTCGACGAGCGCTGCCGCGACCGCGACCTGATGGAGGAGCGGCGGCTGGCGTACGTCGCCGTCACGAGGGCGCACTACCTGCTGATCGCCTCCGGCTACCGCTGGGGCACCTCGTCCCGGCCGCTGGAGCCGTCGGACTTCCTGCGCGAGATCCGCGAGGCGGGCGCCCGGGCCGTCCGCTGGGCCGAGGACCCGGAGAGTGCGGACAATCCGCTGCTCGCCGAGCCGCCGGTGGCCGAGTGGCCGTCCGTCACGGTGCGCGACGCGATCCTCGACGGCGCCCGCCTCGTCGAGGAGGCGATGATGGGCGACGCCCCGCCCGCGGCAGACGACGGTCACGTGCTCCTCAGGGACCGGGACCGGGAGCGGATGCGGGCCTGGGCACGCGACACCGACCTGCTGCTGCGCGAGCGGGAGACGAACCGCCAGCGGGCCGGGGCGGTCGTGGAGCTGCCGTCGCGGCTGTCGGTGTCGTCACTGGTCACGCTGGCCCAGGATCCGGCGGCGTTCGCCCGGCAGGTGCGCAGGCCGGTGCCGCGCAGGCCCGCCCCGCTGGCGCGCAGGGGCACCACCTTCCACCGGTGGCTGGAGTCGCGCTGGGGCCAGCAGCGCCTGATCGACGACCTGGAGCTGCCGGGCGCCGCCGACGAGATGTCGGAGACCGACGTCCAGCTCGCCGAGCTGCAGGAGCGGTTCGAGGAGAGCGAGTGGGCCGCGCGCGAGCCGGTCGACCTGGAGATCCCGTTCGAGACGATGATCGGCGACCGCCTGCTGCGCGGGCGGATGGACGCGGTCTTCCGGGAGGGCGACGGCTACGTGGTGATCGACTGGAAGACCGGTGAACGGCCGCAGGGCAGGGCCGCCGAGACCGCGTCGGTGCAGCTCGCCGCCTACCGGGTGGCCTGGGCCGCGCTGGCCGGGGTGCCGCTGGAGAAGGTCGGGGCGGCCTTCCACTACGTCCGCTCGAACGAGACCGTCCGCCCCGTCGACCTCCTCGACGCGGACGGCCTCACCGCGTTCATTCAGCGGGTTCCCGAGGACTGACCCAGGGGGAGCCGCCGGCCGTCGCCGGATCACGAGACTTGCACGCCGGCGGGAGCCCGCGGTCAGTCCTGCCCGCCCGCGACCGCCTTGATCAGACGCAGCAGGTCGTCCAGGTCGGCCTCGAACTCCGTGTCGAGGTCGGAGGGCAGGTCAAGCCACGGCGTGAGCCTGCTGTGGCCGGGAAGTTCGCCCTCGGGCAGCAGGCCGCGGCGGCCGCGCGGATCGAGGGAGCCGGAGCCGAAGCGGCCGGAGGCCTCGGACGCGGCGAAACCGATCACGAAGGTGGCGATCAGGCGCTCCAGCCGGGGCACCTCGCGGTCCGGAACTCCGGCCTCGAGGAGCGCGGTGTAGATGAGGTCCACCACCCGCACGGCGTCCGGTGTGACCGCCGGCCGGGAGAAGAGCAGTTGGGCCGCCCAGGGATGTCGCCGGGCCATCGTACGGACGGCGTACCCGAGGGCGGCGAGCCGTTCGTCCCATGCCCGGCCCTTCCCCGCGTCCGGCGGCAGGAGCCCGGCGAGAAGCCGGCCGACCATGCCGTCCAGGAGTTCGGCCTTGTCGCTGACGTGCCGATACAGCGCCATCGGCGTCACTCCGACACGCTCGGCCAGCGCGCGCATCGAGACTTTGCCGATGCCGTGCTCGTCCGCGATCGCCAGCGCGGCGTCCAGGATCTCTTCCCTCCTGCCACTCATGTGTATACAGTGTAGACGTATACAGCGTAGACCTGACGGAGGCGGGATGCTCGTCGCGGAGGGGTTGGTGAAGCGCTACGGCCGGCGCAACGCGCTCGACGGCTTCGACCTCGCGGTCGCGTCCGGCGAGATCGTCGGCCTCATCGGGCACAACGGAGCGGGCAAGACGACCTTCGTCGAGGTCGTCACCGGCCTCGTGCGCCCCGACTCGGGTCATGTACGCATAGCAGGTCGTCGCGGTCGTGCCGTACGTCGGCTGCTCGGCGTGGCTCCGCAGGAGTTCG
Source organism: Microbispora sp. H10830 (assembly GCF_014161375.1). Taxonomy (NCBI): domain Bacteria; kingdom Bacillati; phylum Actinomycetota; class Actinomycetes; order Streptosporangiales; family Streptosporangiaceae; genus Microbispora; species Microbispora sp. H10830. Next base: position 393,244 of record NZ_JABBWX010000006.1, read on the forward strand.
CGCTCTACAACAGCGTCAGCGTGCGCGACAACCTGCGACTGTTCGCCGGACTGGCCGGGCTGCGCGGACGGCGGCGGGACACGGAGATCGCCCGAGTCCTGGACGACCTTCACCTCACCTCGCTCGCGGATCGGCCCGCCGGCGTCCTCTCCGGCGGCCAGCGCCGCCGCGTGCAGGCGGCCACCGCCATGGTGGGCTCGCCGCCGTTGCTGCTGCTGGACGAGCCGACCGCAGGCGCCGACCCGGAGACTCGCTCGGCCCTGCTGGCAGCGGTCAAGGCCCGCGCCGAGGCGGGGGCCGCGGTCCTCTACACCACGCACTACCTGCCGGAACTCGTGGATCTGGACGCGACCGTGGCGCTCGCCCGAGCCGGTCGGGTCGTCGCCCGCGGCACCCAGCAGGAGCTGACCCGTGGGCTGCCGGGCGAGCTCAGGGTCACCTTCGCCGACCCCGCCGAGCCCGAACTGCGCCTGCCGACCGTCGATCCCGGCGCCGACCTCGCCGCGTTGCTCGCCGCGGGCCGTACGCCCATCTCCGTGGACGTACGCCGTCCCAGCCTGGACGACCTCTACCGCTCGTTGGAAGCAGGGAAGGCTCGTGATGTCGCCGCCTGAGTCCGTGTTCCGTACGGGTGTCCTGGTCCGTCACAACCTGCTGCTGATGCTGCGGGAGCCCGGCCCGCTGCTGAGCCGGATGATCCTGCCGCTCGCCTTCCTCACCCTGCTGCGCCCGCTCTACGTGGCCGCACAGGGGCGGGCCGCGGGCACGGAACAGGCCGTCCTCGGCACCCTGGTCACCTTCTCGCTGCTCGCGCTGAGCATCTCGGGCAACTCGATCCTCAGCGAACGGCTCGGCCGGACCTGGGACCGCATGCGCGGCACGGCCCTCCACCCTGTGGAGATGCTCGTCGGCAAGGCCGTGCCCGTCTTCGCCGCTCTGCTCGCCCAGCAGTTGCTCATCGTCGGCTTCGGCGTGTGCGCCCTGGACCTGAGCGTTCCCCATCCGCTCCCGCTGCTGGGCGCTCTGCTCTGCTGGAGTTGCACCCTGCTCGGCATCGGCGCGCTGCTCGGCGTGCTTGTACGGAGCACGGGCGAACTGTCGGCGGCGTACGACATCGGCGGCATGCTGCTCAGCAGCCTGGGCGGTGCGCTCGTCCCGCTCGACGCCCTGCCGGCGTGGGCCGCCGCCTTGGCACCGGTCTCTCCCGGGTACTGGGCCGTCCAGGGCCTGCGCGCCGCCGTTGCCGGGGATACGCACACCGTGGCGACGGCCTGCGGCGTGCTGCTCGTGGTCGCGTCGGCCTCCGGCGCCCTGGCCGCTGTCCGTCTCCAGGGGCGCGGCGGGCGCCTGGTCGCGCTGTGATCCGGAGGCCTCCAGCGGCCTCCGGACAGGATCTCTAGTCGAACAGCGCGCTCGTCTCGATCTTGATCCCGAACGGCTCGGGCAGCTCCAGGACCTCGCCCTCCTCCGCCGTGACGATCTGCCGGTACGCCTGCCGGTGGTGGTCGAGGGGCTCCAGATCGGGGAGAGGATCGCTCATCAGCGTCACTCTGCGGGGAGACCCCAGGGGGTCCACGATCAGGTAGAGCGGCACGCCCGCCCGCGCGTAGTCGAGCGGCTTCTCCTGCCAGTCGACCTTGTACGTCCCGGGCGAGCACACCTCAACCACGAGCAGGAGACCGCGCCCGTGCGCACGCATTTCGTCGAACGCTTCGGCCTGCTCCGGCAGAACCATGAGGTCCGGCAGTCGAAGGTCGGGCTGGGGTGGAATATGAACTCCCCAGTTATAGAAGAAGCGCCAGCGGTTGGGCAGCTTGAGGGGGTACAGCAGGTTGGAGAGCTGGTCAAGAATGACTGCGTGCTGCATGTTCGCCGCAGGACTCACGACGACCTGCCCGTTGTGGATCTCTGCCCGGTAACCGGCCTCGTTGAGCGCCAGGCACAAGCGCAGCAGCTGGTCCTCGAGACTTTCGGGCTTGCCGGCCTCTGGGGGCTCGTGCTCGTCCGAGACGAGATCGTCGGGGACGGGGGCGTTCTGCTTCTGTGGGACCGGGTGGTCGTGCCTGCCGCGCTTGGTCGGCTTCGTGAGGGCCATGTCGCCATCCTCTCCTGCTCCTCCATCGATGGTACGGAAGGTTGCCGGGACGCCACGGAAAGTAACAGGGGAGTGATGGGAGGGAAATTTGTCGGAAGGGGCGACGCGGTGAAGGAAAGCCCTACCGGGGAGAGGAAAACCGGTTCTGCGAATCGGTCATGGGTGACGTACCCGTCGCAAATGTCTTGCGACGGGATCCGGATTTTCTGCGAGAGCGATTACTTTTATGACCGACGCGCCGGTTCATGATCGGCTATGAATGGCCTATGTCGGTTTTGAGAATGGCGATGGCTGCGGCCTGTGTCGCGGCGGTGACCGGGTGTTCGGTGCTGGCGGGGCTGAATCCCCCGAAACCGCCGGATCTCACGCTTCCTCTCGACGCCTACAGTCTCGGTGCGAAGGATCGCGCCCAGGTGATACGGGCCCGGTTCATGCTGATGGAGGAATGCATGCGCCATGTGGGGCTCGATTTTCGGTTCCCCGCCGTCGAACCGGTGACCGACCTGCGCAATGTCGATCTCCTCGGGTGGCTCGATCCCCGGCAGGCCAGGAAATCCGGATATCTGGTGGAGGGGCGAAACCCGGATGAGATGACCGGCATTCCGTCGTACTCCGCCACGGACCAAGAGTTCTACGTGCTGGAAGGGAAGGTCCGGCGGTTCCACGGGCGGACGGTGCCGCCCGGAGGCTGCACGGCCAAGGCGGACGCCCTGCTGAACCGGGGAGCGCGGGGCGTGGCCCCGGCCGATGCCAGCAAGAGGTTCGACGACGACGAGGTCCCGCGTTACGTCGACAGCGCGGCCGAGCTCGCCTCCAAGGACCCGCGGATCGCGGCGGCGGAGCGCGAGTGGAGCGACTGCATGCGGTCGGAGGGCTTCGACTACCTGAACACCGGCCAGGCCTCCGGTGACCCACGCTGGACGGCGACCGTCAACGACGACCTGAGCCCCAAGCCGCGCGGCACGCCGGCCGAGATCGACACCGCGGTCGCGGACGCGCGATGCCGGGCCGAGACCGGCTACTTCGCCGTACGCCGCACGGTCCACGTGGAGGCCCAGAACCGGGTCATCGGCCAGAACCGCGCCCGGCTCGACGTCGTCAGGTCGCTCCACCAGGCCCGCCTCGCCAACTCCGCCAAGGTCCTCGACGGCACGCTGACGCTGTCCTGGTGATGGTTCACCCCAGGTAGTGGAACGCGGGCTTCGGGTGCATGAGGAAGTCGCGGTGGGAGATGTTCCAGGCGTACGCCCCTGCCATGGCGAAGGCCACGACGTCGCCGACGGCGAGTGCGGCGGTCACACGGCGGGCGAAGACGTCCTTGGGCGTGCAGAGCCGCCCCACCAGGGTCACCGGCCCGTCCTCGCCCTCCTCGCTCCTCGCAAGGACGGCGAACGGCTGGTCGTGTCCCTTCGTCACCGGCGTCCGCAGGTGGTGAGTGCCGCCGGAGAGCACGGCGAAGCGCTCCCCGTGGACGCGCTTCACGTCGAGCACCGTCGTGAGATACCAGCCGCAGTAGGCCGTCAGGGCGCGTCCCGGCTCCACGCGCAGCGTCTCGCCCGGCCGGGCCAGCGCCCGCAGGCCCGCGCCGTACGCCGCCCAGTCGAACCGCTCCTCCGGGCGGGTGTAGGAGACGGCCATGCCGCCGCCCAGGTTGAACTCCCGCAGGCCGAGGCTCCTGCCGTACGCCAGGACGGCCTCGGCGAGCGTGAGCAGGTCAGGGGCGGCTAGGCCGCTCGCGAGGTGGGCGTGGAGGCCGCGCAGCCGCACCGGCGAGGACCCGAGCAGGGCCAGGCACTCGGCGACCCCGCCGGGGTCCATGCCGAACGGCGTGGCGCCGCCGCCCATCGCGAGGGCCGCGCCGCTGACGTTCACGTCGAGGTTGACCCGCAGCAGCACGTCCGCGGGTTCGCGCATACGCCGCAACTCGGCCGGGCTCTCGACGTGCCAGCGGTACGCCGAGGGGGCGAGGGCCAGCTCCGCGTCGGTCTTCCCCGGCCCGCCGAAGCTCAGCGGGACCTCCGGCAGCACCGCCCTGACATGTGCGAACTCGCCGCCGGAGGAGACCTCGAAACCGTCCACGTGCGGCGCGAGCGCCCGCAGCACCGCCGGGTCGGGATTGGCCTTGACGGCGTAGCAGACCTCCGTCCCCGCCAGGGCGGTCCGCACGCCGGCGGCGTGGCGGGCGAGCCCGGCCAGGTCGTAGACGTAGGCGGGGACGTCGTCCAGCGACCCGGCGACCTTACGCACGCCCGCCGGGATCTCGATGCTCATCGGCGCTCTCCTTCCGCCTCGCGGAACGGGCTCGGAACGGGCACATATCCGGCGGCCCGGTCGGCCGCCCTCGCCCAGCGCACGCCCAGGTTGGCCTTGGCCGGCAGCGGCGCCCCGGCCAGCAGCCGCGTCAGCGGAGCGACCGAATCGGTGGTGTGGTCCGCTACGTAACGCTCCAGGGACTCCCGGGCGACCACCCACAGCGCGCGCAGGACGCCGTCGGCCGTGCCGGCCACCGTCGCGGCCACCTCCGCCAGGTGGTTGACGAACAGGCAGTAGGCGACCCGGTTCCAGCCCCGCGCTGCGTCGAACGACAGGGGACCCGCCACCTCGCCCGGCACGCCGGTCAGGTCGTGGCGGCCGGAGACCAGCTTGGTGCCCTCCAGGTCGCGGAAGACCGCCTCGACCGGCCACCCGGCGGCGTCGAATCCGACGAGCACGTTCTGCACGTGCGCTTCGAGCACGACCCCGTGCTCGAAGAAGGCGTCGAGCACCGGGAACGCCACACGCTCGACGTACGCCTCCCACCACCCGACCGGGTCGGCCGCCCGGCGGGCCAGGACGGCCTCGGGAACCCCGTCCTCGCCGGCGGCCAGGGCGCCGGCGAGGACCGGCGTGGTCCCCGGCCCGCACACCGCCCACGGGCCGCTACGGACGATCACCCCGAGCCCTTCGAGCAGCCGGGTGCCGAGGGCGGCCGAGCGGTAGCCGGGCTCGGGCAGCCACCGCGTGCCGGGGAAACTCCGGGCCAGCCGTTCGAAGACGGGGGTGAGCCGCCGGGTCAGCTCGACCGCGCCGGACAGCTCATACCACGCGTTCTTGCGCACGCAGTTGGTGATCCGCACGTCCAGGCTGAACTTCAGGCACATGCCGGTGCCGGGGTCGTACACGGTCCTGACCGACGACGTGGGCACGATCGCGCGGGGGCCGGTCCCGAGGTCGACCAGCCGACCGTCCGCGAGCGGCCCGCGCAGCTCGGCGGCCAGCAGGTCGAGCTGCCAGGGGTGGGCGGGCAGCGGGACGTATCCCGCCGGCGCGTCCCCCAACGCGTCGAGCGCCGTCGTGTCGCCCTCCTGGGCCACGAGGTCGGCGCGCACCCCGAGCAGGCGCGGCGCGAACCGCGCGTGCGTCTCCGGCGCGTAGTCCAGCCAGCCGTCGCCCGAGCGCGCCTTGGGGGCGGGGTGGAACGGGTGCCCGGCCACGAGGGCCTGCTCGGAGGCGAGCCACGGATCGGCGGGCGGGACGGCCCGCGCGCGGGCGGCCAGGATCGCCGCGACCGCCTCCCGCCCGGCCCGCACCTGGGCGGCGAACTCCTCGTTGCCGCCATCCAGCTCGCGTTCCACCAGGGCGACGAACGAGGGCAGGTCGAGGGGCCGCCAGCGCCCCTCCGCCAGATGCTCGGGCGGGCCGTCGAAGCGCAGCGCGATGCCGCCGCCGACGCGGACGCGCACCGGCGTCCCGGCCACGCGGAGCGTCAGGTGAGGCCCGGCGGCGTGCACATGCTCACGGGGGCCGCCGACCTCGCGCAGCCAGCAGCGCAGCAGCGCTCCGAGCGCCGCCTCCTCGGCCCGGGCCGCGTGCGGGTCACGGGTGTGCGGGTCCAGGGCGTGTGAGTCCAGGGCGTGCGAATCAAGGAGCAGGCGGTCCATGGCTCAGGCACCCCTCAGGTAGTTGGGGCCGGTCGTGCCGTAGAACTTGTTGACGTCCCTGGCCCCGGTGCGGTCCTTGGCCACGAGCGTCCCGGCGACGACCATCGACTTGCCGGTGAGACGGGCGGCCTCCAGCGTGCGGGCCCGCAGCAGGCGGGCCATCGGGTCGTCCCCGTACGGCTCCAGCGCGGCCGTCAGAGCCCGTCCGACGAGCGTGGCGGCGGAGCCGGGCAGCGCGCCGTGGGCCACGGCCATGGCGGCCAGGTGCAGGGTGATCGTCACGAAGACGTCGGCGAGCGCGTAGGGGTCGTCGGTCAGCATGCGCTCGTCGCCGAAGCCGGGCGCCTCGATCCCCGCCGCGTGCAGCCGCCGGGGCGAGGCCAGCAGCCCGTCGTTGTCCTTGACCAGCAGTCGCATGGGTCCTTCGCCGAACACCAGCGCGAGATTCTGCTGGTGGGCCTCCAACGCGACGCCGTACCGGACGAACAGCGTGACGTTCCACGCGAGCAGCGCCGTGAGGTAGTCGCGCAGCAACGCCTCCGTGTCGCCGCCGTGGTGGCGCTCGGCCACCTCGTGCAGGACGAGCCGCCCGCCGGAGTCGCCGAGCGGCGCGAGCAGGGCGGCGACCGGCACGATCTCCCCTTCGGGCAGGTCGCGGACGAGCCAGCCCAGGTATTCGTGCTCCGCGTGCCCGTAGGTCTGCTCGCCCGCGAGGCAGACGCGCAGGCCGGGCTCACGGGCCAGGATCTCGCGCAGCAGGCACTCGGCCAGCGCTCCGTCCCGCAAGGTGCCCGGTTTGATCGACCGGCGGTTGCGCAGGCCCAGCGTGCTCGCCGGGAGCGGCACCTTGAGATGGACGCGCTCGGAGACCTCCACCGTCCGGGTCGACAGGGTCGGCCGCACGGTCACATACGGCCGCGGACCCGCGACCAGCCCGGGAAGCCCGGCCACCAGCGGCTCCGTCAGCGGATGGACGGGAAGGAGCACGTGCGTGCGGGCCAGGCCGGGCGGCAGCCCCACGTCGCCGGGCGCGGGCCACCACCCCGGGAGATCCGGCCGGGAGAGCGTCACCCGCTCGCGCGGCGCCGCGGTCCACCTCATGCGGAACTCGGGGGCGAACTCCGGGGCGTAGGCCGCCAGGTCGGCGGGGGAGACCCCGAGACGGCACCTGGCCGTCGGATAGAGCGGATGGTCCACCGCGGCCGCCAGCGACTCGTAGCGGATGAGGCCGTGACGCCTCCGCAGCCGCCGCGCCACCTCGCCGCGCATCCGGTGGTGGGCCTCCAGGGCCGCGAGCGTCTCGTGGCACTCCCGCTCGAAGGCGGCGACCCCCTCGGCGTCTGCGGGGTGGGCGACGGCCTCCAGCGTCTCCAGCACCTCCGCCAGGCGCAGGCGCTCGTACGGGGCCGTGGCGAAGTCCTGGAACGGGCTGCCCGCGGCGAGCCCGACCCGTCGTCCAGAGGCGAGGACGATCGCCACCCCGTCCTTGTCGTGGGTGACCCTGGCGGAGATTCCGGCGTAGTCCTCCCGCAGCAGGGCGTTCAGCACCCGCGCGGCCAGGTAGTGCTCTCCGCCCGTCGCCTCCCGGTGGTCGCGCGCCGCCGGGATCATGCGAGCACCCAAGGGTGCTCCTTCCTGAAGGTGTCGATCGCGGCGTCGACGCCGGCGGCGTCCGGGCCGACGGCGCGAAGCAGGCCGAGGTAGTCGCGGTTCGTGCCCGTCACCTCGACATAATCGCCGATCTGGCGCAGTGCCCGGTGCCACAGCCGCACGCCGTCGCCCGTACGGGGCACGGAGATGTCCGGCGGCGCGGCGGTGACCGTGCCGGAGCGCTCGGCCACGAGGCTCACCACGGATCCGTACGCCGCGCGAAGGCCGTCCAGGTCGAACGAGGACACCGGCTCGCCCGCGTGGACGCGCAGGATCCACTGGTGCAGGGGCACACCGAGCAGGTCCGCCAGCAGGAAGTCGCAGTTGTCGCCGATCAGCCGATAGTTGATCTCGATGACGCGGGGACCGTCCGGGGTGACGGCATACTCGGTGTGGCACACCCCGAAGCCGACCCCCGCCGCGTCGAGCGCCGCGCCCAGGTGGGCCAGGTGGCCGGCGTCGGGGGGCCGCCAGTCCAGGCGCTCCTCCACGAAGTGCGGCAGCGGGCCGAGCGTGGTGGCGAACCCGCCGACGACCTCCCGGGTGGTGCCGTCGCCGAGCGTCTCCAGCGTGCGGACCGGCCCGTCGAGGAACTCCTCCGCGACCAGGACCTCCTCCGGCCGTCGCTCCCTGATCGCCGTGACGGCGGCGGCCAGCGCGTCCTGGCCGTCCACCAGCACCACGTCCTCGCTGGCCACGCCCAGCGCGGGCTTGACCACGACCGGGTACGGCAGGCCCTCCGGCACCCCTCCGCCGGGCGGCAGCCGTACGGACCTGACGGGTTCGACGGCGGCGAGGGCGCGGCGGGTGAGCGCCTTGTTCTTGGCGGTCACGCAGGCCCGCCAGTCCTTGCCCGGCAGGCCGAAATACCCGGCGGCGAGCGCGGCGGCGGCCTGGAGGTGGTCGGAGTTGGAGAAGATCACATCGGGCCGGTGGTGGGCGGCCACCGCGTCGATCACCGCCCGGGGGTCGCGGACGTCCGCCGCCATGACGTCGTACCCCGGATACCGATCAGGCTGGTCGGTGAGTATCGTCACGTCCCAGCCCAGCGCGGCCGCGGCGGGGAGGAACCCGCCGGTCACCGAGTCGGTCGGGTTGAGCGTGGTGAGGTACAGCCGCACCGGCCCTCCATAGGTAAGGCTAACCTAAGCGACTGCATCTTAGCCGGGGACCTCGACCTTTTGACCGGGGAACGGCCATGGGCAGGAAGATTGCCGGAGCGGCGGCAGTGGAAGGATGACGACGTGGAAATCGCGGACGGACTGCTCGGCCCCCTGCTCCTGGCGAGGAGCGCCATCGACAGATCGGCGGCCCTGCGCGGCGACGAGGAATGGCTGCGGCGCGCGTGGGAGGCGGAGAAGACGAGGGTTTTCCTCATCCACGACGGCCGCACGCTGGTGCGCCGCTTCACCGACGGCGCGGCCCTGGTGCTCACGTCGCCGGCCGAGGCGCCGGAGGGCACGCGTTACCTGCTGGGCGTGGACGAGGACGGCGTGCCCTACTTCGCGGTCAACGCCCCGCTGCCCGAGCCCCTCGGAAGCACCGCGGACGCGGTGGGCCTGCGGGAGGCCGCGGTGCTGCTGGACGACCGCGACGCCGGGCTCCTCGTCTACGCGGTGGCCCTGGAGGCGTGGCACGCGAGCCACGAGTACTGCCCGAGGTGCGGCGGCCTCACGGACGTCACCGCGTCGGGCCACATGCGGGTGTGCCCGCGCGACGGCAGTCAGCACTTCCCGCGCGTCGACCCCGCGGTGATCATGCTGGTGCACGACGACGAGGGCCGCATCCTGCTCGCGCGCGGCCCGCAGTGGCCCCGGGGCCGGATGTCGGTGCTCGCCGGGTTCGTCGAGCCGGGGGAGTCGCTGGAGCACGCGGTGGTCCGCGAGGTCCTGGAAGAGGTGGGCGTCGCCGTCACCGCGCCGCGGTATCTCGGCAGTCAACCCTGGCCGTTCCCGCGCAGTCTGATGCTCGGCTTCTTCGCCCGCGCCGTCACCACCGACCTGCGTCCCGACCTGGAGGAGATCGCCGAGGCCCGCTGGCTGTCCCGGGAGGAGCTGGAGGCCCAGGTGCGTTCGGGTGACCTGGCGCTGCCCGGCCAGGTCTCGATCGCCCGGCGGCTGATCGAGACCTGGTACGGAGCGCCGATCCCCGACACCGACTGGTGAATCAGCAGGCGCCTTCGAGGTGCCGCTTCACCTCGGCGACCGAGGGGTTGGTCATGGTGTGACAGTCCGCGACCACCGTGGGGACGACCTGGTTGCCGTTGTTCACGCTCGCGACGAAGTCGGCGGCGTCCGGGTGGCGCTCGATGTCGACCTCGCTGAAGACGATGCCCTCCCGGGTGAGCTGGCCCTTCAGCCGCTTGCAGGGGCCGCACCAGCTCGTGGTGTAAACCGTCAGCGCCATCTGTCGTCCCTTCCGTGCGCATCACTGTTGCCGAGAGCAGTCATGGCAACATCGCGAGCGCGCCACGTGTTCCCGGCTACCCGGAGACGCGCCCCAGCCGGGCGATGATCCAGGCCTGGACGGTCTCGGCGACCCCCGGCTCCCGGTACAGCGGGGCGCTGTGCTGGGTGCCGGCCATCGTCTTGACGGTCATCCGGACCCCGACGCTCGCCAGCGACTCCTCGAGCATCTCGCTCTGGTAGGGCGGGACGAACTCCTCCGAGGAGTGGAAGGCGAGCATCGGCGGGTCGCCGGCCGAGGCGTGGAAGGGCACCTCCATGCTCGACCAGACGCGCGGGCACTGGGCGGGCGTGCAGCCGCCGGCCAGTTTGATGGCCGCCTTGCGCAGTTTCTGCTGCTCCTTGCTGCCGAACGCGCTGCCGTCCGTGAACGCCGACAGCGGCGAGACGGGCGGGGAGATCCCGACGACGCCGCGCAGCCCCGGCCGGCCGTCGCCGTACGCGCCGACGGCGGCGGCGAGGTGGCCGCCGGCGGAGAACCCGATCAGGACGTAGCGGTTGGGGTCGGTGTTGAAGAACGCCGCGTGCCTGCGCACGGCGTTGACGGCGGTCAGCACGTCGGTGCGCTGCGCCGGCCAGGCCGCGTCGCCCGACAGCCGGTAGTCGAGGTTGACGACGGTGTAGCCGAGCTGGGAGTAGCTGCGGCTGATCGACGTCATGTACTTCTTGTCGCCCCCGGACCACCAGCCGCCGTGGATGACGAAGACGGCCGGGTGCCGCGGTCCGACGGTGTGCCACCACACGTCCATGGTCTGGCGCGCGTGCGAGCCGTACGCGTAGGTGCGGATCCGCACGTCGGTCGGCGTGAGGGCCGGCGAGGGCGAGGCCGAGGGGGACGGCGAGGGCGACGGGCTCGCGGAGGGCGAGGCCGAGGGCGCGGCGGACGGTGTCGCGGACGGGGCCGGGGAAGCGGAGGGGTGGTGGACGGGAGCTCCCGCCGGGGTGGCCGCCTGGGCGTCCGGCGGGGCGAGCATGAGGGCGGCGAGGGCGGCGGCGCCCATGCCTAAAGCAGTTCGGACCGCGGTGGCCACGGCGTCTTCCTCCCCGATGTCGCGTGGTGCGCCGACCGGTCCCCGGGACATGCTCGGTCGGCTGCTGGAAGGATGATGCCAGTAACAACGTCCGCAACGCATGTTGGGAGCCGTTCCTTGGACGTCCTCGACGGTCTGGATCCCGAGCAGCGCGAGGTCGCCCAGGCGGTGCGCGGACCGGTGTGCGTGCTCGCCGGGGCGGGGACCGGCAAGACCCGCGCCATCACGCACCGCATCGCGTACGCCGTGCAGACCGGGGTGGTCGAGCCGCAGGGTGTGCTCGCCGTGACCTTCACGACCCGCGCGGCGGCCGAGCTGAAGCAGCGGCTGCGCGGTCTCGGGGCGCCCGGCGTGCAGGCCCGCACGTTCCACGCGGCGGCCCTGCGTCAGCTCAGCTACTTCTGGCCGCGAGTGATCGGCGGCGATCCGCCGCAGGTGGTCGAGTCGAAGCTGCCGCTGCTCGTGGAGGCGGCCAGGCGCCTGCGCAGGAACCCCGACCGCGGTGAACTGCGCGACGTCGCGAGCGAGATCGAGTGGGCGAAGGTCACCCAGATCGGCCCGGAGGACTACCCGGCCGCCGCGGCCAAGGCCCGCCGCACCCCGCCGATCGCGCCCGAGGAGGTGGCGCGGCTGTACGAGGGGTACGAGAGCCTGCGCCGCCAGCGCAACCTGATCGACTTCGAGACGATCCTGGAGCTCACGGCGGCCGTGATGACCGAGCACCGGGAGGTCGCCGCGCAGATCCGCCAGCAGTACCGCTACTTCGTGGTCGACGAGTTCCAGGACGTCAACCCGCTGCAGAAGCTGCTGCTCGACACCTGGCTCGGCGGGCGCGACGACGTGTGCGTGGTGGGCGACCCCAACCAGACCATCTACTCGTTCACCGGCGCGACGCCCCACTACCTGACCAACTTCGCCGTCGAGCATCCCTCGGCGGCCGTGATCAGGCTGGTGCGCGACTACCGCTCGACCCCGCAGGTGGTCACGCTGGCCAACCGCGTCATGGCGCGCTCGCCCCACCGGCTGGAACTGGTCGCCCAGCGGCCCGACGGACCCGAGCCGGTCTTCACCGAGTACGACGACGAGCAGGCCGAGGCGCTCGGCGTCGCGCTCACGGTCAAGAAGCTGATGGCGGACGGCGTGCCCACCCGCGAGATCGCGGTGCTGTTCCGCGTCAACGCCCAGTCGGAGGCGTACGAGCAGGCGTTCACCGACGCCGGCGTGCCCTACCTGCTGCGCGGGGCGGAGCGGTTCTTCGAGCGCCCCGAGGTGCGCCAGGCCGTGGTGCTGCTGCGCGGCGCGGCCCGGTCGTCGGCCGACGAGCCGCTCGCGCCCGCCGTGCACGCGATCCTCTCGGGCATCGGGCTGACCGCCGAGCCGCCCGGAGGCGGCAAGGCCAGGGAGAAGTGGGAGTCGCTCAAGGCGCTCGCCGATCTGGCCGAGGACATGGCGACCGAGGGCGCCGACCTGCCGAGGTTCGTCGGCGAGCTGGAGCGCAGGGCGATGGAGCAGCACGCGCCGCCGGTCGAGGGCGTGACGCTCGCCTCCCTGCACGCCGCCAAGGGCCTGGAGTGGGACGCCGTCTTCCTCGTCGGCCTCACCGACGGCATGGTCCCGATCGTCTACGCGGAGACGCCGGACCAGATCGAGGAGGAGCGGCGGCTGCTGTACGTCGGGATCACCCGGGCCCGCGAGCACCTGCACATGTCGTGGGCGCTCGCCCGCTCGCCGGGAGGCCGCCGCGCCCGCAGGCCGTCGCGCTTCCTCGACGGGCTGTCCCCGCGTACGGCGAGCCCGGCCAGGGCCGAGCGGCCGGGAGGCGCGGGCGGGCGGGCGAAGCGGTCGGCGGCACCGCTGCACTGCCGGATCTGCGGCAAGACGCTCTCGGCCGCGGCCGAGCAGAAGCTGGGCCGCTGCGCGACCTGCCCGGCGGACTACGACGAGGCCCTGCTCGAACGCCTTAAGGCGTGGCGCACGGCGGCCGCGAAGGAGGCCAAGGTGCCGGCGTACGTCGTCTTCACGGACGTCACCCTCCAGGCCATCGCCGAGCGGGTGCCCACCTCTGAGGAGGACCTGCTCGCGATCGCCGGAATCGGACGCGTCAAACTTGAGCGGTACGGCGACGCGGTCCTCGAGCTCTGCCGCGGCGCCGATAGTGTTACCGACGAGTAATACCCGCGTGCGCTGGAGGCCCCTGTGAACTCGGCCCTGAAGGAGCTGCTGGACCTGCTCGACCTCGAACCGATCGAGCTCGACATCTTCCGGGGGCGCAGCCCGGAGGAGCGCATCCAGCGGGTCTTCGGCGGCCAGGTGGCGGCGCAGGCGCTCGTGGCGGCCGGCCGTACGGTGCCGTCCGACCGGATGGTCCACTCGCTGCACGCCTACTTCATCCGGCCGGGAGACCCGGCCGTCCCGATCGTCTACAACGTCGAGCGGGTGCGCGACGGGCGGTCGTTCACCACCCGGCGCATCACGGCCATCCAGCACGGCAAGGCGATCTTCTCGATGTCGGCGTCGTTCCACGTCCAGGAGCCGGGCGTGAGCCACCAGGCCGCGCGCATGCCGCAGGTGCCGGACCCCGAGACCCTGCCGACCTTCCAGGAGCGGATGCTCGACGTCGTGGGCGACGAGCCGGGATGGCGCGAGCTGCTGGCCAAGCCGCGCCCGGTGGACGCGCGGTATGTGAACGCGCTGACGTGGGAGGCCGCCCACGACCCCGCCCTGGTCACCCCGGAGAACAACGTCTGGTTCCGGTACGACGCCGACCTGCCCGACGACCCGTTGCTGCACGTCGTGCTCGCGGCCTACGCCAGCGACTTCACGCTGGTGGACACCGTGCTGCTGGCCCACGGCCTCGCCTGGGGGTCCTCGGCGGTGTCCGGCGCGTCCCTGGACCACGCGATGTGGTTCCACCGGCCCTTCCGGGCCGACGAATGGCTGCTGTACGCCCAGGAGTCGCCCTGGTCGGGGGAGGCGCGCGGGCTCGCCCGCGGGCAGATGTTCACCGCCGCGGGGGAACTCGCCGTATCCGTGGTTCAGGAATGCCTCATCCGGGTGTCGCCCGCGCTGCATCCCGATGTCACGAAGTCGTGAAAATCGCAGGTAGAAAATAGGTTGCCCACCCTGCCGCGGCGGTTTAGGGTCTTGGACAAGTCAGCCGGACGCTCAGGTCCGGCGAGATCGCACTGAAATGGAGGTGAGTCCAGTGAGGAACATGACGACGTCCCGCGCGCTGTGGCTCGCCTCCGCATGCCCGGCCGCCATTGTCGTGCCGACGAAACTGCGGCGTGGCGAGGCCGCTCCTGCCCAGGCTCTGGTCACCGGAGTCGCGGGCTCAGCCGCCTTCGGCGCGTTCGCCCGCCCGGCCACCCATGGCAACCCCGCCCACCGCCCGGTTTATGTCAACCGGCCGATGAGCGATGAGCAGATCCGCGCCGCCGCTCGCGGCGGTGCGCAGGGTCCGCACTATGCCTGGAGAGGACCAGTCATACCCTGACCGGTCTCCACCTCCAGGCCGCGGATCCGCACCAGGATCCGCGGCCTTCTTGTTTGTCGGCCACGAATCCACACCCCAGAACGAGGACACCCAGACCAAACCATTCGAAGAGGTGACGCAGATGGCGGCCCCGGTCATGGACCTGATCGAAGCCGAAATCCCCTGTCGTACCGAGCCCGACCTGTGGTTCGCCGAGTCTCCCGAGGACGTGGAGTTCGCCAAGGCGCTCTGCGGCGGCTGCCCGATCCAGAAGGCCTGCCTGGCCCGCGCGCTGGAGCGCGAGGAGCCGTGGGGCGTCTGGGGCGGGGAGCTCATCCTGCGGGGGGTCGTCGTGCCCCGCAAGCGTCCCCGTGGGCGCCCGCGCAAGTCTCCTGTCGCCGCCTGACCAGCAACCACAGCAATTCCGGAAGGAACCGATCCAGATGAGCATCTCCCCGATCACCGCCCTGTATCTGCATCAAGAACTGGCGCATGAGCGAATACGAACCCTCCACCGCGAGGCGGCTGAGGAGCGGCTGGCCGGCCGGATCAGGAGCGTGCAGAGGGCACGCCGGCAGGCCGAGCGCGCGTCCCGGCGGCTGAGTTCCGCGCTGGCGCGCATGTGACGCGACCCTGACGCGCTGATGACGGTGCGATCCGAAGGCCCGGGCCCGGTAACGGTCCGGGCCTTCGGCCGTTCTCGTAGAGGCCGTGCTCGTAACGGCCGTGCTCGTAAAGAAGAGATCACCGAACGCACAGAAGATCGCCTGTCGTGGGAGACGGCGAGGATCACGGGGTATGAGCCGAGCGCCCCCGGCGCCTGATGGTCACGGGCGGCAGGCGAAGCGGTGCACGAGCGGTGGGTGGGACTTCGATGGACGACCGGACGTCAGGCGCGCTTGATCTCGTGGCGGGTGCGCGACGGCTCGCCGTCGCCGCGCTCGTCATCGGACTGTGGGGTTCGGTCATCCCGGGGGCCGAGGCGGCGCCGATTCGCCACGGTCACGGCGACGGTCACGGCGACGGAGCGACCCAGGTCACCGGGGGCACCAACACCGCGAACTCGCCCACGATCAAGAGCCCGCCCAAGCAGATATCGGGGGGCCGGCGCAACGTGAACGCCCCCGCAGCCAACAGCGCCGTCACGTTCGCGGGCATCCAGCAGGTGTCGAGCGTCAGCGTCTTCACCAACACCCTCAACGGCAACTGCAAGAGAGGGATCAACCGCTGCGTCATCAACCAGAATCTCCGGACGGTCGAGAGCAGGGGCGGCCGCCGCTAGCCCGGAGTGTGCCGGCTCAGGTCAGGGCGAGCGCGCTGTCCTCGGACTCGCCCGTCTCGTCGGCGAAGCCGGGGACCCAGCGCACCACCTCGTCGCGGAAGCGGGCGGTGGCGCCGAGCTGGCACAGCACGCCGACGCCGGCCGCGTGCACGCGGTGGATCAGCACGTACGACGCGGGCAGGTTGAGCTGGCGGACCACGTTGTTCGGCCGCAGGTCGGCCACGGTCGCCGCCTGCTCCCGCAGCCATTCCCTGCTGAAGGCGAACTCCTCGACCCGGGTCGGCTCGACGTACGGCGCGAGGAAGGCCCGCAGGGCGTCGACGTCCACCTCGATGTGCGGGCGGATGAACCCCTCCGCACGCAGCCCGTGCACGACCGCGTCCATGTCGCCCTGGTTGAAGATGCGCGTGAGCCTGCCGAAGGCGACGGGGTAGCCGTCGGGCATGCGGTTGACCGCCCCGAAGTCCAGCACGCCGAGCCGCCCGTCCTCCGTCAGCCAGAAGTTGCCGGGGTGGGGGTCGGCGTGCAGCATCCCGACCCGGGCCGGAGAGCAGAACAGGAAGCGGACGAACAGCAGGCCGGCGTGGTTGCGCTCCTCCTGCGTGCCGTCGGCGATGATCCTGGAGAGCGGGGTGCCCGTCATCCACTCGGAGACGAGGATCTGCTCGTTGGCCGCGATCACGGCGGGCACGTGGAAGTCGGGGTCGTCGCGGAACTCCTCGGCGAACGCGTGCTGGGCCTCGGCCTCCTTGAGGTAGTCGAGCTCCTCGGCCACCCGCTCCTTCAGCTCGGCCAGCACCGGCTTGATGTCCAGTCCGGGCAGCAGCGCGCCGAAGAGCTTGCCGAGCCGCGCGAGCTGGTTGAAGTCGGAGATCAGGGCCTTGCCCGCCCCCGGATACTGGATCTTCACGGCGACCGGGCGGCCGTCGTGCCACACGGCGCGGTGCACCTGCCCGATCGACGCCGCGGCGCTCGGCCGGTCGTCGAACTCCAGGAAGTTCTCCCGCCAGTCGTCGCCCAGCTGCTCGGTCAGGACCCGGTGGACGGTGGCGGCCGGAAGCGGCGGCGCGGCGTCCTGCAGGCGGGTCAGCGTCGCCCGGTACGGCCCGGCGATCTCGGGCGGCAGCGCGGCCTCGAAGATCGACAGGGCCTGGCCGAGCTTCATGGCCCCGCCCTTGAGCTCGCCGAGCACCTTGAAGATCTGGTCGGCCGTGCGCTGCTGGATCTCCCGGGCGACGATCTCCGCGGAGGTGCCACCGAGCCGCCTGCCCAGTCCGAGCGCGGTGCGGCCGGCGAACCCGAGGGGGAGTGTCGCGAGCTTTGCCGAGCGGGTCACGGCACGGTGGGGAAGGTCACTCACACGACCCATTGTCGGCGATGAAGGGTGCTATCGACCACAATTTCCGATCGGGTGGCCGCCCCGGCTCCGGCGGTCGCGAGCCTCTCGGGGAAATACGCCGCCTATGACATTGGTCACACCAGCGCTGTCGTTACGGGAGTGTCCGCCGGTGAAAGGATCGACGGGCCGTACGGCGGCGTGCCCGGCACGCGAGCCGGGTCAGGCGGAACCGGGCCGGTCCGTACGTCCGGGGGTGCGCGTGACCGGCACGGGCTCCACGGCGAACCGGGCGGTTCGGGGGTCCCGCTCGTCCCCGAAGCGCCGGGTGAGAATGCCGTACAGCTCCGGCCGTCGTCCCTGCAGCCACCGACGGCCGGTCGACAGCGGCAGCGACTCGAGATCGAGATCGGCGACGACCATGTCGTCGGCGGCGGCCCAGGTCTCCGCGACGACCCTGCCGTACGGGTCGAGGATCATGGCGTTGCCTGTGCGGACCTCGTCGTCGTCCTGGCCGACCCCGTTGCTGAACAGGATGAACAGGCCGTTGTCGTGGGCGCGCGCGGGCAGCCACCGCATCAGCCACTCGCGTCCGTTCGGCCCGCGCAACTCGGCGTCGATCGCCTCGGGATCGCTGAGCCTGCGCCGCCACAGCTCCGCCGGGATCGGCCGCATGCCGTGGGGGCTGCGGGAGGCGGTGCCGCCGGTCTGGTGCGGCGCGAGCAGCACCGAGGCGCCCATCAGCGCGGTCGCCCGTACGTTCTCCACGAGGTTGTTGTCCCAGCAGATGAGGACGCCCGCGCGGAAGCCCCAGGGCGTGTCGAAGACGGTGTAGGAGTCACCGCTGCCGATGGCCTCGTGCTCGAACGCATGCAGCTTCCGGTGGCGGTGGACACGCCCGTCCGGGAGGCAGACCGCGTAGCTGTTGAACAGCCGGCCCTCCTCGTCGATCTCCAGGAAGCCCGCGCCCACCGCCATGCCGTGCTCGACCGCCAGGGCGCGCACGAAGCCGACCGATGGTCCTGTCAGTGGCTCGGCCAGCTCCCGCAGCCGCTCGGCGGTATGCCGGCGCAGGTGCCAGTAGCCGAGCACGCACATCTCAGGAAAGGTGACGATCTTCACCCCGTCGGCTGCGGCTGAGCGGACGAAGTGCTCGATCCTGCTCAGGTTGTAGGCCTTGTCGTCGGGCCGGTGCTCGAACTGCACGCTCGCGCACCGCATCGCCTTCGTGGCCGCGCCGTCCTCCATGACCTGTCTCATCTCGTCCTCCTGATCGTCTCGGGACCACCAGGACATCGCAGACCGCTTCGATGCGTCCAATGAATGTTCATCGCACTTCCATAGAATCCGGGAATGGATCTGGGCCTGCTCCGCGCGTTCGTCACACTCGCCGCGCACCGCAACTACGGCCGTGCGGCGCGGGATCTCTCGGTGACACAGCCCACCTTGACCAAGCAGATCCAGTCGCTGGAGGCGCGGGTCGGCGGCAGGCTGTTCCACCGGGGCCGGCACGGGGCCGTGCTGACGGATCTCGGCGTCCTCCTGCTGCCGGACGCGCACGATCTGCTGCGCCGGGCCGACGCCCTGTCCGCCCGGATGGCCGGCATGGCCCATGGTGAGCTCGGGAGGCTGGCGGTCGGCTTCGGCCTGTCGAGCATCGACCTGGCCCCTCGCGCGGTCGCGGCCTTCCGGCGCCGCTATTCCGAGGTGCGCGTGACCCTGGAGGACATGTCCTCGCAGGCCCAGGTCGAGCGGCTCGAAACGGGCGAGCTCGACGTCGGTTTCGTCCGGCTCCCCGTCGCCGACGAGTGGGAGCATCTGACAGTCGGCACCGACCGGCTCGCGATCGCCGCGACCGACCGGCACGGTCCTCCGCCTCCCGCTGCCGCGGATCTCCCCGCGTGGGCCGCAGCGCACGGCGTCGTACGGCTGGCCGCGGCCAGGGGGCCGGGGCTCGATCGTCAGGTCGACCGGCTCCGCACCGTCGTGGGCGCCCTCCCGGACGTGGTGCAGGAGGCGCACGACCTGCAGACCGTGCTGGCCCTGGTCGCGGCGGGAGTCGGTGTGGCGTTCGTGCCGGCCGGCGCCGCCCGCATCGCGCCGCCGACGGTGACGATCACTCCGATCGACCACCCGGTCGCGGTCTGGCGGATCGGCGCCGTCTGGAGCGGAAGGCGTCGCACCGCCGTGATCCGCAACTTCCTGGAGGTGGTCCGGGACATCCGCGCCGTCTGAGAGGCCGGTTCACGCGGCCTGGCCGGGAGCTCGCGGCGCGATCACGGCGGCGTCGGCCAGGTCGCTCCGGACGCAGCCGCAGTCGGGATGCGGCTCGCGGGCGCGATGCCGCCAGCGCCATCCGGGCGACACTTCCAGCAGGCCGTCGGGCACGCGTCCCTCGTCGAGATAGGCCAGAGCCTGACCCGCCGCCTGCGCGGCGACCAGGCAGGACAGCACCACGTCGCAGGCGATCTCGCCCGCGGGGTAACCCCCGAGCCGGGCGCCCACGAGCGGCCAGGAAGGGTCCCGGTCGCGGCGGGTGAGATCGAGGCAGCGCAGGCAGGGGGTGAGCCCCGGGACGACGAAGGGCCCCACCGAGCCGTGTCCCTCGAAGGCGCAGACCAGCAGGTGCGCCACGCCCTCGGCGACGATCTCGTGGACCAGCGTGGCGTCGAGCGGATCGGCGGGCGCGAGGATCACGAGGTCGGGGCGCACCCCGCCGTCGGACAGGCGGGAGGCGGCTCGTCCGGGCCAGGCGTTGACGGCGGGGGAGATCCGCCGGGCCGCGAGCACGGCGGCCTCCTCGCGGGTCATCCCGGTCTCCGCGCGGCCGAGCCCGCCGGGGACCACGTCGCCCGCGGTGGCCGTGCCGGGATCGACCACGCAGATGTGGCCCACTCCGGCCGCGGCGAGCAGGGTGACGATCCGGGCGCCGACCCGGCCGGCGCCGTACACGCGGACCCGGGCCGCCCTCCGCGCCGACAGGGCGCCCATGCCGCCGTCGGTGGAGGTCAGCGACAGCCTGTCCAGCTCGGGGCGGAGGCGGTCGCGCTCGGCCGGCGGCAGGTCGGCGAGGGGTTCCGGCCGGGTCGCGGCGTCCTCGATCAGGCCGTGCGCGGCGAGCCGGGCGACCACCTCCTGGGCGGACGCCTCGTCGAGGCCGCTGCCGGCCACCGCCTGATGGAGGGTGCGGGTGCCGTCCAGGCCGTCGATCAGGCGGCGTACGGGCGGCTCGACGCCGGTCAGCACGACGGCACGCAGCGGATGGACACCGAACTGCAGCGTGCGGCCGTCTCGT
Source organism: Microbispora sp. H10830 (assembly GCF_014161375.1). NCBI lineage: Bacteria > Bacillati > Actinomycetota > Actinomycetes > Streptosporangiales > Streptosporangiaceae > Microbispora > Microbispora sp. H10830. The sequence continues at coordinate 413,793 of NZ_JABBWX010000006.1, forward strand.
TCGACCCGGCGCAGCACGGGCTTGAGGCGAGGTCTCATAATCGCCAGACCTTGCCATACGCCGGAAAGCCCCGGCGTCGGAACCAGCGGGGCTGTGGATAATTACCGGGGTGATCGTGGTTGGTGAATATCCGCAACCCCGTAGTTTTCACGCCCGCAAGGTCACGTTCGCCCGATTGACCAGGGAGAACGTGTACCACCCCCTGTGGAATTCGGCGCGTGTCGGCTACCTTTCATATGTGCCCCCCGAGACAGTCGAGGTTCGTCGGAGCGCACGACGGCGGCGAACCGTTTCCGCGTACCGCGATGGAGACAAGACCATCGTGTTGCTTCCGGCTGGTCTGAGCACGACCGACGAGGAGCAGTGGGTACGCCGCATGCTCGACCGCCTTGCGGCGAAGGAGCAGCGAAGACGCCCGAGCGACGACGACCTGCTCGAACGGGCGGCGGAGCTGTCGGCGCGCTATCTGGACGGAAAGGCCCTGCCGACCAGTGTGCGCTGGGTGGAGAACCAGCTCCACAGGTGGGGCTCGTGCACCCCCGACCACGGCACGATCAGGCTGTCGGTCCGGCTGCGGGGCATGCCGGCCTGGGTCGTCGACTACGTCATCATGCACGAGCTCGTCCACCTGCTCGTGCCGAGTCACGGCCCGCGCTTCTGGGCCCTCGTGGAGCGCTACCCACGGGCGGAACGTGCCAGGGGCTTCCTGGAGGGCTTCTCGATGGCGGCCAACGGCTCCCCGGAGGAGTGTTGACCCGGGTCGCCGCGGTGCTGGTCACGCCGGGCATGGCGGAGGCGGCTCCGCCCGGCGTGGACCCGGCCGAGTTCCTGACGGCGATGGCCGAGGACACCTACGAGATGGTCGCCGGGCTCGAACTGGTGCGCCCGGTGATCCTTTCGGCCGGCGTGCCGGGGCTCGAGGACATCGCCTGGCCGGGCACGCCCGTCCTGCCGATCGCCTCACCCGCCGACGCCTTCGCCGCGCTGCCTCAGGAGGAGGAGGGCGTGATCGTGAGCGCCGACGCCCCCGACCTGCCGCCGCTGCTGATCGGAAAGCTCTTCCGGGAACTCGGACGGGCGCACCTCGCGGTCTGCCCGGCCGAGGGCGGCGGCGCCGTCGCCGTGGCGGCGCGCCTGCCGGTCCCCGAGTGGGCCGCGCCCGATTTCGACGAACCCGACGTCGTCGCGGCGATGCGCCGCCGGGCGCCGGGTCCCCGCATGGTCGCCACCGGTCCCGGCTGGCACCGGCTCAGGAAACCGCAGGACGTGGCCCGCCTCGACCCCGGCCTCGAGGGCTGGGACAACACCCGGGCTCTGCTGACCTGAGTAGGGGTCACAGGCTTGCGGGCAGGCGAAGCTCGGCGAAGAACGCCCGGTGGTCGCTGCCCGGGACCCTGTGAACGCTTGTCTTCACCGCCGACGCCCGCTGGTCGTACAGCACGTGGTCGATGGTGATCAACGGCGGGTACCGCCTGTCGGCCGGCCAGGTGGTGGTCAGGCCGTCGCCGGTCGCGTCGGCCGCGTCCGCGTAGCCCCGCCCGAGCACCGCGCGCAGGGCCGCGTGATCGAGGCTCGCGTTGAAGTCGCCGGCCAGGACGCGTACGACGCCGGGGGACGCGGCCGGGAGCGCCGCCAGCTCAGCGGCCCACTGGGCCACGTCATGACCGTTCAGCGGGGCGAGCGTGTGCACGTCGACGATCTCCACGGGCGGTCCGGACGGCAGGGTGAGCCGGGCTCTCGGCATGTTGTGGCCGCCCTCGGGCACGAAGTCGGGCGCTTCGGTCAGGGGGTGGCGGGCGTAGATCCCGCTGCCCGAGGGCCCGGGCCCGTCCTCCAGGTGCCGGTACGGCAGCAGCCTCGCCACGCCCGCCGCGTCCAGCGCCTCGACGGCCTCGGGGGTGAGTTCCTGGGTGTTGAGCACGTCCGGTTCGAGCCTGCGTACGAGGTCCACCACGGTCGCGGCGTCGCCCGCGCCGAAGAAGAGGTTGACCGTCAGGATCCGCAGCGACGGCCCGGTGGCCGTGGGGGCCGAGCCGGCCGCGCGGGGCAGCACCACGGCCGCCAGGAGGGCCGACGCGGCCACCGCCACCGTGATCACGGCCGCGCGGCGGGCGGCCAGTGCGATCAGCACCGCCAGGAGCGACGCGGCCGCGACGTACGGTGTGCCCGTCATCAACGCGACGCCCACTCCCCAGAGGCGAGCGACGCTGTCGATTCCGGCGAGCCGGGCCGCCGCCCAGACCGTGAACGGCGCCACCGCGATCCACGCCAGGAGCGGGGAGACCCGGAGCCTACGCCGCGGGGGAGAGACGATCTCACCGCCCACGTCAACCTTGGTCATGTGGCGACACTAGCCACCGGATGTGAAGCGCGGTGTAAGGGAGACGTGCGCGAACCGTGCAGAAGTACCGTGCAGAAGTCAGGCGCGGCACAGCGACCGGGCGCGGCGGGCGAGCCGCCGCGTGGCCTCGTCGCTCAGCTCCGGGATCTCCTCCACCGGGAACCAGCGCAGGTCGAGGGACTCGTCGCTGATCACCGCCTCGGCCCCCGGCGGCGCGACCGCGCCGTACTCGACGTCGAGATGCCAGCTGTGCGGCGGGTGGCACCAGACCTTGTGCCGGTCGAGGGCGAGCGGCCCGTCCAGCAGGGTCAGCCCGGGGATGCCCGACTCCTCGGTGGCCTCGCGCAGGGCGACCTGCGCGAGCGTCGTGTCGGACGCCTCGCAGTGCCCGCCCATGGGCAGCCACATCCCGGCCTTGGGGTGCAGGGTCAGCAGCACCCGTTCGCCGTCGTGCGACAGGACGGCCGTCGTCGCCGTGAGGTGACCGGGAGCGCACTCGCGCCACATCGCGTCCTCGTGGCCGCGCAGGTGCGTCAGGAACTCCTCGCGGAGCCGCTCCTCCTCGGGGGTGGGCGCGACCCATCCGCCCAGTACGGCTTGCGCGTCACGATGCAGGCTCACCGGCGCAGCCTACCGACAGCCGGCGAGCCTCGCGGCCGGTGCTACTCGCCGGTCTCTCCGTCGGAGCCGGGCTCCTTGGGCTCTTCCAGCGCCGACAGGTCGAACTCGGCCTCGCCCTTCACGAACGACTCGGGGTTGTCCAGGTCGTCCGCGGTGGGCATCAGGTCGGGGTGACCCCAGACGGCGTCCCTGCCCTCGACCCCGCGCTCGTCGCCCAGAACCTTCCACAGGGCGGCCGCCTCACGCAGCCGTCTCGGGCGCAGCTCAAGGCCCACCAGCGTGGCGAAGGTCCGCTCGGCCGGGCCGCCCGTGGCACGGCGGCGCCGTACGGTCTCGGCCAGCGCCGCGGCGGACGGGAGCTTGCCCTCGGCGGCGGCGTCGACCACCGTGGCCACCCAGCCCTCGACCAGCGCGAGCGCGGTCTCCAGCCGGGTGAGCGCGGCCTTCTGCCGCTCGGTCTCCTCGGGCTTGAGCAGCTCGCCGCCGCCCAGGACCTCCTGGATCCGCTCGGGGTCGCTGAGGTCGAGCCCCTGGAGCTTGTCCTGCAGGGCGGACACGTCCACCGTGATGCCCTGGGCGTACTCCTCGACCGCGCCGAGCAGGTGCGCCCGCAGCCACGGCACGTGCTGGAAGAGCCGGTGGTGCGCCGCCTCGCGCAGCGCGAGGTAGAGGCGGATCTCGTCCGAGGGCGTCTCCAGGCCGCTGCTGAAGGCGGCGACGCCTCCGGGCAGCAGGGCGGCGGTGTCCGACAGGGGCAGGCCGATGTCGGAGGAGCCGACCACCTCACGGGCGAGCGAGCCGAGTGCCTGGCCGATCTGCTGGCCGACCATCATGCTGCCCATCTGCCTGAGCATGCCCATGAGCGGCCCGGCCATGGCCTGCGCCTCGGGCGGCAGGCCCGCCCCGCCGAGCGTGCCGCCCATCGTCTCCACCATCTGGGCGGCGACGGGATCGCACAGCTGCTTCCAGACCGGGATCGTCTTCTCGATCCACTCCGACCGGCTCCAGGCCTGCGGGGTTGTCACGCCGCTCGGCAGCGTGGTCACCTCGTTGAGCCACAGGTCGGCCAGGTTGAGGGCCTCGACGATCTGACGTCGCTCGCCCTCCATGACGCTCGGATCGCCCTCGGCGACCACGGCGTGCCGTGCGATGTTCTTCGCCATGTCCCAGTTGACGGGCCCGGCCTCCGGTGAGGCGGACAGCATGTCGGCGAACTGCCGCATGGCCGCGGCGATCTGCTCCGGGCTGCCGAACATGGCGAACGGATTGTCGTTGGGGTCGTTTTCGCGACCTGGCAGGTCAGTCACCGCGCCACCTCGTGCAGGATGGAGGAGTCCACATCCGCCACGTTAGCCGCCGTGGGGCGGATCAGTGCAAAGTGAGGACCTCGTGCCTACCTCGAAACGCCTGCGTCCCCCCGTCGTCGCCGTCACCGGCGCCGCCTCCGGTCTCGGCCGGGCGTTCCTCGCGAAGGTGGCCTCGTCTGCGGATTTCCGCCGCGTGGTGGCCATCGACGAGCAGCGCGGCGACGTCCCTGACGTCACCTGGCGGGTCCTCGACATTCGTGATCCGCTCTTGGCGAACCGGATCTCCGATGTGGACGTCCTGGTGCATCTCGGCACGGACGAGTCGCTCGACACCGATCACGCCGAGCGCCGCCGCTACAACCTGCGCGCCGCCCAGACCGTGCTCACGGCCTGCGCCGCGGCCCGGGTGCGGCGGGTCGTGCTGGTGACGAGCGCGATGGTGTACGGCGCCGCCGCCGACAATCCGGTGCCCCTGCCCGAGGACGCCCCGGTCGCGGCCGAGCCCGACACCGGCCTGGTGGGCGATCACCTGGAGATCGAGGCCCTGGTGCGGCGGTCGCTGCGGGCGCATCCCGGCCTGGAGGTGACCGTGCTGCGGCCCGCCGCCCTGGTCGGTCCGGGCGTCGACACCGTCATCACCCGCCACTTCGAGGCGCCGCGGCTGCTGGTGGTGAAGGGCTGCCTGCCGCGCTGGCAGTTCTGCCACGTCGACGACCTGGTGTCCGCGCTGGAGGCCGCCGCCCTGGGCAAGGTCGGCGGAGTCGTGGCGGTCGGCTCCGAGGGCTGGCTGGAGATGGAGCAGGTGGAGGAGATCTCCGGCCTGAAGCGGTTCGAGCTGCCGGCCGGCGTGACGTTCGGCACGGCGCAGCGGCTGCACCGGCTCGGCATCACGCCGACCGCCGCGACCGACCTGCACTACGTGGTCTATCCCTGGGTGGTCGACGGCGTGGCGCTGCGGGAGGCGGGCTGGAAGCCGGCCTGGACCAACGAGGCCGCGCTGCGGGAACTGCTCGAACTGTGCGAGGGCAGGCACGCGGTCGTCGGCCGCCGCCTGTCGGGCAAGGAGGCCACGATCACCGCCGCGGGCGCGACCGTCGCGGTCATCGGCACGGCCGCGATCGTCCGCGCCGCTCGCCGCAAGCGCCGCACCTGATCGGGCTCAGGCGTTAACCTCGGGGACGTGGACGTCATCCGATTGCTGGGCATCCGCGACACCCCGTTGTCCGTGGACGAGGTGCTGGGCGCGGTGGAGGACCATGCCGCCGGCGGCACGGCGGTCTTCGTCGGCACCGTACGCGAGCAGGACGGCGGCAGGCCGGTGACGCTCCTGTCGTACTCGGCGCACCCGTCCGCCGAGGAGCACCTGCGCAGGGTCGCGGAGAAGGTGGCGGCCGACCACCAGGTGACGGCGCTGGCGGCCGTCCACAGGGTGGGCGACCTACGCCTGGGGGAGATCGCCGTCGTCGTGGCGGCCGCCTGCCCCCACCGCGGCGAGGCGTTCGAGGCCTGTCGCAGGCTCATCGACGACCTCAAGCACGAGGTGCCCATCTGGAAGCACCAGGTGTTCGCCGACGGAGACGCCGAATGGGTCGGCGCCTGCGACTAGCGCCCGCGAAATGTCCGGAGCCCGGAACGCATAGAGTTCGTCCATGTCCCGACGCGCTCTGACCCTGCTGGTCGCGGGTTTCCTCGCGCTCGCGTTGGCCGTGATCGGCGCCATGCTGCCGGTGCCGTACGTCGTGCTGAGCCCCGGCCCCACCGAGAACACGATCGGGGACGTCAAGGGCAAACCGGTCATCACGATCTCGGGCCACCAGACCTATCCCACACAGGGCAGGCTGAGCCTGGTCACCGTCGCCTATCAGGGCGGGCCCGACAACCGTCTCGACCTGCTCACCGCGCTGCGCGGCTGGCTCGATCCGACGGTCGCCGTGGTGCCGGAGGAGACGCTGTTCCCGAAGTCCACCTCGGCCCAGCAGGTCGAGGAGCAGAACACACAGGAGATGACCGACTCGCAGCAGTCGGCCACCGCCGCCGCGCTGAACGCCCTCAAGGTCCCCATCGAGAAGGTGGTCACGGTCGCAGAGACCGACAAGGGGGCGCCGGCCGACGGGAAGCTCAAGCCGGGCGACGAGATCACGGCGGTGGACGGCACGACGGTGGGCGAGCTCGCGTCCGTCGCGGCGTCTGTGCAGAGCCGCAAGCCCGGCGAGCAGGTGACGTTCACGGTCAGGCGCGCCGGCACATCGACGCAGGTGCAGGTCGGCACCGTGGCGGGCAAGGACGGCAAGGCCAAGGTCGGCGTCCAGATGCGGTCGGGCTACCGGTTCCCGTTCACGGTCGACATCAGCGTCGGCGAGGTCGGCGGGCCGAGCGCGGGCCTGATGTTCTCGCTGGGCATCTACGACAAGCTGACGCCGGGGGCGCTCACCGGAGGCATGTCGGTCGCGGGCACCGGGACGATCGACCCGGCCGGACAGGTCGGCCCGATCGGCGGCATCGAGCAGAAGATGGTCGGCGCGCGCCGGGCGGGCGCGACGGTCTTCCTGACGCCCGCGGGCAACTGCGCCGACGCCGTCAAGGCCGTGCCCGCCGGGCTGCGCCTGGTGCGGGTCGAGACGCTGGACGGCGCGATCAAGGCGATCGACGCCCTGCGCGATCACTCGGGCGAGGTCCCCGCCTGCCCGGCCGGCTGAGCGTACGCCAGGGGCACGGGGGCCGTGACCTGCCCGTCTTTGAGGCCGGGGGGCGTCGTGAGAACGATCAGATCTGTTACCACGACCACGCCGGTCGCAGTGTAGGTTTCCAAGCACGGACCGTTGCCCTCTGACAATCATGGCCCTGCCAATCTGAGACAAGGGGTTGAGCGTTGAGCTTCCGGAGCCCCGGAGCCGGACGGGCGGTGCGCTTGCCCCGACGGCCGCGCCTTCTGATACCCGTGCTGATCGCCGTCGTGGCGATCGTCGTATTACTGCTGATCTTCTCGGGGATCTACACCGACTACCTCTGGTACGACTCGGTGAACTTCTCCTCGGTGTTCTCCACGATGCTGCTCACCCAGGTGGTGCTGTTCATCGTGGGCGCCGCCCTGATGATCGCCGTCGTGGGCGGCAACATGGTGCTCGCGCACCGCACCCGCCCGATGTTCGGGCCGGGGATGTTCGGGGCGCCGCAGGGCGCCGACCGCTACCGCGTCGCGCTCGACCCGCACCGGCGGCTGGTCTTCCTGGTCGGCATGGGCGTCCTCGCCCTGTTCACGGGCTCGTCCACGGCGGGGCTGTGGAGGACCTGGCTGCAGTTCGTGAACCGCACGCCCTTCAACGAGAAGGACGCGCAGTTCGGCCTCGACCTGTCGTTCTTCGTGTTCACGATTCCGTTCCTGCGGATGCTGCTGAACTTCCTGTTCACGGCCGTGGTGCTGTCGATCATCGCGGCCACGGTCGTGCACTACCTGTACGGCGGGTTCCGCATCTCCTCGCCCGGCGGGGTGCACGCCACCCGGGCCGCCCGGGCGCACCTGTCGGTGCTGCTCGGCGTGTTCGTCCTGCTCAAGGCCGCGGCCTACTGGCTCGACAGGTACAGCCTGGTCTTCTCCGACCGCGGCAAGGTCTTCGGCGCGTCGTACACCGACGTGCACGCGGTGCTCCCGGCCAAGGGGATCCTCGCGGTCATCTCCCTCATCTGCGCGCTGATCTTCTTCGCCGGCGTCATCAGGCCGGGCGGGATGTTCCCGGGCGTGGCGTTCGGGCTGCTCGTGCTGTCGGCCGTCCTGATCGGCACCGTGTATCCCTCGCTGGTCGAGCAGTTCCAGGTCAAGCCGAACCAGCAGAGCAAGGAGCAGGCGTACATCCAGCGCAACATCGACGCGACTCGAAAAGCCTACGGAGTCGACACGGCGAAGGTCACGGAGTACAGCGCCAAGACCGACACCGACGCCTCCGTGCTGCAGACCGAGGCGTCGGCCATCCCCGGCATGCGCCTGCTCGACCCCAGCCTGCTGTCGCCGACGTTCCAGCAGAAGCAGCAGATCAAGGGCTATTACCAGTTCCCCGAGCAGCTCGACATCGACAGGTATCCCGTCGACGGCAAGCCGCGCGACACGGTGGTGGCGGTGCGCGAGATCGGCCGCCCGCCGGACGGGCAGCGCAACTGGATCAACGACCACCTGGTCTACACGCACGGTTTCGGCTTCGTCGCCGCGCCCGGCAACAAGGTGGACAGCAGCGGCCTGCCGGAGTTCAGCGAGCGCGACATCCCGCCGGTCGGCGACCTCGGCGACTACGAGCCCCGCGTCTACTTCGGCGAGAACTCGCCCGACTACTCGATCGTCGGCGGTCCCAAGTCCGGCAAGAAGATCGAGCTCGACTACCCGCAGCAGGGACAGGCGGGCGCCGACCAGCAGAACAACACCGGCCAGGTCAACAGCACCTACGAGGGCAAGGGCGGCGTCTCGATCGGGAACTTCTTCCGCCGCCTGCTCTACGCGGTGAAGTACGGCGAGACCAACCTGCTGCTGAACTCGAACATCAACGCCGAGTCGCGCATCCTCTACAACCGCGAGCCGGTGGAGCGCATCCAGCAGGTCGCGCCGTTCCTCACGCTGGACCGCGACCCGTACCCGGCCGTGGTGGACGGGCGGATCGTGTGGATCGTCGACGCGTACACGACCTCCGACTCCTACCCCTACTCCGAGCGCAAGAGCCTGGAGTCGCTGACCACCGACGTGCAGTCGAGCCGCCTCGGCGTGCCGCAGGTGCCCAGGGACGAGGTCAACTACATCCGCAACTCGGTCAAGGCGACCGTGGACGCCTACGACGGCACGGTGACCCTGTACGCCTGGGACGAGTCCGACCCGGTGCTGAAGACCTGGGAGAAGGCCTTCGGCGGGGTCGTCAAGCCGGCGTCGCAGATCAGTCCGGCGCTGCGCGCCCACCTGCGCTACCCGGCCGACCTTTTCAAGGCCCAGCGGGAGATCCTCACCTCCTACCACGTCACCGACGCCAACGCGTTCTTCGGCGGCCAGGACTTCTGGAAGGTCCCCGAGGATCCGGCGACCGGGAAGAGCAAGCAGCCGCCGTACTACGTGACGATGAAGATGCCGGGCAGCGAGACCGAGCGCTTCTCGCTGACGACCACGTTCGTGCCCAACCAGAGGCAGAACATGGCGGCGTTCATGGCGGTCGACGCGACGGCCGCCACGCCGAACCCGCCACTGGAGATCCTCCAGTTGCCGAGCACGACCGCGATCCAGGGTCCGCCACAGGCGCAGAACCTGTTCGAGTCGAACACCACGGTGTCGACCGAGCTCAACCTGCTGCGCGGCGGTGGCACCGACGTGCTGTACGGCAACCTGCTCACGCTGCCGTTCGGCAACGGCCTGCTGTACGTCGAGCCCGTCTACATCCAGCCGCGCGCGGAGACCTCGGGCAAGTATCCGACCCTCCGCCGGGTGCTCGTGCTGTACGGCGAGAAGGTCGGCTTCGGCCCCACGCTCAGCAACGCGCTGGAGCAGGTGTTCGGCGGCACCGTGGCCACGCCGCCGGAGCAGACACCCGACCAGACGGCGAACCAGCCACCCGGTCAGGTCACTCCGCCGGAGAACTCCTCGGCGCTGACGTCGGCGCTCGGCCGGGCCCAGCGGGCGTACGACGATTCGCAGAAGGCGCTGTCGTCGAACCCGCCCGACTGGAAGGCGTACGGCGACGCGCAGACCGCGCTGAAGAAGGCGCTGGACGACCTGGCCAAGCTCAAGGGCGGGACGCCCGCCTCGACGGCGTCTCCCGCTCCGAGCGCGAGTGTGAGCGCCAGTCCGAGTGCGAGCGGGAGTCCACCGGCCGGTGCGACTCCCAGCCCCGCACCGAGCGGCTGAGCCCTTCCGGAGCCCCGCGTCCCCACGGGCGCGGGGCTCCGGTTTGCCTCCCGCGCGATACCGGGATAGTCTCGTAGAGCCGACGCGGGGTGGAGCAGCTCGGTAGCTCGCTGGGCTCATAACCCAGAGGTCGCAGGTTCAAATCCTGTCCCCGCTACCAAGTGTCAGAGGCCCGGTCTCCGGAAACGGAGGCCGGGCCTCTGGTCGTTTACCGGTCACCCCGTCGTCGACGAATACGATCACGGGCGCCGCGAGGTCGCGGTCTCCTCCTCCCTCGCCTCCGGCTGGAGGTGCGAACTCGCCTGACACCACAAACGATTTGGCACTTGTCCACGGCGCCCGGTAAGCTTCAAACACAACGACGCGGGGTGGAGCAGTTCGGTAGCTCGCTGGGCTCATAACCCAGAGGTCGCAGGTTCAAATCCTGTCCCCGCTACCAAGAGTCGAAGGCCCGGCCTCCGGAAACGGAGACCGGGCCTTCGGCCTTCCACGGGTCTGATCCAGTCCAGTGCGGTCCGATATGGGCACAGCCGTCGGCCTCGGGCGGGAGTAGCGCATGATCACGTTGGATCGCCTGGTCAACGTGCTGGGCGCGTACGGCGTACGGCTGTGCGGGCGGCCCGAGAGGCGCTCGGCGCGGCTGCGCAGCGTGGCGATGCCGGACGCCACCGACGGCCGGGTCACCGGTGACGTGCTCGTGGCCGTGGGAGCCGGGTCGGTGACCGAGGCGGTGCGATGGGCGGTCGCGGCCCAGGCAAAGGTGGTCCTGGTGCGGGCGGGTGCCGAGACCGCGCGCGAGGCGGCCGTGTCCGGCGAGAGCAACGACGTGGCCGTGATGCTCGTCGACCCCGCCGTCTCGTGGAGCCACCTTGTCGGAGTGGTCTACGGACTGGTGCTGGAAGGGCGGGAGACCGAGTCGGGGCGGGGGCCCACGGACCTGTTCGCGCTGGCCGACAGCCTGGCGGACGCCGTCGGCGGCGCCGTGACCATCGAGGACCCGCTCTCGCGGGTGCTCGCGTACTCCCGCTCGCAGCAGGCGGGCGACCCGGCTCGCCTGGAGACGATCCTGGTGCGGCAGGTTCCTGAGCGGCTGCGGGAGATGTTCCGGGCCCGGGGGGTGTTCGCCCGCCTGGCGGCGACGGACGAGCCGATCTTCGTCGAGCCGGACCCGTCGCACGGCATGACCGGGCGGATGGTGGTGGCGGTGCGGGCCGGGCGGGAGCTGCTCGGGTCGGTGTGGGTGACGTGCGGCAGTCCCCTGACCGGGACGCGGCACACCGCGCTGGCGAACGGCGCGCGCACCGTGGCGTTGCACCTGCTGCGCTCCCGGGCGAGCGCGGACCTGGAACGGCAGGTCGAGTCCGACCTGGTCGTCCGGCTGCTGGAGGGCACCGCCGACGCCGCGACCGTGGTCAGCCGCCTGGGACTGGCCGCGCGGGAGACGCGGGTCGTCGCGGTCCGCACGCACACCTCCGAGGAGCCGCACGCCATGCTCCTGCTGGCCTTCGAGCGGGCCACCACCGGTTTCGGCTGGTCCAGGCCCGGGAGGAGCACGCTGCTCGGCGACACGCTCTACACGATCCTGCCGGACGCGGGGGCGGCGGCGGCACGGGAATGGGTGGCCGCGCTGGGGGCGGGGCTGCCGCCGCGGGTGCGCGTCGCGGCCGGCATCGGCGCGGCGGCCCAGGCGGCGGAGCTGCCGGCGAGCCGCCGGGAGGCGGAGGAGTGCCTGGCGCTGCACGAGAGGGAGACCTCCCACGCCGTGCCCGCCGGCGGGCCGCCCGCGTACGACGAGTCCTGGGACGACATCCTGCTGCACCGGTTGCGCGCCGCGGCGCGGGCGGGCCGCGTGCCCGCACGTGGACCGGTGAGCGCGCTGCGCCGGCACGACGCGCTCCACGACACCCACTATGTGGCGACGTTACGGGCGTGGCTGGAGGCCCAGGGCGACCTCATGGCCGCCGCCGGACGGCTCGGCGTGCACGCCAACACGGTCCGCAACCGCCTGCGCAGGATGAGTGAAGTGACCCCGCTGAATCTGGACGACCCGCGCAAGCGCCTCGCCATGGTCATCACTCTGGCGGCCGAGGACGAATAGGCGGTTGTCCGAAACCCACAACAAGGGCGCCGTGATTGTGCGCCCGCTACAACGGTGCGCGGCGCCGCGCGGGCGATGCTGGCCGGGCAAGCAGTCGCCTGGTGTGGAGGTGGGGCATGTCCGAGCGCGTTGACGACTGGCCGCGGTCGGTCATCGTGGTGGGCGCGGGGATCGTGGGCCTGTCCACCGCGTGGTTCCTGCAGGAACGCGGTGCGGAGGTCACCGTGGTCGACCGCCGGGGCGTGGCGGCCGGCGCGTCCTGGGGCAACGCGGGCTGGATCGCGCCCGGCCTGGCCATCCCGCTGAACGAGCCCTCCGTGCTGCGTTACGGCCTGCGCTCGCTGCTCAATCCGGCCGCGCCGCTGCACATCCCGGCGACCGTCGATCCCGGACTGTGGGCGTTCCTCACCCGTTTCGCCGCCAACTGCCGATGGTCGTCGTGGACCCGGGCCGTGCGCGCCAACCTGCCGCTCAACGACGAGTGCATCGAGGCGTACGAGGTGCTCGCCGCCAACGGCGTGGCCGCCCCCGTCGAGGACGCGCCGATCACCGCAGGCTTCCGGACGCCGCGCCAGGCCCAGGGCCTGCTTCACGAGCTGCGCAGGATGGCCGAGGCCGGGCAGCCGGTCGATCACACCGCGCTGGACGCACGGCGACTGGCCGAGGCCGTGCCGCTCGCCTCGGAGGCCTTGACCGCGGGCGTGCGGATCGACGGGCAGCGCTACATCGACCCCGGCCGCTTCGTCCACGCGCTGGGCGAGGCCGTCGTCGCCCGGGGCGCGACGATCGAGAAGCACGAGGTCGCCGACGTGCGCAGCGACGCCGGGAAGGTCGTCGTGGTGGCCAGGGACGGCGCCGTCCTGTCCGCCGACGCGGCGGTGCTGGCCACCGGTGCCTGGCTGTCCCGGCTGGCGGGCCGCTGGGGCGTACGCGTCCCCGTGCGGGCCGGCCGCGGCTACTCGTTCACCGTGCCGGTGGACCACCCCGTCCCCGGCCCGATCTACCTGCCGGACGTGCGGGTGGCGTGCACGCCCTACCAGGGCGGGCTGCGCGTCGCGGGCACGATGGAGTTCCGCGACCCGGACGCTCCGGCCGTCGAGGCCCGGCTGCGGGCGATCATCGCCTCGGCCCGCCCCCTGCTGCGGGGCGTGCGCTGGGAGGAACGCACCGACGTCTGGGTCGGCCCCCGGCCCGTCACGCCGGACGGGCGACCCCTGATCGGCGCGACCGACGCCCCGGGCGTCTACGTGGCCGGCGGGCACGGCATGTGGGGCCTGGCCCAGGGTCCGGCCACCGGACGGCTCCTCGCCGAGCAGATCACCACCGGCAAGCAGCCCGCCGCCCTGCGGGAGTTCGACCCGCTGCGCTGAGCCCGTTCAGCTGAGCCCGTTCAGTTGGGCGCCGCCTTGCGGGCCTTGTCGCGGGACGACAACAATCGCCCGATATGTGTCGCGCAGTGACATTGAGGCGGGACCGTCCGGTGGTGAAGGCTCCCCGCATGCAGGCCCGCATCACACTGGAGGACGTCGCCGCGCTGGCCCGCGGCTGCGCCGTGCTCGGCACCGGCGGCGGCGGGGACGTCCGCCCCGGCGCCATCGCCGCACGGCGCGCGATACGCGAGCACGGCGAGGTGCCGCTGGTCACCCTGGACGAGCTGCCCGATGACGCCCTCGTGCTGCCGCTGTCGGGAATCGGCGCCCCGACCGTCAGCAACGAGATGGTCCACGGCACGGACGAGCCGGTCAGGATCGCTGAGGAGATCGAGCGGATCTTCGGCCGGCCGCCCGCCGCGGTCATGTCCTCGGAGATCGGCGGCGGCAACGGCGTCGCCCCGGTGGCCTGGGCGGCCAGGCTCGGGCTGCCGCTGCTCGACGCCGACGCGATGGGCCGGGCCTTCCCCGAGGTCCAGATGGTCTCGATGTACGTGGCCGGGATCCCGGCCAACCTCGTGGTCATGACCGACGTCGTCGGCAACGTCGTGACGATCCGGCCGGTCGACGGCCTGTGGTCGGAGCAGATCGCGCGGGCCGTCTGCGTGGCGGCGGGGTCGAGCGCCCTGATGGCCGACTACGTGCTGACCGCGCGCGAGTGCGCGGGCGCGGTGATCGAGGGCACGGTGAGCCGGGCGATCGCGGTCGGCCGGGCGACCGAGGGCGCCGCCGACCCGCTGGCCGCCCTGACCGCGGAGCTCGGCGCCGTACGGCTGATCAACGGCAAGCTGGGCGACCTGGAGCGCAGGACCACCGGCGGGTTCGCCCGGGGCACGGCGACGATCGAGGGCACCGGCGACGACCGGGGCAGGACGCTGACCCTGGAGATCCAGAACGAGAACCTCGTCGCCGTCGAGGACGGCCGGGTCAGGGCCATGGTGCCCGACCTGATCACGGTGGTCGACAGCCAGACGGCGACGGCGATCCAGACCGAGGGGCTGCGGTACGGCCAGCGGGTGACCGTGCTCGCCTGGCCCTGCGACCCCCTGTGGCGTACGCAGAAGGGCCTGGAGACGGCGGGCCCGCGGGCGTTCGGCTACGACATGGACTACCTGCCGGTGGAGAAGATCGCATGAGCGAGCGAAGCGAGCGAATCAGTAGACACAGGGTGTTGTGCTCATGCGATTCCGAGCCGCAAGGCGAGGAGGTGGCATGAGTACCACGCTGCGGGTCGGCATCGACGTGGGCGGCACCAACACCGACGCGGTGGTGCTGGACGACGACGACCGGGTCCTCGCCACCGCCAAGCGGCCCACCAGCCCCGACGTGACCGAGGGACTGCGCGCCGCGCTCGACGCGGTCCTCGCCGAGCTGCCCGATCCGGGCCTGGAAACGCGTGTGAAGCGGGTGATGCTCGGCACCACCCACGCGACCAACGCCATCCTCGAGCGGCGCGCGCTCGGCAGGGTGGCCGTGCTGCGTCTCGGCGCCCCGGCGACCACCTCCGTGCCGCCGCTCAGCGAGTGGCCCGACGACCTGCGCGACACCGTCGCGGCGGGAACCGCGATCGTGCGGGGCGGGCACTTCGTCGACGGGCGCGAGATCGCGCCTCTCGACGTGGACGCGGTCAGGAAGTTCGTGGCCACCACGCCCGCCGACGCGGTCGCCGTCGCCGGTGTGTTCAGCCCGGCGAGCGCCGACCAGGAGAACCGGGTCGCCGAGATCATCCGCGCCGAGATCGGCGACGTGCCGGTGAGCCTCAGCCACGAGATCGGCTCGCTCGGCCTGCTGGAGCGCGAGAACGCGACCGTGCTCAACGCCGCCCTGTACGGCGTGGCCCGCGACGTCACCGCCGCGCTGCGCGAGGCCCTCGATGCGCGGGGCCTGGAGGTCGAGACGTACTTCGCGCAGAACGACGGCACGCTGATGGCCGTCGACTACGCGGCCCGCTACCCGGTGCTGACCATCGGCTCGGGGCCGGCCAACTCGCTGCGCGGCGCGGCGTACCTGTCGGGGGTGACGGACGCGATCGTGGCCGACGTCGGCGGCACCTCGACCGACCTCGGTGTGCTCGTGGGCGGCTTCCCCCGGGAGTCGGCCGCGGCGGTCGAGATCGGCGGGGTCACGACCAACTTCCGGATGCCCGACATCCTGTCCATCGCGCTCGGCGGCGGCACGATCGTCGGGGCGGAGCCGCGTTCTGTGGGCTACCGGATCGGCACGGAGGCGCTCGTCTTCGGCGGCTCCACCCCCACCATGACCGACGCCGCGGTGGCGGCCGGGCGGGGAACGGTGGGCACCCGTCCCGTCCCCGAGGAGTGGCACGAGCGGCTGGCCCGGGCCGTACGGGCGGCCGACGAGGCCGTCGCGGACGCGGTGGACCGGGTGGCGCTGGGTCGCGCCGACCGGCCGCTCGTGGCGGTCGGCGGCGGCGCGTTCCTGCTGGCCGATCAGGTGCCCGGGGCACGTGAGGTGATCCGCCCCGCGCACGCCGAGGTGGCCAACGCCGTGGGCGCGGCCATCGCCCTCGCCAGCGGCAGGCTCGAAACGATCGTGCCCGCTTCTGGAGGCGGGAGCTCCAGGGCTAGATTGATCGACAACGCCAAGGAGGAGGCGGCCGCGCGGGCCGTCGCCGCCGGGGCCGACCCCGCAACCGTTCAGATCGTCGAGCTCAGCGAGATCCCTCTCAGCTACCTTCCTGAGCCCGCGGTGCGCCTGCACGTCAAGGCCGCCGGCCCCCTCGCCCGGCAGGCCGGATAGGAAAGGAACTCCCTCACATGCGCTGGCACAAGCGTCTTCTCGCCGCGGGGGCCGTGGCCGCCGTGACCGTCACCGCCGCGGCCTGCTCGGGCGGGCAGGTTCGCGGCGCCGCCGACTCCACCCCGCAGCCCGGCTCCTCGGCGGGCTCGGCCGGAGGCACGGCCGACAGCACGTTCGTGTACGTCCCCAACCTGGACGTCGTCACCGACTGGGACCCCGCGAGCTCGTATTCCAACGAGAACATCGCGATGGAGAACATCTACGAGTCGCTGACCCGCTACAACCCGCAGACGAAGAAGGCCGAGCCGCGGCTGGCCGCCTCGTGGACCTCTTCGCCCGACGGCAAGAAGTGGACGTTCACGCTGCGCGACGGCGTGAAGTTCCACACCGGCAAGCCGGTGGACGCCGCCGCGGCCAAGGCCGCGATCGAGCGCACGATGAAGGAGGGGCAGGGCGCGGCCTACATCTGGGGCGCGGTCAAGAAGATCGAGGCCAAGGACGCCACGACGCTCGAGTTCACGCTCAAGTACCCCACGCCGCTCGACCTGGTCGCCTCGGCCGGCTACGCGTCGTACGTCTACGACACCACGGCCGCCTCCGGCGACCTCAAGAAGTGGTTCGGCGAGGGCCACGACGCGGGCTCCGGGCCGTACACGATCGAGAGCTGGCAGAAGGGCAAGGAGACCGAGCTCACGCTCAAGGCGTTCGACGGCTACTGGGGCGGCTGGGACGGCCAGCACTACAAGAAGATCGCCTATCGGGTCACGCCCGAGCTGACCACCGCCTGGCAGCTGCTGCAGCGCGGCGAGGTGTCGTTCGTGCAGCGGCTCAACTCGCAGCTGTTCGCCCAGGCGGGGAGCACGGACACGGTGCAGACCTCGCAGACGCCGTCGTTCCAGAACCTGCTCGTGCTGTTCAACACGGCCGACGGCCCGCTCAAGGACGTGAAGCTCCGCCAGGCCCTGCAGAAGGCGATCGACTACGACGGCCTCGTGGCGGCGATGAAGGGCTCGGGCGTGGCCGCCAGCGGCCTGGTCCCCGAGGGCCTGCTCGGCAACGTCCCCGGCATGACGCCCAAACAGGACCTCGCGGGCGCCGAGGCGCTGCTCAAGGAGGCCGGGTACGGCCCCGGCGGCAAGCAGCTCGACCTGACGCTGACCTACGCCCAGGGCGACGCCGACCAGGAGCTGCTGGTCACGCTGCTCTCCTCGGCGCTCGACAAGCTGAACGTGAAGCTTTCGGCCAAGCCGCTGCAGTGGACCACGCAGTGGGACCAGGGCAAGGCGAAGGACCCGTCGAAGCGCCAGGACATCTTCGTCATGTACTGGTTCCCCGACTACGCCGACGCCTACTCGTGGTTCGTCAACGTCTTCCACGGCGAGAAGGACGTGCAGTTCAACCTCTCCTACCTGAAGGACGCGGCGATCGACAAGGAGATCGACGGGCTGCCCGCGCTCACCGCGACCGACAAGGCCGCGGCCGAGAAGGCGTACGCCGACCTCCAGAACAAGATCATCGGCGAGCAGGCGGCGGTGGCCGTGCCGTACGTGCAGAACTACCAGCGGGCCTTCGCCAAGTCGGTCCAGGGGTACGTGGACAACCCGGCCTACCCCAACGTGGTGTTCGTCTACGACCTGAAGCCCGGCGCCTGATCATGCCGAGGTATCTGATCCGCCGGCTCGGCCAGGCCGTCCTGGTCGTGGCCGGCGTGATCGTCCTCACGTTCGCCGTCATGCGCCTGGTGCCCGGCGACCCGGCCGTGGCGTACGCCGGGCCGAAGGCGACGGCGGCCGAGCTCGCCGAGGCCCGGCGGCGGTTCGGCCTGGACGACCCGCTGCCGGTGCAGTTGTGGAACTACGTGCGCGACCTGCTGGGCGGTGACTGGGGGACCAGCCTGCACACCCGGCAGCCCGTGCGCGACGACCTCTTCCAGGCGTTCCCCGCCTCCCTGGAACTCGTGGGCGCGGCGCTGATCATCGCGCTGGTCGTGGGAATCCCGCTGGGGATCGCCGCCGCCCGCTACAAGGGCCGCCTGCCCGACCTGTCGGTGCGGCTGTCGTCGATGCTGGCCGTGTCGGTGCCGGTGTTCTGGCTGGCGCTGGCCCTGCAGACGGTCTTCGCCAGCGGGCTCGGCTGGTTCCCCGTCGCCGGGGAGTACGACGCGTCGCTCGACCGGACCAGCCCCCTGCACCTCTACACCAACATCACGGCCGTGGACGCGCTGATCACCGGCAACTGGCCGATCCTCACGAGCACGCTGTCGCACCTGGTGCTGCCCGCCCTGGTGATCGCGGCGTATCCGGCCGGGGTGGTGGCCCAGATGACCAGGGCCGCCCTCATCGAGGAGTCGTCGCGCGACCACGCCCGGCTGGAGCGCGCGCTCGGCTTCGGCGAGACCGCGGTGCTCACCCGGTTCGCACTGCGGCCCGCGCTGAACCCGGTGCTGTCGCTGATCGCGCTCGTCTTCGCGTACTCGATCGTGAACGGCTTCCTCGTGGAGGCCGTGTTCAACTGGCCGGGCCTCGGACGGTACGCCGCCGACTCGATCCGCTCGCTCGACACCCCCGCCATCGCCGGGGTCACGCTGCTGGTCGCCGTGCTGTACGTCGTCGCCAACCTCGCCGTGGACCTCCTCCAGGGCGTGGTCGATCCGAGGGTGAGGGCGCGATGACGGCTCCGGCCCTGACCGCGTTCCGCCGTACGCCGCTGCGGCGCCTGGCGGGGGTGGACCGCCTCGCGGTGGCGGGGGCCGTGCTGCTGGGCATCGTCGTGCTGGCGGCGCTGCTCGCGCCGTGGATCGCCCCCTACCCGGAGGACGGCGGCTCGGCCACACATCCCCTGGAGGCGCTGCTGCCGCCGAGCGGCGCCCACTGGTTCGGCACCGACCAGGTCGGCCGCGACGTGCTCAGCCGGGTCCTGTTCGGCGCCCGCACCTCGTTGCTGATCGCCGTCGCGGTGCTGGCCGTCAGCGGCGTCGCCGGCGTCGTCCTGGGAGTGGTCGCCGGGTACGCCGGCGGCTGGGCCCGCGACGTGATCATGCGGGTGACCGACGTCTTCCTCGCCTTCCCCGCGCTGCTGCTGTCGCTGGCGCTCGCCGTGGTGCTCCAGCCGAGCGTGACCACCGTGATCGTGGCGATCGCGGTCACCTGGTGGCCGTGGTACGCCCGGCTCACGGCGTCGGTCGCCGCGTCCGTGGCCACCCGGGGGTTCGTCGACTCCGCGCGCTGCCTGGGCGTGCCCGCCCCGCTCATCGTGCTGCGGCACGTGCTGCCGAACTCGCTCACGCCGGTGCTGGTCCAGCTGTCGCTGGACGGCGGCGGGGTCATCCTCACCGCCGCCGCGCTGTCGTACCTCGGGCTGGGCGCCCACGAGCCGACCTCGGAGTGGGGGCTGATGGTGCAGCAGGGTCAGTCGCTGTTCACCACCGACTGGTGGGTGGTGACCTTCCCCGGCCTCGCCATCCTGGTCACCGCGTTCTCGTTCAACGTGCTCGGCGAGGGACTGAGGGCGAGGCTGTCGCGATGACTTTGATCAGCGTGCAGGACCTCGTCGTGCGGATCGGCGACCGGGTGATCGCGTCGGTGCCCGAACTCGACGTGGCCGCGGGGGAGTGCGTGGCGATCGTCGGCGAGAGCGGATCGGGCAAGACGACCACCCTGCTCAGCACGCTCGGCCTCGTCCACGGCGCGGACGTCTCCGGCCGGATCACGGTCGGCGACGTGGACGTGCTCACGGCGAGCCCGGCGCGGCTGCGGGAGATCCGCGGCTCGCGGGCCGCCCTGGTGATGCAGAGCCCGCAGGCCGCGCTCAACCCCACCATGCGCCTGGGCACGCTCATGCGCCGCGCGCTCGCCCGGCACGGCGTTAAGGGCGCGGACGCGCGGGAGCGGGCCGAGGAGGGCGTCCGCGCGGTGCTGCTCGACCCGGAGATCCTGCGCCGCTACCCCCACCAGGTGTCCGGCGGCCAGGCCCAGCGGTTCGCCATCGCGCTGGCCCTCGCGCTCGGCGCGCAGGTCGTGCTGGCCGACGAGCCGACCAGCGCGCTGGACGTGACCGTGCAGGCCGAGGTGGTCGCGGTGCTGCGCCGGCTGCGTGACGAGCGCGGCCTCGCCGTGCTGCTGGTCTCCCACGACCTCGCGCTGGTCTCCACGATCGCCGACCGGGTCGTGGTGATGCGTGACGGCGCCGTGGTGGAGAGCGGACCCGCCGCCGAGGTGTTCGCCCGGCCGAGCGACCCCTACACCCGTGAGCTGATCGCCGCGGTGCCCGCACTACCAGAAGCGGTGCCCGCGTTACCCGAAGCTGCTGATCTCGACGAGGGGGAGGGCCCATGACGCTGCTCGCCGCCGAGGGGGTCACCCTCGCGTACGGCGCGACGGCGGTGGTCCACGACGTGAGCCTCGCCGTCGACGAGGGCGGGGTGGGCCTGATCGGGGAGAGCGGCTCGGGCAAGACCACGCTCGCCCGCGCCCTGCTCGGCCTCATGCGCCCCCGCTCCGGCGTCGTCCGTTACGGCACCGGCGACCTGGCCGGGCTCGGCAGGGCCGGCCGGGCCGAGTTCCGCCGGGCCGTGCAGCCGGTCTTCCAGGACGGCAGCGAGGCGCTCGACCCCCGCATGACGGCGGGGGCGTCGATCACCGAGGCCCTGACCACCCACCACCGCATGTCCGGGGCCGAGCGGCGGGACCGGGTCGCCGCGCTCCTCGCCGACGTGGGGCTCGACTCCGCGCTCGCCGCCCGCAGGCCGCACGAGATTTCCGGCGGCCAGCGGCAGCGGGTGGCCATCGCCCGCGCCCTGGCCGTGGAGCCGCGACTGCTGGTGCTCGACGAGCCCACCAGCGCGCTCGACGTCACCGTGCAGGCCAGGATCCTCGACCTGCTGGAGAGGCTGGCGGCCGAACACGGGCTCGGCTACCTGCTCATCACGCACAACCTCGGCGTCGTGGGGCGGCTGTGCCGTACGTCGTCGGTGCTGTTCGCCGGGCGGGTCGTCGAGTCCGGCCCCACCGGGGAACTGCTCACCCGGCCGGCCCACCCGTACACCCGGGCGCTGCGCGACGCGGTGCCGCGCCTGGGCGGCGAGCCGCCGCGCGCCGCCGGGCGGACAGAGGCGGCCGCGGCGGCGACGGGGTGCCCGTTCCGGCTGCGCTGCCCTCTCGCGGTGGACCGCTGCCGGGAGGAGACGCCGCAGGCGCGTGAGGTCGAGGGGCGTAAGGTGGCATGTCACCGTGCGGAGGAGGTGCTGCACACCCCGGGCTCCTCGGCTCCGCGCGTCCCCCACGGAGGTGAGACCCCCGATGCGCCGCGTCAGTGACCTGCTCAGGACGCCCGCGGGCCGCAGGCTGACGCTCGTCGCCGGGCCCTGGGACGCCCGGGAGGTCGGCAGCGTCGTCCTCGTCGACGAGATGCGCGAACTGGCCGCGGCGGCCCCCGGCGCGCTGGCGATCCTGTCCCGCCACGCCATGCGGTCGTGCGACGTGCTCGACGCGCTGCGCCTGGCCGGACGCGGCGGCCTGGCCGGGATCGTGCTGCCCGGCCCCTCGGGCACCACGCCGGAGACGGTGGAGCTGGCCAGGCGGGAGCGGGTCGCGCTGCTCGCCGGCGCCTCCGACCACTCGCTGTCGGACACCGTGCTCGGCCTCAGCGCGGCCGTACGCGCCGACCCCGGGCTGCTGCTGCGCCGTACGCGCGAGGCGATCGACGGCATCGGCGCGATGGAGGGCGCGGGCGAGGACGACATCCTGCGCGCGGCGTCCGCCTCTGTCGGGGTCGCGTACATGGTCGCCGACCTGGCCGACCCGGCGGCCAACGCGACCGTGATCCGGGTCGGCGGCCGGCCGGACGGCTACGTGTGCTGGGAGGGCGAGGACCCGGCGGCGGCGATCGTGGCCCAGGTCGTCGCGACCACGCTCGGCCGGGTGCGGGCGGCCGCGCGGGAGGCGGAGGCGGCTCGCGAGCGGGCGCTGCTGGCCCTGCTCGGCGCCAAGGACACCCGGACCGCCGCCCGCCGCGCCCGGCACGAGGGCGTGCCGGTGGACGGCTGGCACGTGGCGGTCTTCCTGCGCGACCCCGGCGGGGAGGCGGCCCCGGGGGCGGCCGATCCGGTGCTCCGCGAGGCGCGCGGGACCGCCGCCGCGCTGCCCGGCGCACTGGGACTCGGCGACGGGGGACTTCGCGACGGAAGACTTCGCGATGGGAGCCTCGGCGATACGGGCCTCGGCGGGACGGCCGAGCTGTCCGCGCCGCCGCTGGTCACCCGCTGGCAGGACGGCGTGCTCGTGCTCCTCACCGCCGACGAGCGGACGACTCTCGGCTCCGGCCTGCCGCACCCGCCGGTCGTGGGGGCAGGGGGCTTGGGGACAGGGGGCTTGGGGGCCGGGGTCGGCACCTGCCAGCCGGGACCTGACGGGCTGCGCCGCACGGCGTCGCAGGCGCGGGCGGCCGCCGCACGCGCCGCCGCCGGGGAGGTCGTCAGGTTCGACCGGCTCGGGGTCCACGCGCTCCTCGCGGAGTTGAGCGGCAGCGAGAGCGCGCTGGTGGCCGCCCGCGACATGCTCGCCCCGCTGGAACGCCTCGGGGCGCTCAGCGCCCACGCGGTGCCCACGCTGAAGGCCTACCTGGACAGCTGGGGATCCCGCACCAGGGCGGCCGAGCTGCTCAGCCTGCATCCCAACGCGGTGGCCCACCGGATCAGGCGCATCGCCGAGGCGCTCGACGCCGACCTGTCCGACCCGCAGACCCGCTTCGCGCTCCAGCTCGCCTGCCACGTGGTGCTCGACCACGACTGTCTCCCGGGGACAACAACGCCGATCTCGTCGTCGTGAGGACACATCGACGCGGCGCGCGGCCGCATCTACGTTGCCAGGCATGACAACGGTCATCGGAGTGGACGTCGGCGGCACCTTCACCGACCTCGTCCTGCACGACGCCGCGACCGGCGAGATCAGGGTCGCCAAACAGCCCACCACGCCGTCCGCGCCGGAACGCGGGGTCCTCGCCGCGGTCGACGCGGCGGTGCCGGCGGACCTGCTCGCGCGCTGCCGCCACTTCGTGCACGGCACCACCGTGGGCCTGAACGCGCTGCTCGAAAGGCGGGGCGCGACCGTCGGCCTGATCACCACGGCCGGGTTCCGCGACGTGCTGGAGATCCGCAGGGGCGACCGCGACGATCCCTACGACCTGTTCTGGACTCCGCCGCCGCCGCTCGTGCCGCGGCGGCTTCGTCTGGAGGTGACCGAGCGGGTGGCCGCCGACGGCTCGGTCGTACGCGACCTGGAGCCGGAGGACGTGCGGCGGGCCGCCGAGGCGTTCGCGGCCGAGGGCGTGGACGCCGTCGCGATCGTACTCGTCAACTCCTACGCCAACCCCGCGCACGAGGCACGGGCGGCCGAGCTGCTCAGGCAGGCCGGGTTCGCCGGGCCGGTCTCCCTGTCGCACGAGGTCTCGGGGGAGTATCGGGAGTACGAGCGCACCTGCACCACGGTCGTGGACGCCTTCGTCCGCCACCGCATGGGCCCCTACCTGCACAACCTCGACCGCGAGCTGCGGGCGAGGGGCTTCGCGGGCGAGCTGCTCGTGACCCGGTCCGGCGGCGGCGCACTGGCGCTGGCCGAGGCCGCGGCCCGGCCGTTCGAGACGATCCTGTCCGGCCCGGTGGCCGGGGCCGCCGCCACCGCCCGCCTGGCCGCCTCGCTCGGCCCCTCCCTCGGCATCGGCACGGCCGTCGCCGCCGACGTGGGCGGCACCAGCTTCGACACCGCGCTCATCGAGGACGGGCGGCTCCCGCTGCTCTACCAGGGCGAGGTCGTCGGCCTGCCGCTGCAGAGCCCCTGGGTGGACGTGCGGTCGGTGGGCGCCGGCGGCGGCTCCGTGGCGTACGCCGACGCGGGCGGCCTGCTGCGCGTCGGCCCGCGCAGCGCGGGCGCCGACCCCGGGCCCGCCTGCTACCAGCGCGGCGGGACCGAGCCCACGGTGACCGACGCCGCCCTGCACCTCGGCATGATCCCCCGCGGGCACATCTCCGGCGGCATCGAACTGTCCGAGGACGCGGCGGCCCGCGCGCTGGCGCCGCTCGCGGGCCCGACCGGCATCGACGGCGTGGACGCGGTCGCGGTGGGCGTGGTCAGGATCGCCGCCGCGCACATGGCCCAGGCCGTGCGCGGCGTGACGGTGGAGCGGGGCGTGGACCCGCGCGGCGCGGCCGTCGTCGCCTTCGGCGGCGCCGGGCCGGTGTTCGGCTGCCTGCTCGCCGACGAGCTCGACGTGGACACCGTGGTCGTGCCGCCCAACGCGGGCAACTTCTCCGCCGTCGGCCTGGTGCAGGCCGACATCGTGCGGTCGGCCGCCCGCACGATGGTGCGTCCTTTGGACGACGAGGCGCTGCCGCTGGTCGAGCGGGTGACGGAGACGCTGTTCGAGCGGCTCGCGCAGCCCGGAGCCGTACGCGAGGTGGACCTCGACCTGCGCCACCGGGGACAGGAGCACACGCTGACCATCCCGGTGCGGCTCGGGGAGGACGATCTGGCGGCGGTGTCCGCCCGGTTCTCCGAGGCGTACCACCGGTCCTTCGGCCACACCCTGCCCGACCCGCTGGAGATCGTCACCGTACGGGCCACCGGCAGGGTGGTCCTCGACGCGGACCGCCCGATGGTGCCGGCCCCGCCGTCCGGCGAGGGCGGGCGGGGGACGACGCGGCTGTGGTCGTTCCGCCGGGGCGCCTGGGCCGAGGCCCCGGTCGTACGGCGGGAGGACCTGGGCGGCGTGGCCGAGGGCCCGCTGCTGGTGGTGGAGCCGACCGCGACGACCTACGTGGACGCGGGCTTCGCGGTGGAGGCGCACGAGAGCGGCTGTCTCCTGATCACACGGAAGGACCGCCCATGACCATCGTCCGCACCCGATACGCGGAGGTCCACCCCGGGCTGGGCGACGGCGCCGATCCCGTCACCACCGAGATCATCCGGCAGGGCCTCAACGCGGCCGCCGACCAGATGAAGCAGTCGCTGATCCGCACCGCGTTCTCGCCGATCATCTACGAGGCGCTGGACTTCGCCGTCGCCTTCTACGACGCCGACATGTGCATGCTGGCGCAGGCCCCGACGCTGCCGGCGTTCATGGGCACCCTCGGCTTCTGCGTGCGGGAGGCCGTCGAGGGCGTCGGCGGTCCCGCCGCGCTCAGCCCCGGCGACGTGATCCTCTACAACGACCCGTACGGCACCGGCTCCCACCCCCAGGACGCCGCGATGGTGGTGCCGATCTTCCACGACGACACGCTGGTCGCGTACTCGGTCATCAAGGCCCACTGGCTCGACATCGGCGGCAAGGACCCCTACTGCACGGACACGGTCGACGTCCACCAGGAGGGCACGATCTTCCCCGGGGTCAAGCTGTACGACGCCGGGCGGCTGGTCAGCGACGTCTACCGGATGATCCTGGCCAACAGCCGGATGCCGGAGATGGTCATCGGGGACATCAACGCGATGGTGGCCGGGGCGCGGACCGGGGCGGAGGCCCTCGGCGCGCTGGTGCGGCGGCACGGCCTGGACACCTTCCGCCGCTGCGTCGCCCGCATGTACGCCCACGGAGAGGCGCTGGTGCGCGGCTGGTTCGAGCGCCTGCCCGACGGCGTCTACCAGGCGTCCAGCGTCATCGACTCCGACGGCGTGAACGGCACGCCGATCCCGTTCGGCGTCCGGGTCGTCGTGGACGGCTCGTCGGTGACCGTCGACCTGACCGACTGCCCCGACCAGGTCGGCGGGCCGGTCAACTGCCCGCTGCCGTCCACGGTGGCGGCCGTCCGGATCGCGGTGGCCTTCCTCGCCGGGGCCGGCGAGCAGCCCAACGAGGGCCACTTCCGCCCGCTGGAGCTGGTCACCCGGCTCGGCTCGCTGTTCCACCCCGTACGGCCGGCGCCCTGCTTCATGTACGGCATCCCCTCCGACCACGCCATCGAGCTGATCATCAGGGCGCTGGCCGAGGCCGTGCCCGAATCGGTGCCGGCCGCCAGCGGCGGGGACATCAACGCCCTGGTGTGGTGGGGCAACCGCGAGGCGACCGGCGAGCCGTGGGCCGACGGCGCGCCCCATCCGGTGGGCCAGGGCGCCTCACCGTCGGCCGACGGCGCGAGCGCGCTCATGTACATCTCGGAGTCGGCCACCCGCTTCACCCCCGCCGAGGTGTGGGAGGCGCGCAACCCCTGGCGGATCGAGCGGCTCGCCCTGGCCGAGGACTCCGGCGGACCCGGCCGCCACCGCGGCGGCCTGGGGCTCGACCTGTCCTTCCGCATCCTGGAGGACCAGTACCTCACCGCGGGCCTGGCCAGGACCGCGCTGGCGCCCTGGGGACTGGAGGGCGGCCTGCCCGGCCGGCCCAACCGGCTCACGGTGGAGTATCCCGACGGGCGCGCCGAGGACTTCTCGCTGAAGACGCGGATCTTCCTGCCCAAGGGCGCGGTCGTGCACCTGCGCACCGGCTCGGGCGGCGGGTACGGCCCGCCCGCCGAGCGCGACCCCGAGGCCGTGCGCGCCGACCTGCGGGAGGGCTACATCACCCCTGAGCACGCCGCACGGCACTACCCGCACGCGTTCTGATCCGGCGCTCTCGACCGAGGAGGGTCACAGCGCGCGAAGGCCGCTGATCACCTCGGTCAGGATGCCGGGGGTGGGGAAGCGCGCGACGTTGGCGGGTGGGCGCACCTGCACGAGACCCTGCTCGTGGAGGTCGCCCACCAGCACCCGTACGACGCCGAGCGGCAGGTCGATCGCCGCGGCGATGTCCGCCAGCGACGCCGGGCGGGCGCACAGGCTGAGGATCATCCACTGCTCGGGACCGAGGCTCACCGGCGTGGGCCCGCCGGTCGCGGTGACGATGGCGACGAGGTCGATCTCCTGGCTGGAGGGCCGCACGCGTCCGCGGGTCAGGGCGTAGGCCGGCACGATCGGCCCGGCCTCCTCGTCCAGCCACTGGTCCTGCATGCGTTCCGTCACTTTCGGTCCTCCTCGCCGGTGTTCTCGTTTTCCTGCGGCCCCCGTTGCAGCGAGGTGAGGATGATGTCCTCCGGGGTGACCTCTCCCGCGGCGAGACGGGCGAGATCGGGATCGTTGGGGCCAACCATGAGCACGGATGGGATCAGCACGATGGCGGTCGTTCCTCCGTAGGGCGAGGGCCGCAGGGTCACGCGGATGTCCCGCCGTGCGGCCAGGCGCGCGACGACGAACAGTCCCATGCGGTCGGTGTCCGCGATGTCGAACTCCGGCGGGTTGGCCAGACGCTCGTTCAGCTCGGCGAGCCGCTCCTTGGTCATACCGAGCCCGCGGTCCTCGATCTCGACCGCGAAGCCCATGCCGACGAGTTCGCCGCGCACCGACACGGTGGTGTGCGGCGGCGAGAAGATCGTGGCGTTCTCGATCAGTTCGGCGATGAGGTGGATGACGTCGGCCACCGCGGCGCCGTCGAGCCCGTGGTCCTCCATCGGCGGCACGTTCACCCGGGCGTAGTCCTCCACCTCGGCCGCGGCCCCGCGTACGACGTCGTACATCGGGACGGGCTTGCGCCAGGCACGGCCGGGGGCGTTGCCCGACAGGATGATCAGGCCCTCGGCGTGGCGGCGCATGCGGGTCGTCAGGTGGTCGAGCCGGAACAGCTCCTCCAGCATGTCCGGGTCGGTCGCGTGGCGCTGCATGCCGTGCAGCTGGGTCCGCTGCCGGTGCAGCAGCGTCTGGCTGCGTCGCGCCAGGTTGAGGAAGACCTGGCTGACACCCCGCTGCAGGCGGGCCTGCCCGATGGCGGCCTCCACCGCGGTCTCCTGCACGGTCGAGAAGGCCCGGCCCACGTCCTGGATCTCGGCGGTCCCGCCCGCGGTCTGCAGCGGGGGCGCCTCGGTGGCCAGGTCGACGTCGTCGCCGCGCTTGAGCTTGACCAGCACACCCGGCAGTCGCTTGTTCGCGAGGTCGAGCGCGGCCTGCCGCAGGTCGGCCAGCTCGCGGGCGAGGCGTCCGCCGACCCGCAGCGAGATCAGGATCGAGGCGATGACCGCGAGGAGGCCGAAGCCCCCGGCCAGCACGGCCCGCCGCAGGATCGAGTCGGCGATCGGCGCGGCGCGCTCGGCGAGCAGGGCCGCCGCCTGGGTCTGCGCCTTCTGGAACGAGTCGGCCAGGTCGTCGGAGGTCGACTGCCACACCCGCTGCGTACGCGTCGAGAGCCTGGGGGCCTCGATGATCTGCTCTTCCTGCAGCCGCAGCCGCTGGTAGAGCGGAGTGGTGATCAGGTTGACGTGGAGCTGCCGCAGGCCGGCGTCCAGCTCGGGCAGCGCCTGGTCGATGAGGAACCGGC
This sequence comes from Microbispora sp. H10830, assembly GCF_014161375.1. Lineage (NCBI taxonomy): Bacteria > Bacillati > Actinomycetota > Actinomycetes > Streptosporangiales > Streptosporangiaceae > Microbispora > Microbispora sp. H10830. Next base: position 442,546 of record NZ_JABBWX010000006.1, read on the forward strand.
GGTTGCCCACGAGCTGGGTGAACAGCTTGCGTTCCTCGTCGGTGAGGCCGGACGTGCCGGCGGCCGCCTCCAGCGCCTGCTCCCGGGTCAGCAGCTCCTTGGCGTACCCGAGCGAGATCACCACGCGCGACTGCTGGTAGATCGGGATGTCGTCGATCAGCGCCAGGCTGTAGTGCATGCGGTAGATGGAGTCGCTGACCAGGTTGTAGGTCTCGATGGCACGCAGCCGCTCGGAGACCCCCTCGTCGACCTCCGCCCGGATCTCGTCGACCTGGCTGAGTCCCGCAAGCATCTCGTCGACCTGCGTACGCATGGCCGGAGTGGTGGCCGAGCGGGAGGAGTCGGACAGGGCCAGCGTGCGGAGCGTGTCCCTGGCCCTGTCCGTCCGCTGGCGCTGCAGGACCATGGCGTCGCGGCCGGCCGTCCGGTGCGAACCGAGGAATCGGGCCGTGGTCAGGCGTTCGGCCTGCAGGTCGACGATGAGGGAGTCGGCGGGCCGCCGGAGCGTGGACCACAGCGTGTTGTATGTGCGCAGACTCAGGCTCTCGCCGATCGTGACGCCTGCGGTGACCGCCCACAGGGCGATCAGCGAGAAGAGCGGTACGAGCAGCAGGCCGATGAGCCGGGACCTGATCGGCCGGTCACGCCTGCGCGGACTCATGGCACCTCGCCCAGTGAGGGACAAGCCTCACATAAAACCTTTTTGCGACAGGGATAGAGACTAGCAGCGGGGTGGGTCGGATGAGAGCCCTGTGATCGATTAGCCGGAAATATCGTGTCTGATCGTGATCTTGCAGTAGCGTCGATCATGGTAGACACGGAAAGGACCCGCACGCATGCGCCGTTTACTCGTGCTGGGAGTGATGGCCGTGCTGGCCCTCGCGGGATGCGGCGGAGGTCAGGTCCCGGAGATCTCGGCCGCGAACCTTCCGTCGACGAAGGACTCGACCTTCGTCTATCTGTCCAATCTCGACATCGTCACCGACTGGGACCCCGCCAGCTCGTACTCCAACGAGATCATGGCGATGCAGAACATCTACGACTCGCTGACGACGTACAACCCCCGGACGCGCAGGGCCGCGCCGCGCCTGGCCGAGCGCTGGCAGGCCTCGTCCGACGGCAAGGTCTGGACGTTCACCCTGCGTTCAGGCATGACCTTCCACACCGGGCGGCCGGTGGACGGATCCGCGGTCAAGGCGTCCATCGAGCGCACCAAGCGGATGGGGGCCGGCGCGGCCTACATCTGGGACTCCGTCCAGCAGATCACGGTCAAGGACCCGCTCACCGTGGAGTTCCGGCTCAAGTACGCCGCCCCGCTCGACCTGATCGCCTCGTCCGACTACGCCGCGTACATCTACGACACCCAGGCGGCGGGCACGGGTGACCTCAAGAAGTGGTTCCAGGCCGGCCGGGACGCGGGCTCGGGGCCCTACACGGTGGCGAGCTGGAAGAAGGGCCGCGAGAAGGAACTGGTGCTGCGCGCCTTCGACGGCTACTGGGGCGGCTGGGAGGGCCCGCACTACCGGAACGCCGAGTTCCGCGTGACGCCCGACCTCGACAGGGCCTACCGGCTGCTGCTGCGCGGTGAGGCGAGCTACGTACGGCGGTTGAACCGGACCCTGTACCAGAAGGCTCGCACCACCGCCGGGGTGCGCACGCTGCAGGTGCCGTCGTTCCAGAACATGCTCGTGCTGTTCAACACCGCCTCGGGCCCGCTGGCGGACGTACGGCTGCGCAAGGCGGTGCAGAAGGCCGTCGACTACGACGGCCTGATCGCCGCGCTCAAGGGGGCGGGGGCGCCAGCCTCCGGTCTCGTCCCCGAGGGCCTGCTCGGGCACACGCCCGGCCTCACCCAGAAGCAGGACCCGGCCGGGGCCGCCGCGCTGCTGAACGAGGCGGGGTACGGCCCGGGCGGCAGGCCCCTGCGCCTGACACTGACGTACGCGCAGGGGGACGACGACGAGGAACTGCTCGTACGCAGGCTCAGGAGCGCGCTCGCCGAGCTGAACGTCCAGCTCGATGCGAAAGCGATGCAGTGGACCCAGCAGTGGGACCAGGGCAAGTCCGCCGACCCGGCCAAGCGCCAGGACATCCTCGTCATGTACTGGTGGCCCGACTACGCCGACGCGTACTCGTGGTTCCTCAACGTCTTCCACAGCGCGGAGCCGGTGTCCTTCAACCTCACCTACCTCAAGGACAGGGACGTCGACGCGAAGATCGACCGTCTGCCGTCACTGCTGACGAACGACCGTCCCGCCGCGGAGAGGGCGTACGCCGAACTCCAGAGGAAGCTCATCGAGGAGGAGGCCGTGGTGGCGGTGCCGTGGGTGTCCAACTATCAGCGGGCCTACCTGGGCAACGTCCAGGGGTACACCGACAACCCGGCCTACCCCAACGTCGTCTTCGTGCACGAGCTCATCCCCGGCGGCTGAGCCCCTCAGCCCCGCAGACTGCGGCTGACACCGCCGCAGAGGGGGGCGCGGGCGGCGCGGGACCGCCGGGGTCCCGCGGGCTCGTCTAGGTGGGCGAGCATGGACTGCGCGGCCGCGGCGTCCGACAAGATCCGCTGCGCCTGCTCACCGTCGGGAAGCTGCCCGTGCTCGGCCAGTTCGTGCTGGAGGAAGGTGAGCGGCACCGGGTGCCCGGCGCCGTCGGCCGCCACGGTGGCGCGAGCGGCGGTCAGCAGAGCCAGGTAGTGCGAGCGCAGGATCGCCTCGCGGGTTCGCAACTGCTCCAGGTCGTCGAGCAGTGAGTGCGCGAGCTCGAGCAACTCGCTCGGCCGCGGCGGCTCGGCGGTGATGTGGGCACGGATGTCGTCGAACTCCGACCGCATGATGATGGCCACCTCCAGCGACGAAAGTCCGGGCGGCCGGGTTGGCGCCGTACGGGGACTTCCGCATCGTCTTCGTAGCGCGGGGCGATTGCGAGCGGCTTGACGTTCGGTTGCGTGGGACAACGACGGCCACGTGGAGCCGTCGCGGAACGCGAGGACGACGGCCATGCGCGGCTGTCGTCCCTCACGTCGTGCCTCCCCGATCGTCCGTGCCGTGCAGGCTGATCGCCGCGGCGCTAAGTAGATGCCTGAGAGCCGGATCTGGTTGTCCCCGCTCGCTCGCCCGTTTTGCCGCGTACGGGAGACGGGGCACGCTCCCGGTCCCGACCTGCGGGAACAGCCGCCGCGGGCTGGTGTGTTGGACGACCGGACGCCCGGGCCGGGCCGGCCCCGGCGGGGAATAGCCCGAGCCGTGGGGGCGTTGTTCTCGAACCGGGTCATGGCGGTGCCGGACCCTGGTAATCTTGTGGTGTCGGCGCGGTTCGGCGCACTCCTCCACGATCACTTCGGTGGTTGTCTTGTGTGTGCGCGGGTTGATTGCCGGCGGCTCCTCTCGCTTTTCGATCTTCTTGGTTCGGTGGTTTTGCGCCGGGCTGAGGGTTCGGGTAAGTTAGAGGGGTTGCCCCGGAAACGGGGTGGTCGAATTCCTGTCGGTCGGCGGGTTTCGGGTCAAATAAGTCCCGGTGGGGCGGATTTGACACGGAAGAGCCGGTCGGGAAGAATTAAGAACAGCAAGACAAAAGAAAAACAAACGGTGAAACGCCCCGGAGCGTGGGACCTTCTTCAGAGGGTTTCGGGTGATGGTGGTCGCGTCCGTTTCTTGAGAACTCAACAGTGTGCTAAAAGCCAGTGCATGAATCATGCATGACCCCGTCAACCGGTGGTTTCATCGGTGACGGATTCCTTTGACGGCAT